>JASIBA010000037.1 GCA_030041735.1 Thermoplasmata archaeon | reverse complement strand
GTGGGAGGCAAGACTGCGAGCGATGTCTTCCAGAGCCGCGCCGAGGCACGTCGATATCTCACGGAGAGTCAAGCGCTGGTCGCGCTCGTCCAGCGATACGTCCGCCCCCGCGCCCGCCGGAAACCCCGATCCGTTCCTCGCCCGCCCACGCCGCGGTGACGAGATGGTCGGAGGAGCGCGTCGGCGTGGGTCCGGTGATCCCTGGGTCAGGAACTTTGGAAGTGTCGTTCGAATAGGGGTCCTCAGAAGAGGGCGCTCCACCGACGGCTTTTGGTCGCCGTGCGGCCCCGGGGATGGCGTCGCGACCCCGGTTCGGGGGACCGTCCGGGCTCGTCCTCCGGGGCCCGCGATGATGCGTCGGCGCGGCTCGTAGGCACGGGACCGCCGGGCAGGAAGCGCTACGCAGAGGCGGGGGGTTTCCGCGCGATCACCATGTCCATGGCCTTCCGGTGCGGAATGCCGCTCGCGGTCGAGACGAACTCCCCCTGTCCGGAGTCCAGGATTTCCCAGTCCCAGTAGTAGCCCAAGAGCTCCCCCGAGCGAAACGGAGACGCGTGGGGATTCGTCGTCTGGGGCGGGATGTAGGGCTTCTCTACGTCCGCGTTCATGGCGTTGATGCCTCCCGGCGCAGTGTTCGCCTTGAAGTGCTCAAATCGGGCCCCCCGGATTCGCCGGGGGAGGTTGTTCAAGACGCCCGAGGAAAACACCACATCCCATCGGCGGCTGAGTTGGTAAGTCCGGATATCCCCTATCTGAAAGCGAGGTTTGGACCTCAGCCGGGACGCGCGTCGCTCCGCCTTGCGTACCCCCACGGTCGAGATATCCACGCCTAGGACCCGGAGGCCGAGCCGGGCAAAGTAGATCGAGTCTCGGCCCTCGCCGGAACCCAGGTCGATCAGCGTGCGCGGCGGGCTCGGAAGCGAGCGCACGATGCGCGCGACGTCACGTGCCAGGCCGGTCGGCTTGCTTCCCCAGTAGAGACCGGGACGGGAGTAGCGCTCATCGTAGATCGCGTCGCTCATGGGTAGCGCTCGTTCCGCTCGACGGAGTAACCCCGCCGATCTGCCGGCGGAGACCGCAGCGGGATAATAATCCGACAGGGGCGGATCCGAGTTCGCAACGTGGCACAGGTCGTGGGTCGATCTCGCCGCCCGACTACCGGAGCGCCGCCAAGACGTGGAAGTCCCGATCCTGCCAACTCACCACCACCCGTCGGAACCCCACGGACCGAAGCACCTGCTCGTGCCACTCCAGCGTCGCTGGCGTCTTCGGGCCGCTGGTTCGTCGAGGGGGCAGCGGCCCCGGCAGCCGGAGCTCCCTCTCGCGCAGCGCGGCGGCCAGCGCCGGGGTCGCGACCACGACGCTCCACCAGTCGGTCCAACGTCGCTTGAAGTCCGTCACATTCCTGGCGGAACTCGAGCCGGCTCCCGAGGGTCGCGGAACATGCGAAGAACCGGCCGGTCCTGCTACTGGTCGTCGGGCAGGCAGGAAGTCGCCGTTGAGCAGCACTCCACCCGACCGGAGGAGTACTCGCGCGGTCCGGAGTATGGCCCGGATCTCGGTTCGATAGAACCAGTGGAGAGCAAGCGAAGACACAACCGCGTCGAAGCTATTTCGTTCGAGATTCGCGGCCCACGCCTCCTTGCGAAGGTCCGCCAGCACCCACTCTACCCGAGGTCGGTACCGGCGGAGCGCGATCTGACCTACTTGCACCAGGACGGGGTCGGTGTCCACCGCGACCACGTGGCAGCCGGGGAATCGCCGTAGCACTCGCGCGGTCACGGGACCTGGACCACTTGCAAGGTCGATGACACGGGCCGGCTCGCCGACCGCGGCGCTCATGGCCTCGAGGATGGCCTCGACCCTCCTTCTGCGTGTTCGATCGACGGTTTCGGAAAACATCGGGTCCCAGCGCCCGAAGAGCTCGTCGCATCTCCGGGCATCGCTCACCCGCCCGGGGGGGATTGACCTGATCATCCTTGCACCGGTCACCGCGACGTTCGTTCGCTCAGATGCCCAGTCGACCGGCCGCGCCGAGAACGTGGAGCGCGTCCGTAGTGACCCAGTCGTTGACCCGGCCCGCTGCGGGCGCTCCCCAATCCACGTACTCGCCGCCGAACTCGTACGTCCGAGCGAGTCGGTAGAACCGGGCGTCGGCGGGCCATCCCCCACTCGGGAGCTCGCGTTGTTCGAGCCAGTCCAGGGCCTCGGCGCAGCGGGGATCCTCGATACGGCCGGCCTCCGCGATGGCCTTCAGGCCCCCGAGCACATCGTAGTACCAATACAGCGGGTAATGCAGTTGCAGAAACCGGGCGCGCATCACATGCCCGTTCTGCCTCCGTCGAAACATCCGACGTTCCAGGAAGACCTCCGTCGCCCGCCGTGCAGCGCGTTCGGCCCGCGCCGACCCGGTCGCAGCCGCATAGGCCGCGAGGCCCCGCAGCGGCGTCAGGGTCTCCATGAACGAGGAGACGTGCGCGTCGGAAGCCTTCGAGCAGTTCCATCCCCCGTCCGGCCACTGCCACTT
>JASIBA010000036.1 GCA_030041735.1 Thermoplasmata archaeon | reverse complement strand
CCCAGGTTCCGATTCGGCGCGATCTGGCGGAACGTGCTGGACAGATAGATGGGAACGTTCACCGCGCCGGTGAGGCGATCGGGGGGCTGGGCCTCGTGGATCAGTCGGGTATCAAACCGCATGCGCGACCCCCTGTTCCGAGAGGAAGCCGACGAGGTCGTGCCGCGTGAGGACGCCGATCGGCGTGCCCGTGGCCGGGTCCCGAACCAGGAGCACCTTCTCCTCGCGGAGCCGGTGGAGCACGTCGGCGACGGGCGTGTCCGCCCCGACCTCGGGGAAGGGCGGCTGCACGACGCTCGCGATCGCCCGCTCGAAGACCGTCTCGTCCGCGAGCCCGCGGCGCAGGATCTCGTCCTCCTGAATGCTGCCGACGTTCTGGGTGCCAGCGAGCACGGGCATCTGCGAGATCCCGTAATGGCGGAGCTGGGCCAGCGCGTCGCGGACCACCGTGGTCGGGTCCGCGGTCACCAGGGCCGGGGTCGGCCCCTTGCGCGCGAGGAGGTCCCGGGCGGTGGAGCCGATGTCGAGGAAGCCCTTCTCCCGCATCCAGTCGTCCGAGTAGAACTTCGAAAGGTACCGGTCGCCCGAGTCCGGCAGGAGGACGACGACCGTGGCGCCCTCCGGGAGCGGGCGCTTCCCGAGCCACCGGAGCGCGCCGGCCACGGCGGAACCCGACGAGCCTCCCACGAACATCCCTTCCTCGCGGGCCAGGCGGCGCGCCATCAGGAACGACTCGCTGTCGTTCACTTCCACGAACTCGTCGAGGTACTGGAAGTGGATCGACTTCGGGATGATGTCCTCGCCGATGCCTTCGACCAAGTACGGGTGCGCGCGGATCAGCTCGTGCGTCCGGAAGTAGGTCCCGAGCACCGACCCCGCCGGGTCGATACCGACGATGCGGACCGAGGGCCGGTGTTCCTTGAAGTAGCGTCCGACCCCGCTCATCGTCCCGCCGGTCCCGACGGTACCGATCACGGCGGCGAGCTCGGGGCCGCCGTCGCGGTCGATCTCGGGCCCGGTCGTCCGGTAGTGGGCTTCCGGGTTGGCCTGGTTCTCGTACTGGTTGGGATAGTAGGCGCCGGGCAGCTCGCGGGAGAGCCGCCGCGCGACCGAGTAGTGGCTCATGGGGTGGTCCGGGGGCACGCCGGCGGGCGTCACGACGACGCGAGCCCCGTACGCCCGCAGGAGCCGGATCTTCTCCGTGCTCATCTTGTCCGGGATCACGAACACGACGCGGTAGCCCCGGACGGCCGCGACGAGCGCGAGCCCGACGCCGGTGTTCCCACTGGTCGCCTCGACGATCGTGCCGCCCGGCTTCAGCAGGCCTTCCTTCTCGGCGCGGTCGATCATCGCCGCCCCGATACGGTCCTTCACCGAGCCGCCCGGGTTCAGGTACTCGAGCTTCGCGAGCACCCGGTAGGGGACACCGTACGCGACGCGCCGCAGGGGCACGAGCGGCGTGTTGCCGACGAGGTCGAGGATCGACTCGGGCCGAGACCCCCCGTCGGGCATCGGCCGCGCGATGCGACCCTCGCCATAAACCGTTGCCCGAGGGCGCGGCTGCACGCGATTTCCGCACGGTAAGTTCGTATTCGTTCGTTCGCCTCGGGCACGGCTCTTAAGCCCCCCGCGCGGTGGTACCCTTCCCCGGAGGCTCGGTGCTCGGCTCGCTCGAATCGGAAGTGCTCCTCGCCGTGCGCCGGCTGGGGGAGGCGCCAGCCCGCGACGTCCGGGAGGAGCTCAAGACCGAGGGGACCCGGGTCGCCTACACCACGGTCGCCACGATCCTGTCGCGCCTCTACGAGAAGGGCCTCGTCCACCGCCGCCGCGAGACCTGCCGGGGCGGCGAGCGCTACGTCTACCGGGCTGCGGAGGTCGAGCGGAAGTACCTCATCAACCTGCTTAAGGGGGTCGTGGCCATGTTCGGCCCGGCCGGCGTGGTCCACTTGAACGAGGAGATTGCGAAGCTGAACCCGTCCGAGGAGCGGGAGCTCCGGCGACGGCTCGGCCTGAACTGACGGGGAGGGGCCTCGATGGCGATGCCGGGGGAGGGCCTGCTCTACCTCCTGGCCCTCGCGTGGGCGTCGGTCGGCGTCGGTCTCCTCGTCGCGATGCGGCGGTCCACCTCGACCGTCGTCTTCCGCCTGGCGGCCGTGTTCTTGGCGCTCTGGGCGTTCGTGGCGACCACCGGTCTCGTGTGGGTCGTCGCCAACGGCGGCTGGCCGGCGATGGTCCTGCTCGCCGCGGCCCCGGCGGCGATCTTCGACCCCAGCTTCGCCGGACTCTGGCTCCTTGGTGCGATCGGGGCCTTCGGGATCTTCCTCACGGCGTTCATCCTGAGCCAGATGGTCGGACGGGGGTACCTTGCGGTCCGCCGGCCGCGACCCCTCGAATGGCCGGACCGACTGCCCACCCCGCGGGTGCCCACGGACCTCCTGTCATACGCCGCGCCCCGGGTCGAGGCGTTCTCGTTCACTCTGATCGAGCCCGGCGGCCGCGCGCTGGTCCGCCGCCGCAACGTCATCCTCGTCTCGGACGAGCTGCTCCACCGGCTGACTCCGGACGAGGTGGAGACGGTCGTCGCACACGAGCTCGGCCACCTCGTGGAGCTCGACGGCCGCTACCTCACCTTCTTCCGCACGCTCGCGCGGCTCGTCCGCTGGGACCCGGTCCTCGCGTACCTCGCCGACCGCCTCACGGCGCGGGAGGAGTTCCGCGCGGACCTGAACGCGGTGGCGGTCACCGGTCGGCCCCGGAGCCTCGCGCGCGCCCTCTACAAGGCCGCGGCGCTCGAGGAGCGCCGGCCGGTCGCGGCGGCCGGGTTCCTCGGCCCCGGAGGGCGCCGGGGCCAGCGACAGGCGATCGAGCGGATCCGGCGACTCGTCGCGCTCGCCGAGAGCGGGCGGTTCCCGGAGGAGCCCGGTGCCTGAACGCCGGCGGAACGCACCGATCGTCGGGCGGATCGCGGTCGTCGCGGTCGTGCTGATCCTCCTGCTCGCGATGCCCTCGCCGGTCCGCGCCGCGCCGTACCCGCCGCTCCCGATCGGCGACGGCGCGATCCTGCTCGGGAATCTCTCGGGCCCGGTGCTGGCGCCCGGGGCTTCGGGGAAGATCTCGTTCTCGGTAGTCGATCCCCTCACGGCGTCGCTCGCCGGCGCGACCCTGACCCTCGCGGTCTACGCGTTCAACGCGTTCCCGGGGAACGCGACCTCGACCGTGCCGGTGTCGGGCGCTCCCCTGCTTTCGAACGCGACCTCCTCGGCGGCCCAGGTGACGGTGCCGGTGGGCGCGCTGGCGCCGGGCGCACGGTACGTCGGTCAGGTCGGCGTCGCGACCTCGAGCACGACCCCCGTCGGCGCGTTCGCGGTCCGCACCGAGCTCGATTTCACCGCGAACGGGACCGCGTACCGGCTCCAGTCGCGCGGCTGGTTCACCGCCGGGCAGTGGGCCGCGGCGACCGAGGGTTCGAACGGGACGGCGACGCTCAACCTGTCCGTCCTGGGCGTCTCGGGCGTCCTGCCCGAGACCTCCGTCGTCGTCGCGAGCTCGACGTTCCCCTGGATCCTCGCGGGCCTGGCCGCGAGCGGCACGATCCTAGTCGGCCTGGGCGCCTGGTTCTACTTCCGGCGGACCTCGTCCTCGAGGTCCGGGACCCGCAAGGGCGCGGACGACCAGTAGGCGCCGAGCGCCTTCGGTAGCAGCCGGACGAGCGAGGGCGACTGCCGCAGCAGCCGGCCGGCGACGTTCGACGGGAAGTCGATGTCCCCGAAGGCCACAATCGTCTCCGTCAGTCCGGCGGATCGGAGGGCGGCGACAATGCGATCGAGCTCGTCGTCCGTGAGTCGCGTGAACACGCGCCGGAGGTGCAGCGCCCGCTTGAACTCCTCCCCGAGCTCGGCCCGCCAGCGGCGGTCGTACTCGGCGAGGGCGGTGGCGGAGAGGTCGCCGCGGCGGAGGGCGTCGTCCGCGACGGACGCGAGGATCTCGGCGCAGCGCATCCCGGTGAAGATCCCGCCGCCGCTCAGTGGCTTCACCTGCGCGGCGGCGTCTCCGACGAGCGCGACCCCGTCGCCCGACGTGCGGGGCACGTCGCCGATCGGGATCCCCGAGACCAGGTACGCCGTGGGATTCGCGAGCCGGGTGCCGAAGCGCCGCGCCAGGTACTCGAGCAGGTGGTCGAAGTAGACGCGGGCGCTCGTTCCATCGGCGTCGGCCGCGACGCCCACCCGGGCCCCGCCCGACCCATCGGGGATCCACCAACCGAACAGCCCCGGCGCGAACTTCCGGCCCAGGTAGACCTCGACCGCGTCCGGGTCGCCCGGGCTCTGGGGGAACTCGGCCTCGAAGGCGGGAAGGATCTCCACCGGCCGGCGGAGCCGGAACGCGCGCGCCACGGCCGTGGCGACCCCGTCGGCGCCCACCACCAGGCGCGCCGCGATCTCCAGCCGCTCTCGATCCGGACCGGTCGCCGCGACGACGGTGCGCCCGTCGGCGCGCCCGACTATCCGATCGAACCGCGTCGCCGTGCGGATCTCCGCGCCGGCGCGGGCCGCCCGGTCGGCGAGCTCGATGTCGAGGCCGGCGCGGTCGATGACGTAGGCGCGCGCCTCCGGCGCGCGGAACGCGACCGAGCCCAGGCTCGGACCGAAGACCGTCGCGCCGCGCACCGAGGTGCGCACGAATCCGGCGGACCCCGCGAGGTCGAGCACCCGCCGGGAGACCAGACCGGCGCACTGCACCGGGAGCCCCACGCGGGCGTGCTCTTCGAGCACGAGCACCGAGTGCCCCCGAGCGGCCAGGCGGGCCGCGGCCGTCGAGCCGGCCGGCCCCGCTCCGACGACCAGCACGTCGACCGACGGCACGGGCCGCACCAGACGGGCCCGGTATAAACGGGGGCGGCGGGGTCAGTCGCCCCGCCAGGGCGTCGGGACGAGGTCGGTCCGCTGGCGCGGCTGGATCGCGGACGCCTCGATCGGCACCGCGAGACCGGCGTCGAAGGCGAGGCGACCGGTCCACGCGATCATCGCGCCGTTGTCGACGCACATCGCGCGGGGCGGTGCGAACATCGAGCCGCCCCGCTCCTCGGCCATGGAGCGGACCATGCCCCGGAGCCGCTCGTTGCAGGCCACGCCTCCGCCCAGGACGACGGTGTCCCGGCGACGGTGCGCCAGCGCCCGCTCGGTGATCTCCGTGAGCATCGAGTAGGCGGTGACCTCGACCGAGTAGGCCAGGTCCGGACGCGCCGCGCCGCG
>JASIBA010000035.1 GCA_030041735.1 Thermoplasmata archaeon | reverse complement strand
GGTCTCGCCACGTGGGACTGCCTGCGCGCGGCCCGCACCGATCCGGGGTACTTCTCGCTCGAGAGCGGGGTCCGGATCGCCGAGAAGGTCGGCGGCGCCCGCCATGGGTTCCGGTTCGTGCAGTTTCCGTTCAACCTCGCGATGCCCGAGGCGGCCCTCGTGCGCAACCAGGTCGTCGGCGGCGACCGGTTGACCCTATTCGAAGCGGCCTCCCGCCTCGGGATCGCGTGCTTCACCAGCGTCCCGCTCTTCCAGGGCCAGCTCGCCCGGGCCGGACCGAAGCGACCCGGGCTCTCGGCGGCCCAGACCGCGCTCCAGTTCGCCCGATCGGCGCCGGGAGCGCTCGCCCCGCTGATCGGACAGAAGAGCACGGAGCACCTCGCGGAGAACCTCGAGGTCGCCGGACTGCCTCCGTGGGACCCGACCGGGTTCCTCGAGCTGCTCGCGTAGAGCGACGCGTCCGCTCACTCGGGCGCGGCCCGCGGCGCGGGCGCCGGGCCCGCGGGATCCTCGGGCGGGCTCGCCGCGCGCGCCCCCGTGCGAACGACCGACCGACCTCCGACCTTCTCGACGCGGACGACCCGGTCGGCGATCCCGGCGAGGGCCTCCTCGTGGGATACGAGCACGACCTGGGGCAGCGCCAGCGCGTCGAGCAGCTCCCCCATCCGGACGACCTGCTCCGGCGAGAACCCGTCGGTCGGCTCGTCGAGCAGGAGCGTCTCGAGGCGCAGGTGGCCGAGGGTGCGCACGACCTCCGCGAGCGCGAGCCGGAACGCGAGCGCGAGGCTCGTGCGCTCGCCGCCGCTGAGCGCCTCCGCCGGCGTCCACTCCCCGTCGATCGCGACCGCCGGCGTGAAGGCGAGGTCCGTCCGCGCGACGAACGACGGATCGTCGACCAGCGCGGCGAAGAATCGCGTCAGGCTCCGCTCGAACAGGGCCTGCGCGTGCGCGAGCCGCCGCTGCTCCATCGCGAGGACGGCCCGGCGGAACGCGCCGGCGAGCCACTCCGCCTTGGCCTCCAGCCCGGCCGCCTCGGCGACCCGGCGGGCCCGCTCGGTCCGCCCGCGCTCCGCGTCGGCCACCCGCGCGAGCGCGTTGTCGAGCCGTCCGTCGATGCGGACCAGGGTCTGGCGGGCCTCCTCGAGCGAACGGGTCTCCCCCTCGGCCCGTCGCGCCGCATCCTCGAGCTGGGTGGTCGCGACAGCGAGGGCCTCCGCCACGCCCTCCAGCTCCGCCGCGCGCCGGGCCCGCGCCGCCCGCCGCTCGGCGATCGTGGCATCCTCCCGCTCCTGCCGGGCCTGCTCGCCGCGCAGGACCTCGATCGCGTTCTCGGCCACGCGGACGCGCGCCGCCGCCTCGCTCGCCGCCTCCGCCTGCCGCGCGAGGCGTCCACGTTCGTTCGATCGGCGCTCGAGCGCTCGACGTGCCTCGGACTCGGCTGCTTCCGCCGCGAGGTCCTCCGCGACGCGGCGCTCCGCGTCGTGCTGCCGGCCCTCGGCCTCGAGCCGGGCCGCGGCCGTGCTCGCGCGCGCGGCCTCCGCTCGCACCAGTCCCGTGCGGGCCGCCTCGCGCTCCCGCTCGGCGTCCCTCCAGCGATCGAGCGCGCGCTCGTATCGTTCCCGCGCCCTCCGCTCGTCCTCGATGCCCTCGCGGGCCCGCCTCGCTTCGGCATGGGCCGCGGCGGCCGAACCGGCCGTGGCCGCGGCTTCGGCTCGATGCGGCTCGAAGGCTCGCGGCTCGACGGTCTGCCCGCATCGGGGGCACACACCGGCCCCGAGCAGGTCCTCGAATTCGTGCAGGGCACTGTCCGCGCGCGCCTCCTCGGCCAACCGCTGGGCCTCGAGGGTCCGGGCCGAGGTCAGCCGCGCGTCGATCGCGTCCAGCGAGTCCGGCGTCGGCGCCGGGGGCTCGTGCGTCGGCCCGATCTCCTCGCACTCGTCCCGGGCCGAGCGGGCCCGAGCGAGCTCACGGTCGGCGCGTTGGAGTTCTTCCTCGAGGTCGTTCCGGCGGGTCGTCGCCCCGGAGAGGTCCGCGCGGGCCGCGGCAAGCCGACGGAGGGCGAGCGCGTGTTCCTCGACGGAGGCCCGCAGGCGCACGATCTCCTCGTCGCTCTCCTCCAAGACCCGGCGGACGGAGTCCAATTCCCCCGCCGTCGCACGGTCCCGGGTCACCGTCTCCTCGAGCCGGGCCACCTCGGCGGCGCGCTGCGCGCGCACGTGCTCTCGCTCCGCCTCCGCCCGGCGATCCGCCTCGGCCTCGGTCCGGAGGCTGGTCCACTCCCGACGATCCGACTCGAGCGCACGCATGGCCGCGTCCGCGGACGCGACCTCGGTCCGCGCGGCCGCGGCACGGGCGTCGAGCCGGGCCACCTCCGCCTCGAGGCTCACCCGGTCGGCCCGGTGGCGGTCGGCCTCGGCGGTCCAGCGCGCGTACTCGTCGTCGAAGTGGCGAAGCCGCTCGGCTTCGCCACGCAGCGCGCCGGCGCTGCGCCGCAGGTCGGTCGCGACGTCCTGCGCGTTCTCGGCCGCGACCCGGTACTGCTCGACCCCGAGCGCCTTGCGGACGGTCTCGAGGCGGTCCTGCGGGCGCGCCGCGAGGATGTCGCGCATGCGTTCCTGCGGAACGTACACCGCCCACCGCCACAGGTCCGAGTGCGACTGCGGGCTCGGGTTGTCCGGGAATCCCAGCAGCTCGATGACGCGCTGGCGCAGCTCGGTCGCCGAGTACTCGGTGCGGGCTCCGTCGACGCTGAACGAGATCGTCTCGGGCTCGTAGGTCGGCTTGCCCTTGCGTTGAACCCGACGGAACTTCCGCCCGATCTCGTAGCGATGCTCCGCGTCCTCGAACGCGACGTGCACCTCCGCGTGGCTCGCCCCATGGCGGACGAGGAACGCCGCGTCGACCTCGGAGGTGCCGAACAGCGCCATCTCGATCGCGTAGAGCAGGCTCGTCTTGCCCGCGCCCACGTCGCCGGCGATG
This sequence comes from Thermoplasmata archaeon, assembly GCA_030041735.1. GTDB lineage: Archaea > Thermoplasmatota > Thermoplasmata > Lutacidiplasmatales > UBA184 > Lutacidiplasma. Next base: position 16,645 of record JASIBA010000035.1, on the reverse strand, counting down.
AGCGTGGTCCCGTCGGCGAACTCGACCGCGCCGGTGACGTAGCTGCGGATGTTGCGCACGCGCAGGTGTCGGAGGCGCACGGTCGCTCCTAGGCCGAGGACTCCCGCGGAACCCCGAGGATCCGGCGCGCGGCGTCGGCCCGGGCCTGCAGGTAGTCGGTCCGCGCTTCGCCGTCCGCGCGCGGGAGACCGAGCTCCCGGACGAGCTCCCGCACGCCGCGCTCGGCCTCGGGGCCGTTCCACCAGGCGGGCGGGTCCGCGGCGAGGAGGCGCTCGATCTCGAAGGACTCGACCTCGCCTTCCGGCCCCGAGGTCCCGTCGACCGCGGCCGGCAGCTCGAGATCGGTGAGGTCCCAGTGGACGGTGACCGCCCCGCGCGCCTCCGCGCGCGAGAGTTCCGAGAGCGCGAGCGCGGCCAGGCTGCCGTCCGCCAGGGTCCCCCGGAGCTTCGGGAACAGGAGGGTGCCCGGCCGCTCCGGCTCCTCCCCCAGCCGCGCGGCGATGGTCGCGTGCGCCTCGGCGGCGGTCTGGCCGGTGAGGTCGACTTCGACGAGCCGGACGACGTCGCGCGGCGCGGTGTCGACGAACTCGACCGTCGGCGCGCCGTGTTCGACGGTGACGATCGCGATCCCCTGGTGCGTGCGCCCGAGGGCCGCGTTCTCGAGGTCGGTGCGGCTGGTCCCGAAGACCGCGCCCGGGTTCACCAGCGTGCCGCCCTCCGGCCCCTCGCCCTCGTACGTGACGTGGATGTGGCCCCCGGCGTAGTAGTCGCAGCCGGCGGGCAGGTCGTCGCGCCGGATGCCGCGGATGTGGGGCCGGAGCGCTGGCGGCAGGTACTCCTCGACCGCGGCGTGGAACTGGAAGATCTTGAAGCCCGGCTCGGCCCGGAACGCCTCCGCGTCGACGGCCCGGAAGTAGTCGCGGTCGAGCCCGTGGGAGCGACCCGAGATACCGGCGATCCGCGCCCCGGTCGGACCGTCCACGTGGAACGGCAGGGTCCAGCGCGTGCCTTCCGCCCGGACCGCCTCCGGGGCGACCTTCACGAACACCCCGGTCTCGGCGAGCACGTCGAGCCAGCTGGTCCGGTGCGCCACGTAGTCGTGGGATCCGTAGATCGCGTAGACGCGCCGGCCCGCCTCGACGAGGTCCCGGAGCGCGGCCGCGACCGGGGCGACCTCCGCCGGGTCGGGCACGGGGGTATGGAACAGGTCCCCCGAGATCAGCAGGAACTGGGCGTCGCGCTCTCCGACCACCCTCAGCGCGCGGAGCACGCTCTCCCGCAGCGCCGCCCGCACGTCCGGGTCCCGCGGCCACGCGCCGACGTGCGCGTCGGCCAAGTGCGCGAAGACGAACCGGTCGGACGGCATGGCCGGCCCCCTAGCTCGGCGTCGACTTCCGCTTCGCTCCGGGGTCCGGGGCCGGCGGGGCGCCCGGCGCCTCGCCGATCCGCTTCGAGAGCGCGGCGAGCAGGCCGGCCCCGGCGCCCATCGCGAGGAGCCCGACCAGGAGGAGGTCGTCGGACGAGGTCGACGGCGGGGCGAGCCGGGGAGCCTCGGGCACCGGCGCCGTGGGGATCGCCGGACCGGTCGGGACCCGCGCGGCCGCCGCCCGGGCGGCCTCGTTGGCCCGCGCGAGCATGCTCTGCATCAGCGCGAACAGCTCGGTCGCCTCCTCCATCGTGATCTGGCGGTTCCGGAGCCGGTTGACGAGGTAGTTGTACCTCGAGCCCGGCGCGCCGCCCGAGCCGGAGGCCCCGGTGGGCGGTGGAGGAGGCGTGCTGCCGTACATCGGAACGACGGGACCCAACCGCCGCCGGCTCTTGAGCGTTCACGCGTCGCGAGGAGTTATAGCGCGGGCACGTCTTCCACGGCCGATGTCCAGTTCGGAAGGGACCCCGGCGGAGGATCCGGGCCGCCACCTGCACGTACGGCTCGCCGACGAGCACTCGTCGATCTACGACCTGGTGACCGAGTACCTCCAGGCCGCGGGCAAGGCCCCCGACTGGTACTGGCGGCTGGCCGGACGTCTCGAGGGCACCGAGGCAGACAACCTCGAGGAGCTCCTCGCGAGCGCGTTCGAGGCCGGGGCGTTCATCGCCCACGATCACCCCGAGGACCTCGAGTTCAAGTGGGTCACCGAGGACGAGTGCGAGAAGGAGCGCCGCAGCGAGGAGCGCGGCGAGCAGCGCGAGGCCGCGAAGAAGGAACGCACGAGCCTCAGCCACTACGCCTGAGCCCGTCGCGGCGGACGGGCCGCCGCCGTCCTAGATCCCGATGACCGAGTGCGCCACGATCAGCGCGATGAAGAGGATCGACACGGTGTTGACGACCTTGATCAGCGGGTTGATCGCCGGACCGGCCGTGTCCTTGGTCGCGTCGCCGACGGTATCGCCCACGACCGCGGCCTTGTGCGTCTCGGAGTGCTTCCCGCCGTAGTGCCCGCTCTCGATGTACTTCTTCCCGTTGTCCCACGCGGCTCCGCCGGTGGTCATCATCAGCGCGAGCGGGAAGCCCGAGACGATGGTCCCGAGGAGGAGGCCCGCGAGCGCGACGGGTCCGAGCAGGAACCCGACCGCGAGCGGGGTCGCGACCGCGATGAGCGCGGGCACCGCGAGCTGACGGATCGCCGTCACCGTGACGATGTCGACGCACTTCCCGTACTCGGGCTTCGCCTTACCCTCGAGCAGGCCCGCGATCTCGTGGAACTGGCGCCGGATCTCGAAGACCATCTTCTCCGCGGCGACGCCCACCGCGTTCATCAGGAACGAGGTGAAGAAGAACGGCAGCACCGCGCCGATGACGAGGCCCGCGACCACGAGGGGCGTGCTGAGGGTCAGGAGGGCCGTGAAGGCGCCCCACGGGTGGTTCCAGTGGGACGCCGCCGCGAAGGTGTAGGCCGCGAACAGCGCGAGCGCGGCGAGGACGGCGGACGTGATCGCGTAGCCCTTGGTGACCGCTTTGGTCGTGTTGCCGACCGCGTCGAGCGGGTCGGTGATCGCGCGCGCCTCCTCCGGCAGGTTCGCCATCTCCGCGATGCCCCCGGCGTTGTCCGTGATCGGCCCGAACGCATCGATCGAGATGATCATCCCCGTGACCGACAGCATGCTGGCCGCGGCGAGAGCGATCCCGTAGAGGCCGGCGTAGGAGTTCGGGGACGTGGTCCATCCGTTCCACCCTGCGGCGGCGTACGCGATCAGGATCCCCCCCACCACGACGACGCCCGGCAACCAGGCGGACTCGAGCCCCACCGAGAGCCCGCTGATCACGGTCGGCCCCGCGCCCGCCTGCGAGGCCTCGGCGATCTTGTGGACGGGCCGGTAGCTGGCGCTGGTGTAGAAGTCCGTGATGAGCACGACGAGGATCATGACCGCGAGGCCGACGGCCGTCGCGATGAACACGCCGAAGTTGGCGTTCATGAAGAAATAGTCGAGGATATAGAGCCCGATCAGCCCGACGATCGTGGTCGCGCCGAGGCCCTTGTACAGCGCGCCCATGATCGTGCCGCCCGCGCCCATGCGGACGAAGAGCGTCCCGACGATGGTCGCCAGGATCGCCCAGGCGCACACGAGCAGCGGGTAGAGCACGGCATGCGGGAACGTCGTGAGGAGCACCGGGTAGACCCCCGGGGCGCCGATCAGGTAGGCCAGCAGCATCGCGGCCATCGCGGTCACCACGTACGTCTCGAACAGGTCGGCCGCCATGCCGGCGCAATCCCCGACGTTGTCGCCCACGTTGTCCGCGATGACCCCCGGGTTCCGCGGGTCGTCCTCCGGGATCCCCGCCTCCACCTTCCCGACGATGTCCGTCCCGACGTCGGCGCCCTTGGTGTAGATCCCGCCGCCGACGCGCGCGAACAGGCTCATGAGGGAGGCGCCGAACAGGAGCCCGACCATGTCGAGCACGTTGCCGCCGAACGCCCAGTAGAAGCCCACGAGCACGAGGAGCGCCATGCCCGCGACCGACATGCCGGTCACGCTGCCTCCGCGGAACGCGAACGCCATGGTCGCGGGCAGGCTGCCGCGTCGGGCGTGGGCGGCCGTGCGCACGTTCGCGCGGACGCTGACGATCAGACCGACCGCGCCCGCGGTCGCGCTGCCCGCGACCCCGAAGACGAATCCGGTCGCGAGCCGCGCGCCGGTGCCCGTGATCCCGAACGCGACCGCGATCAGGATCGCCAGGACGGTCGCCACGACGAACACCACGGTGTACTCCCGGCGGAGGAACGCGTTCGCGCCCTCGCGGATCGCGACCGCGATCTCGCGCATGCGTTCGTCCCCCTCGTCCTCGCGCAGGACGAGCGCGGTCTGGATCCCCGCGTAGGCGAGCGCGAGGATCGAGGCCAGCAGGATAAGCAGCTCGAGCTGGGCCGTCGAAAGTCCCATCGGTGACTCCCCCGAAATCGAGGGGGCCCGAACGGTGCGCTTAATAAAGGCTTGCGGACCGCGCCCACCGGTCCGGCACCGGTATTATATTCCGCGCGGACGCAGCATCGTAGCCGTATGATCCCGGGGTCCGGCTCGGACGCCAGCGAGCGGAGGTCGCGCGTGAGCTGCAACGTGTGCGGCCGCACGGTCGAGCTCGCGCGGCTTCGCGAGCATCTGCGCGCGGAGCATCAGTCGAACAGCGCGGACGTCGACTCCGCCTACCTCAACGCGCGCATCGAGGCCCGCCGCGGGCGCCGCTCCCAGGCGCACTAAGGATCGTACTCGCGTCGGCGCACCCGGTCGAGAGCGTACCCGGTGAACTCCGGGCGCGACATCGTCCGGTTCTCCTTCGATCCCCGAATTCGCACGGCGACCGTTCCCTGTTCGGCCTCCCGGTCGCCGAGCACGAGCGTGTACGGGATGCGGTCCAGCTCGGCCGCGCGCACGCGCTTCGGCAGCGACTCCTCGGGCGACGCTACCTCCGCGCGAAGGCCCGTCGAGGCGAGCTCGTCCCGGAGCCCGCGCGCCGCCTCCGCGTGCCGGTCGCTGACCGGGAGCACCCGGACCTGCACGGGCGCGAGCCACGGCGGAAAACGCCCCGCGCAGTGCTCGATGAACACCCCGAGGAACCGTTCCCAGGTGCCGAGGATGGTCCGGTGGACCACGACCGGCGTGTGGAGCTGACCGTCCGGTCCCTGATACTGCAGCCCGAACCGCTGCGGCATCTGGTAGTCGAGCTGGATCGTGCCGGTCTGCCAGGGACGGCCCAACGAGTCGCGCACGTGGATGTCGATCTTCGGGGCGTAGAATCCGCCCTCCCCGGCGGCGATCCGGTACGGAACCCCGGACGCGCGCAGCGCGCGTTCCAGCGTGGCCTCCGCCTTCTCCCACGTGGCGACCTCGCCGAGGAACCGCGCCGGCCGGGTGGAGAGCTCGTAGGACCACTCGAGCCGGAACGTGGTGAACGCCTCCCGGATCCAGTCGAGCAGCACGGCGAGCTCCGCGTCGATCTGATCCTCCATCAGGAACAGGTGCGCGTCGTCCTGGACCAGTTCGCGTACGCGGGTCAGGCCATGCAGGGTGCCGCTCGCCTCGTAGCGATGCAGCGGTGCGAACTCCGCCAGTCGGAGCGGGAGCTCGCGGTAGCTCCGCGCCCGCGACCGGAAGATCAGCATCGAGCCGGGGCAGTTCATCGGCTTCCAGCCGAACGTGCGGCCCTCGAGCTCGGAGACGAACATGTCCTCGCGGTACATCTCCCAGTGGCCGCTGGTCTCGTAGACGCTCTGCGGGAACAGGAGCGGGGTGCGGACCTCGGAGTACCCCGCCCGGCGTAGGTGCTCGCGGACGTACGTCTCCAGCTCGCGGACCAGCACCATCCCCTTCGGCAGCCAGAACGGGAAGCCGGGGGTTTCGTCGAGAAACAGGAACAGCTCCTGTTTCGCGCCGATGACCCGGTGGTCTCGAGCCTCGGCCTCGGCGCGCAGTTTCAGGTACGCCTCGAGTTCGGCGCGCGTGGGGAAGGCGACGCCCCGGACTCGCTGAAGCGACGGACCCTCGGAACCCGCGTCCCGCTCCAGCCCGGAGAAGCCGAGGACATGGATGCCGGCGAGCCAACCCGTGTCGGGAACATGCGGCCCGCGGCAGAGATCGACGAACGCGCCCGTGTAGTAGACGGAGATCGGCTCGCCTTCGGGCGTCTCCGCAATGTACCGCAGCTTGTGCGGGTTGCTCGCGAAGAGCTCGTTCGCTTCGGCCCGGGAAATCTCCCGGCGGACGAACGGCTCGCGCGCCTGGATCGACCGATCCATCGCGGTGCGCATCGCGTCGAGGTCGGCCGGGACGAGCGGGCGCACTTCGAAATCGTAGAAGAACCCCTCCTCGGTCGGCGGCCCGTGCGTCGGGCGGGCTTCGGGGATGGTCGCCACGAGCGCCTTCGCGACGAGGTGGGCGGCCGAATGTTCGAGGATGTCCCGGCCCGCGCGATCCGCGAAGGTCAACGGGGCGAGCTCGGCGTCGGCGGTGAGCGGCGTCGCGAGGTCGACCGGACGACCGTCGAGCAACGCAGCGAGGAACGAGCGCGCGCGATCCGGCATCTCTCGGGCGAGCAGCTCCCCGGCCGGGATCCCGACCTGGCCGACAACGGCCCGCCCCCCGGGGAGGGTGATGTTCACGGTGGCGCGCGCGGACATCGGACGGACCGAAGCCGCGGACCCGCCCGTCCCCTAAAGCGCTTCGGCCGCGCGCTTCTGATGGGACGGCCGTCCCGGCCGGGACGAGCGGGGCGGGCCCTGGGCGATCCGCAGCGACGCGACGCGCGCAACTCGGTCCGGGGAGTGTCCCCTTCAGGGGCGGTCTCGGTTCCGTCCGGGACGCACGACACTCGCGTCGTGCTCGGTCGTCCCTCCCTCGGCGTTCGCGGTCCACGAGATCGCGCCCGAGCCCCGATTGTCGCCACTCCCCAGAGGACGGAGACGCCCGCATTCGTTCCTGCGATCGCTAGGTAGGGCTCCGTGGCCGTTTCCGTCGATTCGACGGTCTCGCCGAGGGCTCCGAATCGTGTACTTCGGCTTATACGGGTCGAGTTGGCTGGTCGGCTCCGGTCGAATTCGGCCGGAGGTTCGGAGTCGTGCTCGGCGAGATCGCGCACCGAGGGTTCGAGGGCTCCCGAGAGATCGGGACCGGATCCTGCGGCCCGTAGAGCCCCGTGCGGCATCGCAAAGGCTAAAAACAGCGAATACGCATTGATGCGCAGTCTTTTTGGCGAATCTCTATGCGGGCGCGAGCTCGATTTTCAGCAAAAGCATCGGTCCCGGCGCTCGTCGGTACCGTCGCGGTACTCGTCGTGCTCGTCGGAGCCACGCTGGCTCTGACCGACGTGGCTCGCTCGCCGGCGAGCCCCCGGCCGGGTCCCGGCGCGCCGACCTCCGGATCCTTCGACCCGGTGAACTGCAGCCAGGGCGGAGAGTCGGCGTACCTGGACTCCACGGTCGCCGACCCCGGCGCCGCGATCCTCGAGGCGTACGACGCCCTCGGGGCGGCGGGCGGAGGGACGCTCTATCTCGGCCCTGGGGTCTTCACGGTGAACTCCACGCTCAACTTCCAGCGGTACGGCAATGTCACCATCCAGGGCGCCGGCGCGGCCGAGACGAGCCTCTCGATGCCTGCCGATCCGGTCGGGAACTTCACGTCGACGAACGGCACGCTGCTCGGTCTGTACAACGAGACCTTGGACGGTGCGGTCAACGGGACGACCGCGAACCTCATCGAGACCTCGGGCCCGACGCCGCTCGACAACTTCGAGATGTGCGACCTGACGCTGGACGCGCAGGCGACGAGCGCCGCGGAGGACTGGTCCGGCTCGCTGATCTTCGACGCCAGCGGAGGCGTCCACCACGTCTACTCGGACGTCGCGCTCTCGGGTCTCTTCGGTCCGAGCCCCGAGCCGAACGGCCTCCACCTCGACGGCCCGACCGGCGCCACGGCCGCCACGGGCTACCTGCTCGACAACTTCAACGCCACGAACGACTCGGTCCCGTTCGAGACCTATCCGGGCTTCCACGGCGGCACGAACTTCCTGAACGTCGGGCACCTCGAGAACTGCACGCTCGAGAACGTCACGGGGATCGGCCAGGCGGCCTTCGAGGTCCAGCCTCCGCAGGGGTGCCTGATCGAGAACTGGAACGTGCAGGGCCACATCACCATCGACCCGGCCGTCGGCGGTTCGTGGGGAGGGACGGTGTTCGAACACGTCGTGGCCAACTCCTCCAACACGCCTTCCTCGTACGTCCTGGCGACCCTTGTGTCGGGCGCCTCGTCGGGCAACCAGAACTTGTTCTCCTCGATGGAGTGGGTGGACGACACGTTCGTGGGATCGGTGAACGACGGCGCGAACATGATCTCGGTGGAAAACTCGACGTTCTCCGGATGCCTCGACGCGCTCCCGTCGATCTTCCGCGGGAACACGATGGACTGCGCGCGCACGTCCGTCGAACCGATCGAGGTCGAGGGAAGCCCGACGGGCGGCAACTTCTCCAGGATCGTGGGCGACACGTTCGTGTTCCCGAACGGGACCGGAGGCGCCGATCCGTTCCAGCTGACGGTGCCCTGGAACACCTGGGCCAACGACCGGGTCGAGATCCACGGGTCCAGCTCCGGCTTCCTCTTCTCGGCTCCCAACGTCTCGCTCTCGGAGAACAGTACGTTCTCGGATCTGACCTACGACTCGCTCGGGGGGATCGCACCGAGCGAGCTGTCCCTGCTGGACGTCGCGGGGTCGCCGGGTTGGGTGGACCTGGGTGCCGCGGCGTGGTCCCTGAGCGGTGTGGTCAGCGATCTCCCGCTGCTGACACCCTCCCCGGCCGGCGATCTAAAGTTGACCTCGCTCACGCCGGACTCGATCGGACTCGGATGGGCCGCGGCGTTCGGGCCGGTGACGAACTACTCCGTGCTCGCGGGCGCGTCCGCGGGCTCGCTGTCGACGTCGACGGTCGTGGGCAACGTGACGTCGACCACGCTCTCGGGCCTCTCTCCCGACGAAACAACGTTCTTCGCGATCGTCGCCTGGAACGCTTCCCGTCCGTCCGCCCCGACTCCCGACCTCGAAGTCGAGACCCCCAACTGGGCACCCGGGGCACCCGCCAGTCCGACCGTGGTCGGTACCACACCTCAGTCGGTCCGGCTCGCGTGGACCGCCGCGAGCGGCATGGTCACGGGTTATTCGCTGCTCGTCGCGACGCAGGTCGACGGTCCGAACACGACGGTCACCGTGGGCAACGCGACCAGTTTCAACCTCACCGGTCTCACACCGGGCACCCAGTACTATCTCGCGGTCGAAGCGTGGAACGGCTCCTGGGCCTCGGAGCCGAGCGCCTCGGTTCCGGCGGCGACCCCGGCGCTCTCGCCCGGTGCCCCGGCTCCCACCGGCCCCCCAAGCCCCAGCGCCCCCGCCAAGACGTCCGATCAGAACCTCTTCACTTCGCTCGCCCTGTCCCTGGGGGTCGTGATCGGCGTGGTCGCTCCGATCGCCGTCGCCTCCGCGATGCGAACGAGGCACCGCCGCTTCGGGTAGCCCGATCTCGCCAATCGGCTACCCGGAGGGGGACGGACGTACCGCACCTCCGGATGGTGGGGGGTCGCCAGCCGGCGAGGCTTGGATCGCGACGGAATCTGCAACGCGGTCGCGGCGCCCGCGAGCGCCCGGTCCATTCGGAGGCGCGCTGGAGAGGATAGCGTGCCTCCCGCGCGCCGAGCTCTCTAGCTCAGTCGTGGGCGGCGGCGCCCGGCGCAGCTCCTCGCGGCCCAGGATGTGGAATCTCCCGCGGCCGCCCGTCCTTCAGTGGACGGGAGGAAACGCTCGTCCCGGGCCTGCGTCGCACGCTCCGAAGAAGGCTTATCAACGGTTCCCGAGGTACGACGGCCCCTCGAGGTCATCCGCCGGTGACCAGCCGAACGCACGCCTCGGAACGATCGATCCCGCTGGGGCGCGACGGCGGTCGGCACTTCACTGCGGTCGTGTTGTGGCTTGCCCTCGGCATGCTGGTCGCCGAGTCGCTGGTCGGCACGGCAGGGCTCGCATCCCTCCCCTCGGCCGACGCGCGCAGCGCCGCCGCGGAGTCCGTGCCCGGATCCGACGCCGCCACCGGGAGTATTGCTTCGGCCGTGCAGACCCTGTCGGAGGGAGCGGGCCCGGCCGGAGGTGCCTCGCTCGCCTGCCAGATCGTTGCGTCGGGTGAGTCCGGGACTTGTGCCTCGACTTCGTCGGAGTCCACGACAGTTCCGGCCCCGGCCGCGGCGGCCGCCGCGGCACCGCCGGCGACCTACGGCGCGGTCATGGCGTACGACGCGGCCGACGGGTACGTCGTGCTGTTCGGCGGTTCGGCCAATGGCGGAACGTGGACGTTTCAGAACGGGACCTGGAACCTGCTCGACCTCTCGGCATCGGACTCGCCGCACGAGAGGACGGCGTCGAGCATGGTGTACGATGCGGCGGATAGCGAGATCGTGCTCTTCGGGGGAGAGCACTCGGGCTCCTCGATCTACACCACGACGTACTTCAACGACACGTGGACGTTCCGGGCCGGAACCTGGACGAACATTACGCGCCCGACGGACGCACCCCCCCGGCGGTACGGGGCGATGATGGCGTACGACGTGGCCACGGGCTACGTCGTGATGTTCGGCGGGAACTACGAGCGCCGATTCTACAACGATACGTGGAAGTTCGTCGGCGGCGTCTGGACGAACCTCTCGGCGGAGACGCCCGCGGCCGACACCCCGAGCTGCCGCTTCGGCAGCGGCGGCACCTACGACGCCGCGGCGGGGTACGTCCTCATGTTCGGCGGCGTCGGGAAGCGCGCCGGGGAGGGATGCGGCATGTCCGTCCTCAACTCCTCGGCGCCCGGGACCTGGGCGTTCGAGGGCGGCTCCTGGCGCAGCCTGTCCCCCAAGACCTCGCCGTCGGAGCGGTGGGGCCAGAGCATGGCGTACGACGCGGCTGCGGGCGCCGTCGTGCTGTTCGGCGGGATCGGACCCGGCGACGTGGCGGAGGACGACACCTGGGAGTTCGCGGGCGGGAACTGGACCGAGCTCAACCTCGCCCTCTATCCGGTGTCGCGCTTCTCCGGGGCGATGGCGTACGACTCAGTCACCAGCTACGTGGTCATGTACGGGGGTCTGAGCGAGCCGGAGCCGCACGCGCCGCTGCTCTCGGATGTCTGGACGTTCTCCGGAGGGGTCTGGCGTAACCTGACACCGATCCCCTCTCCGCCGGCCAGCCCGGATCTGTCGCTCGCGTACGATGCGAAGGACGGGTACGTTCTGCTGTTCGGCGGCAACCCGGCGGGGTCCGCCGCCGAGACCTGGAGGTTCGTCGGGGGAACGTGGCTGAAGCTCGATCCCGCGGCGTCGCCTCCACCGCTCGAAGGGGCGAGCCTGACCTACGACTCGAGCACGAGCAGCGTGCTCCTATTCGGCGGGCTGGACGGGTCCCATCTGTACGGGGGCACCTGGAGTTACGAGCGCGGCGCCTGGAAGAACATCACCAAGGAGTCGGTCGTGGATCCTCCGGCCCGGTATGGCGCGGGACTGGCCTACGACACGGCCGCTAGCTACGCGGTCCTCTTTGGCGGCGTGGGGGCCTCGGGGTATCTGTCGGACACCTGGACGTTCGCGAAGGGCAATTGGACCGAGCTCTCCCCCGCGACGTCCCCGACGGCCCGAGACGCCATGTCGTTCGCGTACGACGCGACCTCGAAGACGATCCTCCTCTTCGGCGGCGAGTCCGCCAGCGGTCCGCTCGAGGACACTTGGTCCTTCTCCTCCGGAAGCTGGACCCAGCTGGACCCAAGCCTCGCCCCCCCGGCCCGCGCGGGCGCGGCGCTGGTGGACGATACGGCCGACGGGTACATGTTGCTCTTCGGCGGATCCGGTGCGAAGGGACTCCTCAACGACACCTGGGAATTCAGCGGAGCGACCTGGTCCAACGTCTCCCCGGCGCACTCTCCCGGACCCCGGACCTCGGCCGGGATGGCGTTCGATCTGCCCGACGGCGAGGTGGCGCTCTTCGGCGGCGAAACGGGTTCCGGCGCTCTGAACGACACCTGGGAGTACGTGCACGGCGTGTGGACCCAGCTGCTCCCGTATCGCTCGTCGTCCGCGCTCGACGAGTTCTCGATCAAGTTCACCGAGACCGGACTTCCTTCGGGGACCGAGTGGTGGGTGAACCTGACCGCCGGGCCCGCGGTCGGCTCGACGTCGAGCGCGATCCTGTTCAGCGAACCCAACGGGTCGTACGCGTATCTCATCGCGAGCGTGGACAAGATCTTCGATTCGCCGGGGGGGACGTTCGACGTGGCCGGCGGGGCGGTCTCGCGCGCGGTCCCGTTCGCCGAGGTGACCTACGCCATCGTCGTGACCGAGAGCGGCCTCCCCGCGGGCACGGCGTGGTGGGTAAATCTGACGGCGGGACCGAGCTTCGGCTCCGATACCGCGAGTGTCCTGTTCAACGAGACGAACGGCAGCTTCGCGTTTGCGATCGCATCGGCGTCCAAGAGCTACGCCGCGCCGGGCGGGACGCTCTCCGTGGAGGGAGCCCCCGTGGCGGCCGCCGCGTCGTTCTCGCTTGTGCAGTACGAGGTGACGCTGACCGAGAGCGGCCTGCCCTCGGGCACGACGTGGTGGGTCAACCTGACCGGTGGCCCTTCGTTCGCCTCCGCAACCACGACGGTCGCGTTCCGCGAGCCGAACGGGAGCTACGGATACGGCGTCGCGACCGCGGACAAGAGCTTCTTCGCCGGCGGCGGCACGATCCTCGTGGACGGCAGCGCCTTGTCCGAACCGACGACGTTCGAGCCGGTGACCTTCGGCGTGAGCGTGACCGAGAGCGGACTGCCGTCGGGCACGGAGTGGTGGATCAACCTGACCGATGGATCGACGTTCGGTTCCTCGACTAGCGCCGTCGTGTTCGACGAAACGAACGGAACGTACCCGTACTCCGTCGCGACAGCCGACAAGGCCTACCAAGCCTCCGGAGGCGGCTTCACGGTCGACGGCGTCGAGACCGAGAAGACGGTGGCGTTTGTTCGAGTCGTGTATGCTGTTACATTCACTGAGCGGGGACTTCTGGGCGGCACCGCCTGGCAGGTGGTCGTCGACGGACAAACCTTGCAGTCCGCGACCAGCTCGTTGCTGTTCGACGAGTCGAACGGATCGTACACGTACTCCATCGATGCAATACCTGGATACAGCGCCAACTCGACATCAGGACGGGTAACGGTAAATGGAGCCGCGAGGGCCGTCACGATTGACTTTAGCCGCGCGACGGGAACGTCGACTGCGTCAGGCCCGGGGGGAATCCCCTTCTGGGAATGGGTCGCGCTCGGCGGCGGGATAGCGGCGACAGCCGCCGTTGGAACCGTCATCGTCGTGCGCGCTCGCGCCGGGCCCCGCTAGGGCCCGGATCGCGACCCGCGTGCTCGATTCCGGACGGACCGGAGGCGGCCGTCCTGGACGATTGGGTCCGGGGGGCTCGACCCCGCGCATATGCCTCCCAGCCACTCGACGGACGGAGGCTTGCGAGTAGCCTATGGTCCGCAGCATGGGCCCGTTCTCGCTCCGCATCGGCGAGTAACAATTCTTAGCCCACCCACTTGTGACGCGAGGGGTGAGAACGATGCCGGCAGCCGTACCCGTGGCCGACGCGACCGTCTCTGAAGAGGAAATGACACGCGCAGACCTTGCCGAACTCGAGGATAGGCTCGATCGCGTGGAGGCGACTGTGGACGAGAACACACGTCGAATTCAAGCGCACGCCACCCTTGGCTGGGTGCTTTTCATTTTGTGGCTGACCGGAATCGTTGTGGGTACCATCGCCGTCCTGCGGCTAATGTAGAGCCGAGTCTAACGGGGTGGTCGCAGCGATGACGGGCACCGCCGGGCCGGTCGGAACCCTCGAAATTGACCTCAGTCAACTATCATCTGCCGCTGAATCCCGACATCGACGCTTTCGCGTCGTCTTAGTCGTGATTCCGGCCGTGGCAGTCCTCGGTTTTTCGTACGCGGAATTGCAGGTGTTTCGATACGTCGGGGCGCACCCCGGGCAGTGGCTCTCATCGTACACAATCGTGGCCACCGGTCTTGTGTTTGCTATCATGTTCGTCATTCTTGGTTCGTACGGATACCGCTTTTTTGGTCGGCCCCCGGAGAGCCTACGGGTCGGGCCCTCGGGTCTCGAGTTTCGGTTCGCCGGAAAGTTGAACACCATCGTCGGGTGGGATGACCGGTTTCTCGAGCTCCAAATGCTGGATCGCTCAACTGACACGAAGGTGCCACTAGAGGCCCGATACAGGCTCTGGGTTCGCGGCGGGACGGCAGACCGATGGATGCCTTGGAGGAGGGTCAGCCCACTCGTCTACGTAGACGAAAAGACGTTCGGGGCGGTGCTTCGCTCGGCGAGCGGGGCGGGCTTGAGCGTCGAAACAATCCATGGATTTGTGCCGATTTCGTGGTCATCGATGGGTCCCTGCGTCGCGTACGAGATTGGGGGAAGGAGCCCACCAATCGGGTTTCCTTCATAGGCCCGCCTGAGAAACGCCTGGAGGTCGTGGCGGACTCCCCGACCCGGACTTCCGTCCCCAGTCGAGCCTTCGTGTGCATTTCCAGTCGTCGATGGCTAAACTCGCAGTCGGCGAGGACCCAGATGCAACCGTGGCTCCCACGCGAACTTTCACCATAACCGAAGTCACAAGCAGCCACCCCGACGACACTCGCAGGCCTCACGAGCGGGCCGAGGCGCGGCGGCTGAGGGAGGTGCGGGCCCGCGTGAAGGCGGCGCGGGCCGCGGTCTCTAGCGCACCGGGCCTCTCCGACGCTGTCGCTGGCGATTGGCAGCGGGTCGCCCGGTTCTACGTCCGGTTCAGAGTCTCGGAGCAAGGGTTCCGATTCAGAGTCCCAGCCGATAGGGTCTAGTCCCGGGCGGCGATGGATCAATGACCCATGGCTGCCAGGTCGGAGTTGTTCGACCTTTCCGAGATCGCCGCCGCTCGCGATGTCGCGGTTCGGGGGCGCAGGAGGTTCTCGATGGTCTTGGCGGGCATCTTCGGAGCCTTCGCAATCGTTGGAGTCGTCCTGCTGCTGGGCCATGTTTCGGGGGGTCTGTCCCCCAGCCCCTTTCCGGCATTGTTGGTGATTTTCGGCGTTCTGGTGTGCGCGTACTCAGTGTGGATCGCCGCGAGCTTCCGGCCGTCCCCCAGGTTCGTCGCCGTGACGGACCAAGCGGCACGCTTCGAAGACGAGAGCCATCGTGTACTCTACGCCATCAACTGGAACTCGCCGACAACTCGATTCCGGATTTTCGATCGGAGCGGACTAAAGGATCAGCCATCCGGGACGGGCCCGCCGCGCGCCAGATACTTGTTGGCGGTGGGAAGCGGTGCCGTAGCGGCGCTTACCAAGGATGCCTACGACGCGATCATACGCGAGGTCGACGTCCATGGCCTGAGGAAAACCGAGCGGGTCGTACCGAGTCGAACCGCTGCCCGCGTGGTGATGATCCTCGTCACCAGACCGCGTCGTTAGGGTCGGTTCGCGGCTTCGGTGTCCAACGGAAACTGATGAGCGCGACCTCACGCCTCGATTTCGACTTGATTCGGGTTCAACCCAGCCAAAAACAGATGCTCTTTTGGCCCAGGGTCATAGCCATTGCCGGTGCCGTTCTCCTGGCGCTCCTCGACATCCGAGGTTGGGTGACACCCCCCTCGCCACTGAGTGACCCAGCTCGGCTCGCTATCGTGGTTGTGACGCTCCTATTCGCGGCCTTTCTCTCCTGGGCCTCGGTTGTTTGGTTGGCCGCGGGACCGATCAGACTCGAGGTCGATTCATCCACTGCTAGGTTCACTTTCGCCTCGGGTAAGGTGTCGATACTCCGGTGGAACGATCCGGGAGTGGATGTCTCCGTCGTGGACATGACAACGACGGCTTGGAACAAGGCCGGGGCTCCCCGGCCCGTCCCGATGTACTTCCTAGGGGAAAGGCGGTGGACGTACTTCGCTCTCACGGCGGAGGCCGGGGCGGCCATCCTTGGCGAGGCTCGCCGGAGAAGCCTATCTTTGACCCCTGGGGTGGGCACGGGATCCTTGTTCAAGAGGGAGTACGGGCATCGCCAGACCCACATCCGAGGAAGCGCTGCCGCGGCGGCTCACCGGGCTCAGTCCTGAGGCCGGCCCCCCACTGGCGGGTTCTCGGGCAGAATGTACCAACGGGCGACGTCGTGAGGCGCGACTCCCGCCGCCGCCAACCTGCGATCGCGTCTGATTCGGCCATCGATTGCGATCTCACCCGTGGCACCTATCTCGGGTCTACCACGACGCGAGAAGCGGACGCCGTCTTGCCGTTTCCTCGTGCGGCCGTCGGGCAAACCCCTGACGTGCGCTCAGCCCGCCCATTAGTCATCACGGGTCAGCTGGTTCTGCTTGTCATCATCGCGCACGTGGATCGGAGTACAAGAGCGAGATCGGCCTCCTCAGATCGGCGGCATGGCGTCGAGGATCCCGTCGATGTGGAAGATCCCGCCGGCCGCGCCGGCCTCGACCAACCGCCGGGAATCGGTCGGTGCGAACGTCCCGTCGACCCACGTCGGACCGTGCACCGAGACCGAGCGGACGAGGCTCCAATCCGGGTCTTCGCCACGGGGGGAGAGTATCACCGTGTCCGGCCCCGCCGCTCTCGC
>JASIBA010000034.1 GCA_030041735.1 Thermoplasmata archaeon | reverse complement strand
CCCCGGACAAAGCCCGCCAGTCGAGCCGCCGCGAACTCCCTGAGATCTCGCGGCGCGTGCGGGCAGCGACGGTTCGGCCGAGGGAACGTGCCTCGGTAGGGCGATTCGGACCCGGTCTGATGAGTGACCGGCAGGCCACGCGGTTTGCCGGAGACTCGTCAAGACAGTCTACCACCACTTCCACTCGCGTGCGCGTGCGGAGGTCCCGACGAGAACGCGGAGGGAGGGAGGGACGACGCGCCCCTCGCGCTGCCAGGAGACCAGAACGGTGGCGCGCGTGAGCCCTTCCGCCACGACGTACGGTCCCTCGACCCGCTCCGAGATCAGCACGGGACATCCCCGGGACCTCGAAGGCTCGAATCCCCCCCGCATCTCTCGATAGACCGAGAGGTTCGGGAGGCCCGGCGTCTCACGACCCGCATCGAGCGCCGCCGCGTACTCGCCCAACCGGCGCGAAGGGGCCAGCGGAAGCAGGCTGATCGTGAGGTTCGGAATGCGAACCCCGGCGAGGTCCGCGAGCGGGAACTCGCCGTAGCGCCACGCCGTGGTGCCGTCCAAGAGGGGGTCGAGGTAGTCGGCCCGGAGCCTCCGAAAGGCGGCTTGGAGGGCGTCCCAATCGGGGGCGAGCAGTGCTCCTCGGTCGCCGTCCTTGAGGATGGACAACATTCGAGCGTCGAGCCCGTGCCGGGCGAGGCGCGCCGATCGAGTTCCGTTCGCGGGAACGTCGACCTCGGCGCGAACCCACTCCCAGTACAGGTCCCGTTCCGTGGCCGGCACGGGGTCGGAGATCCCCAAGTTTCGCCTCCGCCCCGCATTGGCGGGGGACGCATCAACCCGCGCTAGCAGGTTGTAACGCACGTTGCGCCCCGGTCGCGGCGACCAGTTGCGGGTTTCGCCCCGGGAGGACATCGCGGTTTTCCGACCTCGACCTCGCAGCTCGGCGGCCGCGCCCACCTCGCGCTCCTGACTCAGTCGTATGCGAGACTGGATGGAGCCGTTATCCTCCCCCTTCCTCTGGTCGGCTGATGAGAGTCGTGGGCGTCGACTGGCGCTTGGATGTCCAGTTTCGCGAGAAGTCGTTCTCGGGGTCCGTGAGAATCGAGATCGAGGGTGCGCCCGATCCGCTCAAACTCGATGTCGAGCGCCTCTCCATTCACAGCTCTACCGTGGACGGGCGACCCGTGACGCCGACCGTGGACCCCGACCACCATTCGCTGGGGTTCGAGGGGATCGACGCCGGGGCGCATACGCTCGAGATCCGATACAGCGGGTCGGCGGATGGCGAGTCGCTGACCGGTATGTACGTTGCACCGGCTGGAAACTCGTACGTGCTCACGACGATGCTCTTTCCGAGCGGCAGCCGCCGGCTTCTACCGGCGTTCGAGCACCCGGCGGTCAAGACGGTGTATCGGCTCACGCTGACCGCCGGCGCCGAGGAACGGGTTGTGTTCAACACCGATCCCGTCTCGACGCGAGATCTCGACGGCCGTCGGGAGTGGACCTTCGCGCCCACGCCGCGGATGTCGGCCTACCTGCTCTACGTCGCCGTCGGACCGCTGGATCGCTGGGTCGCGAACGGAGGGGGACGCACCGTCGCGCTGGTCGCGGCCCAGGGTCGGGCCGAGGCCGGGCGATTCGCCGCGGAGCGGGCCAAGGCGCTGCTCGCCGCGTACGAGGAGTACTACGGCATCGCGTACCCTCTGACCAAGCTCGACCTGATCGCGATCGAGAACTTTTGGGCGGGGGCCATGGAGAACTGGGGCGCGATCGCGGGCCGGCCCGAGTACTTCCTGATCGATGACTCCACGAGCGTCGGACAGCGTCGGGCCGGGATCGCGACGATCTCGCACGAGATCGCGCATCAGTGGTTCGGCAACCTCGTCACGAACGCTTGGTGGGACGACTTCTGGCTCAACGAGAGCTTCGCGACGTTCGTCGGGTACCGACTGGTCCAACGCCGATTTCCCGAGGACGAAGCGGAGAAAGCGATGCTCACACGCTGGGTCGGCCCCGGCCTTGACATGGACGCGCAGGCGTCGACGCACCCGATCCACGTTCCCGTCGATTCGCCCGAGCAGCTCGGGGAACACTCCGACGCGGTGACCTACGGGAAGGGCGCCGCGATCCTTCGGATGATCGAGTCGTACATCGGGGAGGACGCGTTCCGACGCGGAGTAGAGCGCTATCTGCGCCGCTTCGAGTACTCGAACGCCCGGGCCGAGGAGCTATGGCACGCCCTCGGCGAAGCCTCCTCCCAGCCTGTCGGGCCCATCATGGAGCCCTGGATCATGCGGGCCGGTTACCCCCTCGTGCGGGTGAGCTGGGCGGCGGGTCGGCTGACGTTTCGCCAGCAGCAATTCCGTCAGGACGGCGTCCATCTGGCCGGCGTGTGGCCCATTCCGCTCCGGATACGGGGGCCCGAGGGGGAGCAGAGGATTCTCTTCGACCGGCCCGAGCTCGACCACCCCCTGTCCACGACCCGCGGGCTGCGGCTCGACCCGGGCCGGAACGCGTTCGTTCGGCTCCAGCTCGACGAGTCGCTGTTCGAGCAGGCGCTGGAAGAGTTTCCGCAGCTCGACCCGTTCGATCAGTGGGGGGCCGTCTCCGACGCCGCGGCCCTGGTGTTCTCGCTCGATGTCCCTTTCGATCGCCTGACGCGACTCCTGGATCGTGCCGGCACCATATCGGACGAGCTGCCGGTCCGCGCGATCGTTCTGCTCCTCGGACGGCTGCGCCTGGTCGGACGGGGGTTGCCCGACGTGGCGGCCGCCCCGGAACGCTTCCTGCGTCGTCAGCTCGAGCGCGTCGGAGTGGATCCGCGGCCGGGGGAACCGGAGGTCGCCCGGGTGCTCCGGGAGCTGCTGGCCGACTCTCGGGTCCAATTCGACCGGGAGTTCGCCCGTACGCTCGGGCAACGATTCGCCAGCTACGATGCCGTCCCCAGCGACCTCCGGTCCGCCGTCGTGGTCGGGTTCGCGCGGTCGGGAGGACCCGGGGCATTTGAGGGGATCCTCGCCCGGCTCCGGTCGACGACGAGCGCGGCGGAGCGTACACGGATGATCGTGGGCCTCGGCTCGCTCGACGACCCGGCCGAGCTCGGAAGGGCGCTGGACCTGGTCGGCACCCCGGATCTACCGTCGAGCGAGGTCTATGTGCTGCTCCTCGCAGCCGCTCGCAACTCCGATGCCGGCAGCATCGTGTTCGATTGGTTCCGCGAGAACGCGGGCAAGCTCACCGCGATGTGGTCGGGCACGCCGCTGATGAGCCTGTTTCTGCACAGCCGGATCGCCGGCCTCGGTTTGGACCGGGAGGCCGAGGTGCGTGCATACTTCGGCGAGCACACTCCCAAAGATGCGATCGCCGGCGCCCAGCTCGGACTGGAGGACCTCGCCATCGTGATGCGCCTCCGTCGAGCTTTGGTCAAACCGGTGAGCGGCTAGCTCATTCGGGTCGCGGGGCGACTCAAGTCCGGCGGAAGCGTTTGGACATTGTCTTATTGAGCCCCCGGACCTCGGCGCCGGGCGGCGTGACAGGCACGGAAATCCGTAGAGGCGCGCGACCCAGCGCTCGAGACCCGAACCGCTGCCCTCGTCTGCGAAGGTCGCCGTGACATGCGGGCCCGGATCGGTATCGCGTTCGCAGTCGCCGTAAGCGCCCTCTTTCTCGCCGTCCCGCTCACGGGGCTCGGGTCGACATCGCCCACGAAGGTATCCCCGACGTCGCTCCCGCTGCCCGTTCCCGAGTCATCGGAGCCGACCGCTCTGCCCACGAACCCCGCGAACTGCAGTCAGGGAACCAACGCGATCTGGCAGGCTCCCCCCGCATCCGAGAACAGCACGACGTGGCAGCTGTTGAGCGACTACGAGACGCTGGGAGAGGAAGGGGGCGGCACGCTGTATCTGTCCGCCGGGACGTTCGTGCTCGAGGAAGCGCTCGATCTCCCGGGCTTCAGTAACGTCTCGATCCAGGGTGCGGGCGAAGGGAAGACCGTCCTCTCGCTCCCGACCGATCCGGTCGGGAACTTCCGCGCAGACAACGGCAGCCGTCTGGGACTGTACAACGCCACTTTGGGCGGGGTCACCAACGGCAGCACGGTCAATTTCATCGAGCTCGGACTGAACAGCTCCCAGGTCGACGTCAGCAATTTCGCCCTGTGCGATCTCTCCCTCGACGCGCAGTCGGCGAACCTCAACGAGACCTGGTCGGGCTCGCTGATCTACGACCAGAGCGGGGGCTTCCATCACGTCTACACCGACATCGCCGAGACCGACTTCTTCGCCCCGAGCGGGGAGCCAAACGGGCTCCACATCCTGAGCTACCTCTCGGCGGACCGCAACGTGCTCGCGCAGGACTACGTGATCGAGGGCCTTCAGGCGACGGACTACTCCTACCCGTACGTCGCCTATCCCGGCGCTTCGGGCGGATTCAACTTCCTCAACATCGGGTACGTCAGCGATTGCACGGTCGATGCGGTCACGGGCGTGGGTCTCTGGGAGTTCGATGCGCGACCCGATCCGGGATCGCTGTTTGAGAACCTTGAGGTCGAGGGCCGCATGCTCATCGATCCGGCGGTCGGGGGATCGTGGGCGGGCTCGGTGATCGAGAACGCGACGGTGAGCGTCAACGGCACTCCCTCGCCGGATGCCCTCTCGACCAGCGTGGCGAACGGCCACGGTCACTTCAACAGCAACATGACCGGGCTGACGTTCCTCCACGACACGTTCGTCGGCACCGTCCTCGGGGGCCGGAACATGGTCGACGTCGAGGATTCCACGTTCTACGGCGGACTGAACGACACGCCCGCGATCTTCGAAGGGAACCGGGTGGTGTGGATCGACGACAACTCGAGCCGGATCAACCTGCCGATCCGCGTCTACGGCTCGTCCGTGAACGGGACGTCCGCGACGCTCGCCGACGATACCTTCGTGTTCCCGAACGGGACGGCCGTGTATCCGGACGACTCGCGCATCATGGATCCGTTCCGGCTGGAGGTGCCCATCCAGCACTGGTCGTCCGACACGGTGACGGTGGGCGGCAACACGACCGGGTTCCTGTTCCTGGCGCCCGGCGTGAACCTCACGGCCAACAGCAGCTTCGAAGGCGTCACCTACCGATCGTTGGGAGAAGGCGCGCCGTCGGCGCTCACGCTCGTGGACCTCTCCGGGTCCCCGGGCTTTCTCGACCAGGGCGCGGTCGTGCTCGGGCTCACCGCGATCTCGGACGACCTGCCGCCGGCCTCGCCCACGGGGCTCGCGGCGCGCAGCGCCTCCCCGACGGCGATCGCGCTGAACTGGACTCCCCCCGGTGGGGCGGTGACGAACTACACGATCCGGTTCGGACTGACGGACGCGAGCCTCACCCTGGGCGAGAACGTGACGCGTGGGAACCAGACGACCTGGACGGTCCCGTCGCTCGCTCGCGCGACGACGTATTTCTTCGCGGTCTGGGCGTGGACGACCGAAGGGCAGAGTCCCTACGCGACGAACGTGGCGGAAGCGACCACGGGAGTCCCTCTCTCGGCTCCGTCCGGTCTGGAGGGCTCTCCGGACGGGCTCACCGCCATCGACTGGTCGTGGAGCCAGGCCGCGGGCGGAGCGGTCGTCAACGACACCCTGTATCTGTTTGCCGGGTCGGCATGCACGGTGTTCCTCGCGAGCTTCTCGGCCGGCCTAGCGAGCGAACTCTCTACGCCGAACCTCGCGCGTGCCAGCGATTTCTCCGCCGAGGTCACGGCGTGGAACGCCAGCGGTCAGGGCCCGGCGTCCGACTGCGCCGACGCGAGCACGCCGTCCATCCCGACCGCGCCGGGCGGTGTTCGGACCGCGGCGATCGGGCCGACCTGGATCGTCTGGGCCTGGAACAATTCGCCGACGCCGGACCTGACGAACATCAGTCTCCTCCTGTTCGCGGGGCGGGGTTGCACGGGAGCTCCGACCGTGGTCGCGCTGCCGCCTCCGGTCACGAGCTACGAGGTCGCGGGCTTGAGCCCGGGCTCCGCGTACTCGCTCGAGGTGACGGACTGGGACATCGCGGGGGAGAGCCCGGCGTCCGCGTGCGTCTCGGCGGCGACCGGAAGCGCGGGCTCGGCCGGCACGCCGTGGTATCGGACGTGGGAGGGGGCGGCAGCCGTCGGCGGCGTCGCGGTGGGCGCTGTCGCCATCGCCCTCGTCGTCCGGCGGGCCCGAACGCGGCCCAGGAGCCCTCCGGAGTCGGACCCGAACCTGCGGCCGCCGCGGCGGCGTCGCACCGATCCCCGATGAAGCGGGAATGGTGCGTCAGATCCGATCAGCCGGCGGCCTGTCGAACGACCGCGGCGATCCGCCGCTCCTCGGCGGCGGTCAGCTCCGTGAGCGCGAACACGATCGGCCAGAACCGGCCCTCGTCCAGATGGGCGCTGTCGTTGAACCCGATCGTCATGTACCGCTCCCCGAACTTGTCGCCGCCCCGGAAATAGCAGACCACGGAGGTCCCGCTCGCGTACGCCGGCATCCCGTACCACGTCCTCGGGGTCCACGTCGGTGCGCTCGCGCGGATAATCGCGTGCAGTCGCTCGCCCATCGCCCGGTAGGGCGCGGGCATCCGCGCGATCGCCCCAAGCACGGCGGCTTCGCCCTGCGTCGCGACCGGACCGCCGGGGACGCGATCCTTCGGGGTCCGCTTGCTTCTCTTGGAGGTCGGCATTCTACTCCACTCCGGTGGCGCCGGAGACCGCATCGAGCGGCTCCGAAAATACGTTGTCGGGAGCCCGTCGGCCCTGCCGCCGAGCACTCTAGTTCCCGAGGCTTCGGCTCGGCAGGCCGAGGGGGGTCCGGCGCGGCGAGCGATGCCTACCTCCGGTATACTCTCGTTCACCTCGAGGCTTTCTAGCTCGCGCCGATGGACCCGAGCATGCGGAAGGTCATGCTGGACAGCCTGGTGTCGCTCGACGGATACTACACCGACGCGAAGAGCCAGATCGACTGGTTCGAGTTCGACGACGCGGACATGGCGTGGTCCCACGATGCGCTGCGGTCGGTCGGCACCCTGGTGTTCGGCCGGACGACCTACGAGGAGTTCTCCCAGGTCTTCCCGAAGATGAAGGACCCGGCCGCGCAAGGATGGGATCCGTTCATCCCCGAGACCCTCAACGCCCTACCCAAGATCGTCTTCTCGAAGCATCTCCAAGAAGGGAGCTGGAAGCCGGTCACGATCGTCCGCTCCGACCCCGTGAAGGAAGTGGCGCGGCTGAAGGAAGGGTCGGGGAAGGACATCCAGATCGTCGGCAGCGGTTCGATCGTGTCCGCGATCGTGCGCGCGGGGCTCGTCGACGACTTCCGCCTCCGCGTGCAGCCGATCCTGCTCGGGTCCGGGCGATCCCTCTTCCCGGACCAGGCGGAACGGCTCCGGTTGAAGCTCGTGAACGCGCAGCCGTTCAAGTCGGGCGTTCTGGGACTGCAGTACGAGCCTCGCCGGTGAAGTCGCGAGACCGCGAGCGCGGCTCGGCTACCAGGTCGACGCAGCCGTCCACTCGGTCTTCGTTGCGGTCCACGACATGAGCGCCGCGTTGCCGATCGCCCTCGGTCGACTCCGGCGGTCCTCGACCGGTCCTACGAGCAGGGCGCCCAGCACGCGGGACACGTAGTCCCGATCGAAGATCTCGGGGAGCGATCTCGCTCGCCCGTCGCGAAAGACGGTCCCGGCGTGCCACTTCGAACCGAACCCCACGAGGGTCAGGAGGATCGGGAGCACGTCCTCGCCCTTCTCGGTCAGACGCCACCGGACGTGTCGGGTGTCCTCGCCCGTCGCCCGGAGGAAGCCGTGGTCGCGGAGCTCCCGCAGGCGCATCGCGAGGACCCGGTGGGTGATGCCGGGCGTCGCGCGCGCGATCTCGGAGAAGCGCCGGGGCCCGCCGAGCGCGATCGTCCGGAGGACCAGCAGCGACCACTTGCGACCCAGGATGCCCAGACCGGCTTCGACCGGGCAGGAAGCGAACTCGACCTGGAGGCTCGGGTCGGATCGGCCTCGCCGCGACGCCATCGCCCCGCAGGCTCACCTACCCGGCGCTGCTTATCTACGTTCTCGGCGGGACCGGAGTACGGCTCGCCGAATTCCAATCGTTTAACTAGGCCCACTCGCTCCGCCGGACCCGATGCCGTTGTACATGGACACGCACAAACACATGCCCGGGGTCAAAGCGTCGGATGTCGCCGAGGCCCACGCCAAGGATGTGGCCGTGCAGGGCCGGCACGGCGTCGAGTACCTGCACTACTGGGTCGATGAGAAGAACGGGACGATCCAGTGCCTCGTCAGCGCCCCGAACGCGGAGGCCGCCATCCGCGTCCACAAGGAGGCCCACGGCCTCCTGGCCGACGAGATCCACGAGGTCAAGCAAGGCTGATCCCGACCGGGTCCGCCAGGTCGCGAATCCGGCGCGGGGTACGCGCTCGGGAATTCCGGTCTCTCGTTCGCGCTCGCGGCCCTCAGAGGTGGGACGTCAACGGGCTGAGCCGCTCGATCCGAACACGATGAGCAGGAAGCTCCCGATCAGGGCGATCACCGCGAGCCCCTCCATGCCGTAGAGCGCCGCGTTCGACTCGCCGCCGAACAGGAACGCAAAGCCCGAGAGTACCGCGCCGAGCGTGGCCAGGCAGGTCAGTCCACCCGCGACGCGGACGAAGCCACGGGCGCGTCGCAGGGAGATCCCGAACGCGTTCCCGGAGACTAGGAAGAGTACGATCCCGAGACCGATGTGGGCGCCGAGCCAGCTCCACGGGTAGGGCGGCCCGATCCGCGCGAGCTCGCTCCCGAGCAGCACCTCCACCACCAGCAGCACTAGGATCACGACCCCCTGCTCGCGCAGGGAAGGACGGATCGGCGGCACGGGGGGAGGAAGAGCCGCGGGGGTCGGGGCGCTCATGGAGCGGGCGACCCCATGACGCGTATCTCTCCTTCGACGCCCGTGTGCCTCTCCCGCACGGTACCGCTCGGAAGGACGAATTCACCGTGTTCCAGTGCGCGGCCCGGCAGTCCATCCCCCGCTGGACGAGGGGCTGCGCGTTTGGCTCCGCACGAAATCCGCAGGGCCGGACGGAGGGCACGCTTATACCGGGCCGGGAGTCCTACCGCGCCGCCACGAGGCCCGAGATGACCCCGCGCCGCTCCCTGACCAAGAGAAAGGAACCCCCGTCCCGATCCGTAGGACACCAGTACTACATCGATCGGACGCCCGCCGAGGTCTTCCGAGCGATCACCGATCCGGCGATGCTGGTCCGATGGCTGTCGGACACGGCCCGGATCGATCTCCGAACAGGAGGATCCTACCTACTCGGGTGGAAGGACGGCCCGCAGCACACGGGGACGGTCGCCGAGTACGTTCCGGGTCAGCGACTCTCGCTGACGTGGCAGTGGCCCGGAATCGCCTTGGAGGGAACGCGGTTCTCCCTATCGGTCGAGCCCGAGGGCCGCGGGACGCTGCTCTCGGTGGAGCACTCAGGGTTCCCGAAGCTCGAAAAGTGGACCGACCTCTACGGCGGCGCGGAATGGGGGTGGACGTACTTCGCGATGAACCTCAAGTCCGTGCTGGAGTCCGGCCGCGACCTCCGCTCGCCGCACGACGGTTAGACCGGGACCGCGACCGGGACGCCTTGCCTCGGCCCGGTCGACCCCCGAGCGGCGGGGCGAGCGCGGGCAGGGGCGCGCCGGGCCGCCGCCGCTCACGGGGGCCGATACTCTCACGACAGCACGTAGACGTCGTCCCCGAAGTACTCCGTGACGTAGACGTCGTCGTTGTACGAGTCGTAGACCGCGCCGACGGGGTTCCCCGTCTTGTCGGTCGAGATCTTCTGCTCGATCGTAGCGCCGTTCACGACGAACACCTTGCCGGTGCCGGCGTTCGTGATGTACATCTCGAGCTGTGCCTGCGAGAAGGCCATGCCGTCGGGCTCGCTGAAGCCCTTGAGGGTACCCTCCAGGTACCCGTCCCCATACATCAACGAAACGTGGTTCGCGCCGAAGTCGGATACGTAGTCCAGTTCGTCCGCGGGATCGAACATGATCGCGGTGGGGTCCGCCCCGACCTTCGTGCTGGTGTCATACGTCAGGTAGACTGCGCTCAGCACGGTCACGTTGTTGCTTCCGTAGTTCGTCACCAGGATCGTGGCGTAGAACGGGTCGTACGCCACGCCCCACGGCGTCGTGCCCACGACAACGCTCGCCTCCACGAAGATCCCAACGATCAGGGACACGGTGTCCCCGAAATTGTTCGCCACGATCACCCCGCCCTCCCCGGGGTCGTAGGCGATACCGAAGGGACCGTCGAGGCTGGACCCGGTCACGTTGCCGACGATCGTGGTCCCGGAGATCACATAGACGCAGTTGTAGTCGGAGTCCGTCACGTAGACGTAGTTATCCTGCTCGTCGAAGGCCGCGGCTCCCGGGAAGCTCGTCGGCCCGAGCGGGATGGAGGCGACGAGCGCGTCGCTGCTCTTGAACACCTGGATCTGATGCGAGCTCGGCTCCGGCACGTAGACGTAGTGGTTCACAGGGTCGTACGCCGGCTGGTCAGGGCCCGCGCCGACCGAGAAGTGCTTCACGACCTTCGCGGCCGTGGCCTTCTCGAGGTCGGCGGTGACCCGCGCGGCGCTCGCGCTCCCGGCGGAGACCACCAGCAACACCAAGACCGCGATCGCGACGACGGATCCGGCGATCGCGGCTCCGACATGCTTTCCTCTCGCCATTCGAATCCAACCTTTCGCTGCTCCCATCTGAAGATCCCCCCGAGACCCGGGTCCGCCGGCCTCGAGGCGGACCGCCGTCATCTACCTTCGGTTGACTCTCACGGCGCGCAGCGCCTTCCGCGCCCGCCGGCCGGCCCGACCCGGCTCGAGCCTGGCGACGCCCTGGTCGCTTCCCCCGGGTTGCCCGAGGAGGGCGGCCTCTACGAGGGCCAGCCCCTCGATCACGTCGTCCGTGGTCGCCAGACCGACCGATTTCCAGCGCGCTCGGGGTCGGCGCCCCCCACGGGTCAGCGCCGCCCGCCGATCGGGGGACGCGACCCCATCCCGGTCGTCGAGCAGCCGCACGGCGATCGTGGGCCCCGGACCGACCCGCACGACCTCGAGGCCGCCGCGGGCGTACACGCGTCCACGCTCCGGGGCGAGGGTGTTCCGCCCCTCGAGTCCGGGAAGTCGCGCGAGCTCCCGCTCGAAAGTACCGCGCATCGCACCCCGCGCCTCCGCCGAGGCGCCCGGCCCGGGAGCGCTCAAGCGGATCCGTGCGGCGGAAGAGGCACGCTGCCGGTCCTCCGGGAGTTCGCTTCTCCAAGCATGGAGGTCGAGTCGGACCCGGTCGCCTCGGAACGTCACGCCCTCGGCCCGCAGTCGGATCCGCTGATCCTGTCCCTCCACGCCGGACAGCGCGATCCGACCCCCGGCGGCGACCACGCGTTGCCACGGCAGGCCGTCCGAGCCGCGGAGGGCCCGAGCGGCGAGCCGAGCGCCGCGGGGGAATCCGGCGGCCTCGGCGACCTGGCCGTACGTCGCCACCCGTCCCCTCGGAATCTCGGCGATGACCGCGCGGATCGCGTCCAAATGCGACCCGGTAGACCGGCGGCCGGGCCGCTGAACTCGGAGCATGAGGTCCGGGAGGCGGTAGCCGGCCGCGCGAATACCGTTGCCCGCCGGCACACCGCCTGGGAAAATTTATTATATATATTTAGTTGATATCGGAACGACGATGCGAGTGGAGGCCGGCCTCTTCCGTGAGCCGGGCGAGCGCACTCTGCCCCGGGACCTCCTCGTGCCGGTCGCCCGTACTCGGGGCCGGCCCCGGGCGGAGTACCGGCCCAGGGTCCGGACGGCCCAGGACGTGGAGACGCTTCGGGAGCTGGGAGTGCCGGCGCGCTTGGTGACCTCGGAGTGGGTCACCGACCAGGGCTATCCGGTCCAGTTCCGACCATGGCTCGCCGTGCCCGAGGGCCTGAGCGGGAAGATCGCGACCGAGTTCCGCCTGCTACCGGTCCGGGACCCGGACCTGCTCCGCGCGCCCGGGGTCGAGGAGCTGGTCACCCTACTCCTGCGCTTCGACCCGCTCGCCGCGCGCGTGGTCGCCCGCCGGAACCGTGCCGCGCTCGACCCGTGGGAGCTCTACCGCCGCGTGAGAAACGAGGGACTGGAGCGCGCGGCGACGCGCGTGCGGCTCCAGGACCTCGCCCCCGCCATCCCGGCGGTCGGTGAGGCGTTGCCCCGGGAGGAGCTGCGCTGGTTGGAGAAGAACAATCCGTCCGGGGAGCCCGCGCAGTGACGGATCCCGAGGTGTCGGCCGCCGGGGAGATCCTGCGCGCCGCCGGGATCCCGTTCGTGGTCGTGGGAGGGCAGGCGATCGCGCGCAGCGCGGCGACCACGACCCGGGACGTCGATGTCATGGTCGCGACGCGGGACTACGGTCGCGCGGTCGCGAAGCTCCGCGGGGTTCCGGGCCTTGCGTTCGACTGGGACGACGGGAAGCTGTGCCGCTTCCGGATCCTGGCCCTCGGCGGCGTTCCGCTCGACCTGATCAACTCCGACGCGTTCGCCGGGACCCGGACCGGCGGCGAGTTCTTCGACTATCTGGCCCGAGAGGCCTCGACGGAGGTCGACGGAATCGCCTACGGGAGCCCCGAAGCCGTGTGGTACACCCGGTTGCTGACGAAACGCTGGCGCTCGTACGCGGAGAAGATCGTCACGAACGTGATCGACGGCGTGGCGGCCGACCGGCTCTCGGGGGTCGAGGAGATCGGACGCCGGTTCGGGACTGAGGCGACGCTCGCCGAGCGGATCGCCCTCGTCCGGACCGAGCTCGCGCGGCCCGAGGTCGCGGCGCTGATCCGTCGGAGCTGATCGTCCCTACCTCGACTTCGCCGGCGCCGCCGCCTCGGGAACGTACTTCGCCGTCCACTCCGCAGCGAGCTCATCGCGGCGCGGCTTGTAGACGCGGGCGTAGAACGCAGATCCGGACTCGAGCGTCTCGCGGTCGGCCTCGCGCACGATCTTCTCGGCCTGGGACCACGCCTGCTCGAACTGGCGCGCGCCGCCGAACCGGGCGGCGATCTGGTGGTCGAACTCCGCCTCGGTCTGTGTGTCGTCGCCGATCGTGAAGTAGAGCTTCGACCGGGTGGTGTCGCGGTACGCTTCGTCGAGCCCGAGGTGGTACAGCTCGCGACCGGGATGCGCGGGGGCCTCGCCCCCGCCTCCCTCGCCGCCGCCGCTCGAGGAGCGGCCGCCGAAGCCCCGCTTCGCGGCCGCGAAGAAGATCGCGCGGTTCAGCCCCCAGGAATAGGCGGAGTCGATCGGGAGTCCCAGCGCCTTCGCGCGCGCGGC
This sequence comes from Thermoplasmata archaeon, assembly GCA_030041735.1. GTDB lineage: Archaea > Thermoplasmatota > Thermoplasmata > Lutacidiplasmatales > UBA184 > Lutacidiplasma. The sequence continues at coordinate 13,010 of JASIBA010000034.1, read as the reverse complement.
CTGGAGCATCGCCATCACGATGAATCGGGAGATCCCGCGGCGCTTCGGAGCCGGCATCGCCGCGGTCCCCGCCTCAGACGTCCGTGTCGGGCGGGACGCGATCCGGTTCGTCGCCTTTCGAGAACGCGGCGAACGCCTCGCGACGCTTCGCCTCCCGAGCGGCCTTGCTCATCCGGACCGGCATGGAGAGCGACCACCGGTGCCCGAACGGGTCGACGAGCTGGCCGTACCGCTCGCCCCAGAACTGGTCCTCGAGCGGCATCGTCTCCTTCGCGCCGGCGGCCACCGCCCGGTTCCAGAGCGCCTCGACGTCGGTCGAGTAGATGTGCAGCGAGACCGTGCTCGTCCCCACCGTCGAGGGCGCGGCCCGGTCCGAGCCCTCGAACACATCGGAGAGCAGCACGATCGAGTCGCCGATCCGGATGCGTCCGTGGATGAGCTTCCCGCCGGGAGCGAGCTGGCGCTGGAGCTCCTTCGCTCCGAACGCTTTCTGGTAGAACTCGAGTGCCGCGACGCCGTTCTCGACGGCGAGGTACGGGGTGACCGTGTGGAACCCGCGCGGGATCCGGGCGCGCTTGACCGTTCGGGTACGGGAGCGGGATCGGGACTTCTTGCGCGCGGGCATCGGGCGACCGGCGGCGCAAGGTCCCGTGCCCTACTTAATGGGGCTCGGCGCCCTCGGATCCCGCGGGCCCGCCGCGCACGACTCCGAGCCGAGGGGCTGCCGCCGGCGCGGGGCCTCTCACGACGAGGGTGGGACGCGGACGTCGGCCGAGCGGGCCGAGCTCGCGGCACCGCGGTGCCGCGGGGAAGCGAGCCGGGCGAGACGCTCGGTCGGCACGCCGTACCGGCGCAGCAGGTCGACGAACCGGGGATCGTCGCGGATCGGATCGAAGAAGACCCCGCGGTAGAACAGCCAGAGAGTGGGGTCCCCCTCGCGGAACTCCTTCTCGAGCAAGTCGAGCGCCTTCGCCCGCTCTCCGAGCGCCGAGTACAGCATGGCCAGATGGGTGTCGGAGGTGTACGACTTGGGTTCGCCGCGCGCGGACTCCGCGATGATCACGCGCGCCGTCTCTCCGCGTCCCAGCAGCGCCTGCAGCAGCGCAGAGTCGAACCGTTCGTTCTCGTTCCGGGGCGGCAGTCGGACGGCGGCCTCGCGCTCGGCCTCGGCCCGGCGGCCGAGCCCGAGGTACGATAGCCCGACCATCGTGTGGTAATTGAGGGTCTCCTTGAACCCGCCCGGCAGGGTCTCCGCCATCTGGATGCTGAGGTCCGAGTTGCCGGACTCGTATTCGGCCCACGCGAGGACGCCCTCGTGTCCCCCGCCGGGATCCAGGCGGGCCGTCACGCGGATCTCCGCCTTCGCTTCGTCGAACCGGCCGAGCGCGATGAGCATCAAAGCGTAGAACCGGTGGGCCGCGACGTTGTTCGGGTTGAGCTCGATCGCGCGCGCGAACTCGCGCTGGGCCGTCGTCCAATCGTGGTCGCTCTGCATGGCGATGTTGGCGAGCGCCGCGTGCCCCTCGGCCGACGCGGGATCGAGCGCCAGGGCGCGGGCCGCGAGCTCGCGCGCCCGTGGGATCGCCTCCCGGAAGGGCAGCGAGTCGCCGGCGGCCATGACGTAGAGCTGGGCCCACGCCGCGTACGCGTCCGAGAACTTGGGGTCGAGCCGGGTCGCGGCCTCGAACTCCTGGGCCGCTTCCACGAGGCGGCCGTGGTTCCGTTCCCCCTCGGCGGCGAGGGCGCGCAGGAAGTGTTCGTAGGCCTCCAGGTTCGCGGTCGGCGCCTTGCGGCTGCTCGCCGGGGACGATTTCGCGAGCTCGAGGCGGAGCGCCTCGGCGGTCCGCTCGGCGATGTCCGACTGCACCTCGAAGACGTCGTCGAGCTCTCGATTGTAGGTGCTCGCCCAGACGTGGCGCTGGGTCCCCACGTCGATGAGCTGGAGGGTGATCCGGATCTTCTGCCCGGCCTTCCGCACGCTGCCCTCGAGCACGGTGTCGACGCCCAGCTCCTGGCCGACCTCGGCGATCGACTTGGGCGCGCTCTTGTACGGCAGGATCGATGTGCGGGCGATCACGCTCAGGCCCGGGACCTGCGAGAGCACGGCGATCAGCTCCTCGGTCAGCCCGTCCGCGAAGTACTCGTCGTGGGGGTCGGGGCTGATGTTGGCGAGCGGCAGCACGGCCAGCTGACGGCCCCCTGCGCTCGCGGCCACGCGTGCCTCCCGATGGGTCGCCGCCCAGGGCGGAACGACCCGATACACCCCCATCGGCACGCGGATGTTCTTGAGCGCGACGGGGGGGAGCCGGGCGAACGTCGCGTGCAGCTTGTTCTGGACCTGATCGTACACCTGCTGCGTGACGCTGATGCCGCCGGGCTCGCTGAGCGGTTCGACCCGCGACGCGATGTTGACGGCGTCCCCGAGCACGTCCCCGTCGGCCTGGACCACGTCGCCCACGTGCACGCCGATGCGGACCTGGAAGCGCCGGCCCTCGGGCACGGTCGCGTTCCGCTCGTGCACGGCCTTCTGGACCGCGAGCGCGCACTCCGCGGCCTCGAGGGCGCTGTCGAACTCCACGAGGAACGCGTCGCCGACCGTCTTCACTTCCCGGCCATGGAACTCGGCGAAGATCGGCCGCAGGAGGGCGTTGTGAGTCTCCAGCGTGGAGAGCGCGGCCGTCTCGTCCGTCTGGGCGAGGGCAGAGTAGCCGACCATGTCGGTGAACATGATCGCGGCCAATCGACGGTGGGACGCCGACACGCGAGCACTACGTTCCGACGAGAATTAAGGGCTCGCGGGGGAGCCTGAAACGGACCCCGACCGGCCGCTGCGCCGCACCGAAACGACTATGGTGGCGCGGGGGACCGCCCTCCGATCATGTACGGTCGGGGCGAGGGAGGGACCTTCTCGATCGTGGCCTCGGACGTCGCGCAGGGCTACTGGGGGGTCGCGGTCGCGACCATGCCGAGCGCGGTCGGCGCGATCGTTCCCTGGGCCGACTGGAAGGTCGGCGCGGTCGCGACGCAGGCGAACGCGAACTACTGGCTCGGTCCGCGGGGGCTCGAGCTCCTGCGCCAGGGCCTCTCCGCCGAGACCGTGCTCGAGCGTTTGCTCCGGTCGGACGCGGGCCGGGCCGAACGCCAGCTCGGGATCGTCGACCGCCGGGGTCGGGCCGCGGCCTGGACCGGGTCGAAGTGCATGGCGAGCGCGGTCCACGTCCCGGGGAAGGGATTCTCCTGCCAAGGGAACATCGTCGCGAGCGAGGAGGTCGTCCGGTCGATGGCACGGACCTTCGAAGGCAGCGACGGCACCCTGGCCGCCCGGTTGATGAAGGCGCTCCGCGCGGGGGCCCGGGAGGGCGGGGACCGCCGGGGCCTCCAGTCGGCGGCGATCCTCGTCGCCCATCGGGAGCCCTGGTTTCCCTCGAGCTGGGGGAACTTCTGGATGAACCTGCGCGTCGATCGATCCCGACAGCCGATCCGGGACCTCGACCGGCTCGTGCGGCAGGACGAGCGGGAGACCGCGAAGTTCCTGCGCTCGGCCGCGGCGAAGCGCCTCGCCCACGCGCGCCGCCGTCGCTGACCCGGTGCTCAGGACCGGCGGACCCGCCAGATCAGCTCGGCGGGCCAGCGGCGCGCCCAGCGCTGGTCCGCCGAGGAGAGATATCGGGAGCGCATCGCGGGGGTCGCGCGCGTTTCCGCGAGCCGCTCGACCACCAATCCGGAGTCACCGAAGATCCGGACCCACTCCTCCATCGTCGGGCGGAACTCGTAGAGGTCGCCGGTCCACCGACGGAGGGGGCCGAAGTACGGAGCCCGGAACCGACGCGTGAAGCGGTCGGCCCGCTCGTCCAGGGCGACCAGAGACCAGACCGAGCCCGTGGCGAACACAAGGTGCCCTCCGCGGCGCAGGACCCGGGCGCACTCCGGGATCGAGCGCCTCGGATCCGCGAAGGAGAGCGCCCCCCAGTCGCAGAAGACCAGATCGAAGACGCCATCGCGGAACGGCAGGGACTCCACGTTCCCGCGGACCAGGGGGAGTCGGACGCCCGCGGTCCCGCTCTCCCGCCGAGCCTTGTCGAGCTGGGAGACCGAGAGGTCCAGCCCCACGATCCGGGCGCCCCGACGGCGGAGCGCGATCGCCCACCGGCCGGCGCCGCATCCGACCTCGAGCACCCGGCGGCCGCGGACGGGACCGAGCCATCGAGCGCGGGATTCCGGGATCCGGAACAATCCCCAGGCCATCGCCGTACGGCCGCCGAGAACCGCGGCGCAGCGATGGTCGTAGGCGTCGCTCTGCCGGTCCCACGTCCTCCGGTTGTGGATCGCCGGCCCGACCTGCGGGCCCCGGCGGCCGCCGGGGGTCACGCTCGACCCCGGCCCGCGGTCGCGGGATCCCGTTCGTGCCGAACGTCCACCCAACGGGCCTCCGGTCCGGAGCGATGCCGGCGCCTTTCGGGAGCGATTCCGGTGGGTTCTCGGAAAATCCGCTTCACGGCGCCGCCCTCTACGCTGGACCAAGGAGGTGAACCATGCGTCGAAGCAAAATGCTGCTGCTCGGCGTCGGGGTGCTCGCGGGTCTGTTCGTGCTGTCCGTCGTCACGTTCGGCGTGATCAGTTCGGCGGCCGCCGACCGCGTGACCGCCAGCGACGGGTCGACGACCGCCGGCTCGAACAACACGACGAACACGACCGGACGACCCCCGCCCTGCCCCGGCCCGGGAGCCGCGCCCCCGCCGTCGAACGACTCCGCGGCCGCTCCCGCCTCCGGAAACGGTAGCGGGTTGCCGCCCCCGCCGCCCCCCGGTTGTGGCGGACCGAACCCGCCGCCGCCCCCGAGCTCGGGCGGCTGCGCGAACATGACGGCGCCGGCGAACGACACCGGCTCGTCGAGCGCGGAGGACGACTGAGAGGCCCTCCGACCCCGCCGCGCGTCCAACCCCTTCCCCGCTTCGAGGGCGCCCTATTCCAGGCTCAGGTAGAGGAAGATCGTGAGCGCGATCGCCTCGAGCACGCCGCTGAGCAGGAAGAAGAATCCGAGGTTGCCGGGCCCGTAGCCCAGGGCCCCGAAGAGGGCCGGCGAGGAGACGATCGCCTCGAAGAGGAGGACCACGAGGAAGATGACGAGCCCGAGGGCGAACCTCGCCCGGGTCTCGGCGAAGGTCCGAACGTAGACGGCCAGCAGGGCGACCAGAAGGACGAGGTCGAGCCCGGACACGAACAGCGGCAGCTGGTTGCCGACCGCCGGAGCGGGACCCTGGTGGGGGCCCGGCGCGTGGACCGGAGCCGGGGTCGCGATCGCAAGGACCGCACCGGCCACGCACCCGGCCGCGACCGCGAGTAGGACCCAGACGACCGCCGGCACGGGCCGCCGCGGGGAGGCGGGAGCGCTCATCGGCGTGCCTCCCGGGTCCGATGCCGCTTCAGGATCGCCTCGAGCTCCGCCCAGCGGGCCTCGGCGGAGCCGGCCAGCGAGTAGACCTGACCGTAGTGCGGGCCCGTCGACTCGATCACCCCGTTCTCCCCGAGAACCTTCAGATGATGGCGCACCGTCGTGTAGTCGAGCGCGAGCTCCGTCGCCAGCTGCTGCGCGTTCTTCGGCTCGTGCCGGATCGCGACGACGAGTCGGCCCCGGGTGGACGCTCCGGCGCTGCTGGAGAACAGCCACCAGAGCACCCGGGAGTAGCTGTCCACGTGGGACCGGGGGAGGAGACCGGACGGATTAGCGTTCTCCGAGAAGGGGCCGCCGGCCGACCGGCGCCCATGCCGATACGGGGCCGATGCGAACGCCACGATCGCTCCGGACCGGAGGAGGGGCGCGCTCCTTCATCCGCATCCTCCCAAATCTATCCCGAATCGAACCGGCGGGATCACTCCTGGGTCGGTCCGATCCCGAAGCGGTCGATCCGCGACAGGATCGACCGTCGCAGGTCCTCGGCGCGGAACTCAACCCCGTACCGGCGGAAGAACCGCTCCAGGAGGGCCAGCGAGTGGCCGAGGGCCGCTTCGGCCTCGTGGAGTCGCACCCACGGCGGGCTTCCGAGCCGGTCGACCCGGAGCCCGCGGCCGAGGTCGATGATCCAGGGGTGGCCGCGGTGGGCGAGGATGTTGAACGGGCTCAGGTCGGTGTGCACGATCCCTCCGGCGGCCAGCGTATCGATCCCGTCGCGCAGCTCCTCGGCGAACGAGGCGGGGTCCTCGAGCGGGGCGCGTCGGAGCTGCGGGGCCGGTCCGTCCTCCGAGCCCACGAACTCCATCGTGAACGCGTTCGCCTCGCGACGGATCGGCTCCGGCACGGGGGCCCGGTACGCCCATGCGTAGCCGAGGAGGTCGTACTCGCGCAGGGCGAGCCAGCCCATGCCGTCCGCCTTCACGGCCCCGCGGGCCTTGTTGGACGTCCGATAGAGGCGGTACGATTTCGCCGCGACGAGGCGACTGCCGTCGCGCGCCAGGAACACGTCGGCCTCCTTCCCGGCCCCGATCGGGCGGAGGACCTCGGTCACGAGGCCGGCGTCCAGCAGGCCGCGGGCGACCTCCGCGACGCGCGGCTCGCGGATCTCGAGCTGGCCGGAGCTGACCTTCCAGCGTACGCTGGCGTCGAGGTACGGCTCGTTGGGCATCCGGTGTGGTTCGGTGTGGTGCTCGGGGTGCGATCTCTCGGAGGCGCGCCCGCGCCGGCTCCCGAGCGACTACTCGGTTCCCGGCGCGACGTGAGCTCGTGACATCTCGCTCATCCCGGGAACCTCCTGGCCCAACGGCCGAGGGACCCTACGGCCGCCCGCAGGTAAAGCTTCCGGGCCAGCCGGCAGGAAGGGAGATAGCCCGAACGGGCGTGACGCTCGAAGTGTCGACGCCCGGGCCGGCGCCGGGATCGGCGACCACCCCGACGTCCGCGTCGCCCCCGAGATCCCGCCGACGCACGGTCGCCGTGGTCGGGATCGTCGCGGCGATCGTGGTCGTGGGAGGCGTGGCCGGATACCTGTACTACGCCAGCGCCTCGATCGCGACGCACGTGGAGTCGATCCTGGTGTACTCCCCGGACGATGCCTGCGGTCTCGCGGACGAGCATCTCGCGTACCGGGGCTACAACACGACCGGCACCACGCCGACCACGCTCGCGCTGTCGGTCCCCAACCTGAACAGCTCGGCGTGCACCGTCTTCACCGTCGGGACGAACACGAGCGGATTCTCGCTCTCGGGCACCGGCACTCCGTTCTCGATCGCCGGACGCGGTTCGCATTCCCTCAGCCTCCAGGTGGCTCCGCCGGGTCGGTCCTTCCGGGGGGACCTCGACCTGGTGTTCCTCTGAACCGCTTCAGAACAGTTCGATCCAGTTCCCGTCCGGATCGAGGACGTAGTAGACCCCGCGCACGCCGTGGCGATCGGTGGGCGTGAGGGCGGCTCGCGCTCCTTTCGCTCGGAGGCGACGGTAGGCCGCCGCCGCGTCCGGCACACGGAATCCGATATGGTCGAGGCCTTCGCCGGGCACGTACCGCGTCGCGAACGGGTGCGAGGGCGGGTACCAGTTGAGTTCCAGCCGCTGCCGTGTCCGCGGATCCTGGAGGAGGAGCCACCGGCCTCCGTGGTGCGCCGTTCCCGAGCCGACCGGTTTGAGCCCGAGCAGCTCTACGTAGAATCGGCGGGAACGCTCGAGATCCGTCACGCGGACGCCCGTGTACCGGAGGCCCATCGTCGCACTCCCTCGGGGGTAGGCGCCCGTGACGGTCCCGCTCCGACTAGCGCCGACGGCGCGGGGCGGACCGGCGCTTCGCCGGCCGCTTGGGTCGCGCACGAGCCCCGCGCCGGGCCGGCCGTCGGACCGGGGCCCGCGCCGGAGGCGTCGGGGGCATGCCCGTCGGCTCGAACATCGCGATCAGATTCCCCTCGGGATCGGCGCCGAGGTAGCTCCAGCCCCGGCCCGGGACCTCGGTCTTCTGGACGACCTCGCGACCACCGGCGGCCGCGAACGTGAGGATCCTCGCGTCGAGGTCGTCGACCCCGATGAAGTTCCGCGGGCGGTCCTCCTCGCTGTGTCGACGGTACATTCCGCCGCCCACGCTCTGGCCGCGGGGGCCGGTCGAGATCAGCCAGTACTCCACCCCCGGCATCTCCACCTTCTGGATCTCCCAGCCGAAGACGTCGCGGTAGAATCGGCTCAGTCGGTCGACGTCGTTCGCCGGGATCTCGAAGTGGACCACGGTCCGGATCGCCATCGTCGCACCGGCGGGTGCGGAGTCCAGGCGAGCACATAAACCCGGAGGACACCGGGAGGAGGGCCTCCGGAGCTTTCGGAGTCTTCGAGGGGCCGATCACCCGCAAGCGCCTTGAGCCCCGCCCGGTCTCACGCCGCGATGTCGGCTCAGTACTGCGCCGGCTGCGGTGCGCCGGTGACTCCGGGCACGCAGTTCTGTGCGTACTGCGGGAAGCCGGTCGCGGCGGCCGGAGGCACGGCCGCCGCGCCGGCCCCGCTGCCCTCCGCGGGTCCGACCCCGCCGCCGTATCCGCCCGCGCCCCAGATGGAGCCCCCGGCGCGCCGGGGACCGCGCCGCTGGATCGTCGTGGTCGTGGTCCTCGTCATCGTGATCGCCATCGTCGGGGGACTTCTCGCGTACGAGGCCTCGGCCCCGACCGTGACGATCAACGCGATCTACTTCTGGGCCCCCGACAACGCCTGCGGCCTGGGCGTCCCGGCCAACCAGGCGGTCTACGACGGATTCAGCGACGATCCCGGCGTCACGGACACCGTCGGGTTCATCGTGCCGAGCTTCAACAGCACCACGTGCACGATTCAGTCCCTCCTGACGAACACCAGCGGGTTCACGATCGTGAACACCAACCTTCCGATCGCGATCGCCGCCGAGGGCAACGGAACGCTGTTCATCAACGTCACGTTGCCCGGGTCGTCGTGGACCGGGAACCTCAACCTGGTCCTGAGCTGAGCTCGCGGGCCGACGCGAGGCTATCTCCCGCCCCGACTCCCGGGGGCTGGATCGCGTGACCGCCACCCCCGCTCGAGCCCGTGCCCGGTTCACGGACGTCTTCGAGTTCCACTGGGAGCGGCTCGACCTCCCGATCGGCGTCGCCGGGGCCCTGCTCGTGATGGCGCCCCTCGCCCTCGGCTACGCCCTGGGGCTGAGCCCGGTCGGTCGCATCCTGGCCCCGCTCGGCGCCCTGAATCTTCTCTTCGCCGCGGCCCCCCGCCCCCAGGGGACCTCGCCGGTCGCGATGGGCGTTGCCGTGGGATCGACCGCCGCCGCCTTCGGCGTCGGGGGCCTCGTGGCCGGCCTCGCCGACCCCCTCGAGATCGCCCTCGTAGGCGTCATCGTCACGGTGGTGCTGCTCGTAGCGCGCCATCCCGAGTGGGCGGGCGTGGGCTTCGTCACCGCGATCATGTTCGTCATCGCGACTGGTCTTCCGCCCGTCGACGCCGTCGACGCGGGACTGCGGGCGGTCGCGGTGTTCGGGGGTGCGCTCTTCGCGTACGCGGGCTGGATGGCGCTGCACCGGGTCCTGCCGCCGCTCCGGGCGCCCGGGGCGCCCGGACCGGCTCCCGCGCGCGCTCCGATCCCGCTCGCGACCGCGCTGCCCCACGCGACTGTCGTCGGTGTGACGGTCGCCGCCGGGTTGGCGGTCGGGCTCGCGCTCGGCTTCCAGCGCGACTACTGGATCATGCTCACCATCCTGGTCGCCCTACGAGCCGGGCTGTCCTCGACGGCCTCGTTCGCTGCCGCCCGGGTCGCGGGCACGATCGTCGGCGCCAGCCTGGCCTTCGGCCTGACCCTGTTCACGAGCGACCTCGCGATCCTGGTCCCCGTGCTCGCGGTGAGCGCGGCGCTCACGCTCGCCAGCCGGGCCGTCAACAACACCTTCTACAGTGTCTGGGTCACGCTGTTCATCATCGGATTGGTGAACCTCCTCTACTCGGGAGGGCCCGGATTCGCCGTCGTCCGGATCCTGGATACCCTGGTCGGCGGAGGCCTGGCGGTGGGGGTCGCGCTCCTGCTCGCGGCCACGGGCCGGGAGCGTCTCCTCGTGACGCCTACGTAGCGTTATGAACCTCTCCTCGTCTCGAGCCGGTCGACCGATGGCGAGCGAAGCGCCGACCCCGGAGGCGAAGGAGGAGGCCGAGGTCCAGGAGGACCTGATGCGCCTCGATGCCTACCGCAACCAGCTCAACGCGATGCTGCAGCAGTTCCAGATCCTGAGCGCGTCGCGGACGGAGCACGCCCGCGCCCGCGAGAGCCTGGAAGGGATCGACCGCGCCGAACCCGCGACGGAGATGCTGCTCCCGCTGGGCGGCGAGACCTACGTCCGGGGTGGGGTCACCAAGGAAGCACCGGTCCTGATCGGCATGGGCTCCGGCATCGTGGTCGAGATGGAGCGGGCGAAGGTCGCCGAACTCCTCGCCGAACGGCTCGTCCGCATCGATCAGGCGCTCCGTGAGACCGAGGGCCAGATGGCGGTGCTGGACGAGCGCATCCAGCTGCTCTCGCGCCGGCTCGACGACCTCGCGCGGGCCGCCTCCGCGGGGCCGAATGTGGGCCGCAATTAAGGCGCGCCTCAAGCGTCGCGAGACGCCCGAGGCGACCGATGGGCCAACCCCTGCGTCGCCCGCGACCCCGGGCCCCCCGCCCGTCCGTGCTCCGGTGGCACCGGTAAGCACTCCCCCACCGGTCCCGTCGAAGGGATCGCCTCGGGGAACCGCCACACCGGCGTCCCCGCCCACTGCGGCGGCCCGGACGTCCGCGATCTCCCGCGAGGCCGTCCGCGGGGCGACCGCGGACTCATCGATCTTCACCGACGGGTTCCTCGGCAAGCGCCTCACGGAAGGGACGGTCGACGAGGTCATGGACGATCTCGAGGTCGCCCTCCTCCAATCGGACGTCGCCCTGCCCGTCGTCGAGCGGCTCCGTCGAGACCTCCGGCGCGAGCTGGCCGGCAAGAAGCTCCGCTTCGGGGTCGACGCGGAGTCCGCGATCAAGACCGTGCTCGAACGATCCACCCGCGCGATGCTCGCGCGCCCGCCGCTCGACCTGGCGGCCGCGATCCGCGCCCACCAACCCCAACCGTACGTGATCCTCTTCGTCGGAGTGAACGGCTCCGGCAAGACCACGACGGTCGCGAAGTTCGCGGGCTGGCTCCGTTCGCAGGGTCTGACGAGCGTGATCGCCGCGGGCGATACGTTCCGGGCCGGCGCGATCGAGCAGCTGCTCGTGCACGGCGAGCGGCTGGGCATCCGCGTCGTGCGGCAGCAGGAAGGCAGCGATCCGGCGGCGGTCGCGTTCGACGCGATCGCGCACGCGCGCGCCAAGCACCTCGACGTGGTCCTGGTCGACACCGCCGGGCGCCAGCACACGAACGACAACCTCATCGACGAGGCGAAGAAGATCCGGCGGGTGGCCGCCCCCGCGCTGACGCTCTTCGTCGGGGACGCGCTGAGCGGGAACGACCTGCTCGAGCAGGCCCGGATGTTCGACCAGGCGCTCGCGATCGACGGGCTCGTGCTCAACAAGCTCGACGCCGACACGAAGGGGGGCGGCGCGCTCAGCGTCACGTACGTGACGAAGAAGCCGATCCTGTTCGTCGGCGTGGGGCAGGGCTACAGCGACCTCCGGCCGTTCGATGCGGACTGGATGGTCGGCCGCCTCTTCGCGGAGGGGACCGCCGCGTGACGGCGCGGGTCGACGTCGTCCTCGTCCGACCCAAGGAGGACGGGAACGTCGGCGCGGTCGCCCGCCTGGCACGGAACTACGGAGCCGACCGGCTCACGCTCGTCGCCCCCCGGGCCTCCGGCGGACCGGAAGCCCGCCGGCGGGCGATGGGAGGGCTCCGCTACCTCGAGACCGCCCGGAGGGCGCCCACGCTCGCGCGCGCCGTCGCGGACGCGGATCTCGTCGTCGGGACCACCGATCTCTCCACGGGCCGGTCGACCGCGTACCTCCGTCGGTCGGTGAGCCCCGAGCGTCTCGGAGAGATGCTGCTCCCGATCGAGGGACGGGTCGCGCTGGTGTTCGGGCCCGAGGACAACGGACTCTCCCGGGACGAGCTCAACCGGTGCGATCTGCTCGTCCACATCCCGGCCCGCCGGGAGTTCCCGACGCTCAACCTGTCGCACGCGGCCGCCATCGTCCTGTACGCGGTGCACCGGGCGAAGGGGGCGGGCGACCCCGAGACGACGCCGGCCCCGCTCCCGGTCGCCCTCAACGGGACCGAGAAAGAGCTGTTCCTGGGCCGTCTGGGGGAGCTGCTGAAGCGGATCGGCTACCCCGCCCACAAACGGAGGGGTTTAATCCTCCTCTTTCGTCGCCTTCTGGGCCGGTCTACGCCGTCCGAGGCGGAGTACCGGATGATGCTCGGGCTCTTTCGGAGCCTCGAGCGCGAGATGCGCCGGGACGTACATGGGCGAAGGCAACGGCAACGGTGACTGGCTCCGGGCCCGGGGCATCGGCCGCGAGCGGTTCGCGGGCTACCTCGCGGACTACCTGACCACGCTCGGCTACACGGTCGAGCGGGTCGACTCGGTGGAGCCTTCCCTGAGCCGCGTGACGGGGCGGCTCGAGCGGACCAATCCGGCGGTCCCTCCGTCCGCTCGAGCGCTCGCCTTCCGCCTGTATCCCACGAGCGGAGGGGCCGCGCTCGTCTGGGAGCTGCCGACCGAGATTCCGGCCGACGAGAAGGCCCGGATGGATCGACTCGTGGCGGAGATCTCGAGTCACCTGGTCCGCACCGTCGCGACCGAAAGCCACGCCACGGCGAAGGTATCGGCGCCGCCCGACTCCCGCCTTCCCTGGCATCACCCGGCTGGTGCGCCCGCGGCGTCGCAGAGCACGGCGTAGGCGTTCCGACCGCGTTCCTCGCCGACCGGTGACCCTCACACTTATAATCCCGACCTGGGTCGGGGCCCCGCTTTCCATGGGGAGTTCGGCGTATCGCCACATGGCCCGCTCGTTCCGCCAGACCCTCGGGCCCGAGGGCGCGGCGCTCCGTCACGAGCGGCTGCTCACGTGGCG
>JASIBA010000033.1 GCA_030041735.1 Thermoplasmata archaeon | reverse complement strand
TGCTCTGTTGCACCCAGGCGGCTGCCGTTTCTGTGATTCTCGAGGGACGCTAGACGCCCCAACATATCCTCGCCATTCTCTGGGGGAAATCGATGCTCGGCAGTCCCTCGCAACAGCGACGAGAGGGCCGATGGGTCAAGCCGCTAGCAATCGTCGTCGTACTGCTCGTGGTGGTACTGATCTTCTTCGCGATCGGTGGGGTCGGGCTCATCGAGAGTCTCGAACACAGCGTCTCGGCAGCGAAATGCGCGTACGCGACCACGCCCGCGCCCCCTGCCCACTACGATGAGCAGCTGTACCTCGTCCAAGGAGGGAACTCCGGGAGCATCACCTACTACGTTCCGGCGGCCGCACAGTTCGATAGCAACGGCTACGGACCCGCCTATCTCGTGAACGGGCTCACGGCCGTCGGCTATTGGTACCAGGTCGGAATCGCGTACGACTGGCAGTGCACAGGTGGTCACCTCAACGGGTTCTACTTCGTGACGGAGGTGTGGGACACGAGCGGTCAGTCGGTAGTAGGTCCGAGCCTGGTCGCGCTCGACGTCCAGGCGGGAGACGAAATGAACCTCAGCCTCACGTTCGCGGGTTCGGATGTTCTGATGAGCGTGAGCGATCAGACCAACGGGGTCAGTCATTCCCAGTCCTACCCCGCGGAGGGCGCCACGTCCTTCGAGGGGGGCATGTCCGTGGATCCCGCCGAGCCCGGTTGGTTTACGGGTGTGATGACCGAGTGGTACCACGTGGAGCCGTACTACGAGGGCGAGGCGGGGGTCAACTACACCGCCGTCTCACCGTTGGCCGGCAGCGCATCGGACCAGGTGACTCTTGTGATCGACGAGCAGCAGGTCCCGGGCCCAGTGCTGTTCGGCCAGATCAACGCGGTCGTTGTCGGTTGTCCTTGCTACTATCCCTTCTCGTACGAAAACGCCAACGAGACCGTGGGTCCCTCCTCGTTCGAAACGGGTGGTAGCTGACCTCGCGGAGTTGCACGTCGGGACTACCATCGGGGACGCGCCGAGGAGGACGGCGCTCCCGAGGGGGCCCGCCCTTGGAAACGCGCGGCCTCAAGTAGCAGGTCGACACTACTAGACGCGTGGACTTGTCGCGGGTCCACGGCGTCCTGAGGGAGGCAGGACCATACCTCCCAGCATTCAGCTGAGCTCATCGACTCCGCGACCGAACGATGCATGATTCGGTAGCAACTTTCTACGGCGGCTACGACCAGACCGGTGTTCGCCTGCCCTCGCTTCGGATCCGTTGGATCCAGCTGGCCATCGCGATCGCGGTGGTCGCGCTCGTGACGTTCGTCGCCACCGACGTCTACCTCATCGATGCGCCGCCTCCCAAGGTTCAGGTGACCGCGGTGAACTGGTACGCGGGGTCCTCCCTGGTGGCGACCACCGCCGGATTCACCGTGCACACGGGGCAGGCGTTCATTCTCAGTGAGACGTGCGAGATCTTCTGCTACAACTTCAACGGAGCTTCGGTCAGCGCGCCGTTCCAGCTGGTGAACCTCTCGATCGTGAACGAGCCTGTCCAGTTCACGAACCTCACGATCCGCGCGCCGGGCGGCAACTTCGACGGGCAGCTCGCGATCACGCTCGACATCGGGCCGCTGACGAATCCGAGCTAGCGTACCGGCTCGCGGGCCGCCCGAATCTCACGGCCCGGGTCACGGAGGCGGCGGGGCCGACGGCGGCCGCTCGAACGATCGGTCCCAGAAGACCGCGTCCTCCCCGGCGCTCGAACTGGGGATCACCGGTGCCCGGTCCAACCGGGAAGGGTCGAGATAGCCGGGCGGGGGAACGAGGGCGGGACCGCGCACCGGAACCCACAGAATTCCAGCGAACCCCGCGACGATCCCGATCAAGAACCCTGCGACGAAGCCCGACCACGAGATCGCGCTCACGACGGAGAACAGCAGCACGATCGCGCCGAACGAGGCGTGCCGATCCGGTTGGCGCCAGAGCAGTCCGCTGAAACTCAGGACCCCGACGCCGCACAGGATCGCTACGATTCCGAGGACCCACGGCGCGACCACGGAGGGTAGCGCGACAATCGTCGTGTTCGGGATGCCGGAGACCCGCGTCAGCTCCAGGACGCCGTCGACCACGATGAGGACCCCGGCGATGAAGCCCATGCATACCGGTACCAGGGGCTCCGGATGGCTGCGGCGAGCCTGAACGTCCGGGGTCCGTCGATTGACGCCCATCCTCGGGTCGACCGGGAGGGCCCGGCCCCAGGGGGCACAATGCGACCGCCCGGATAACGTAGCCCGGTCAGCCGCGGGCTTGCGCCCGGGCGCCTCCCGCAATCCCGGCACACCAGCCTCGGGCCATCGATCGGTCGGTCCGACTCACCGAACGAACCGGACCCCCTCGAAGCCCTCGAATTCCTCGGCGCCGGTGAGGAAGTCGTACCCCGACTCGCGCGAGTACGTGTATCCGAGCGCGTCGATGTAGGAGAACCGTCGCCCGGTGGCTCCACGGACGCCGAGGCGAAACGTCGCCGCGATGGGAACCAGGGAGGCGGGAAACTGGACCGCGCTAGCTTGACCGCTCTCGAAGCTGGAGCGAGCGAGGCTCGACTCTCCGGCCTGAGCCAGGATGTAGAACACCTCCAGCAGGTTCAAGACCGACGTGACGCCCTCCGCCCTCGAGAACTCCCGATACTTCGGGTTGCCGCGAGCGATCTCGATGATCGCGTACGAGTCGAAGTAGTACATCAGTCTCGATCGGTGCGAGCCGCGCGGATCAGCTCCTGGGTGGTCTTTCGCGAGGAGAACTTCCCGAAAACCTCGGACCAATCCACCTGCGCCGGAATCACGACGCGGACCCGGGTGCCCGGTCGGGCCCCAAGCTCACTCACCACCTGGTGTGGGATCAGCACTCCCAGAGATGTCCCGATGCGACGGACCTTGGCCTCAAACTCCGCCATCGAATTAACATTCCATTATAATAGATTAGTGTTTCGCCGGCCTCGGAAGGTGGAATACGCCGGATCGCCGTCGTCGGGGCCGAGAGCGACCGGCTTCGGTCCTCGCCACCCGTGCGACCCCTTCGCGGGCCGTTCACGAGGAGCTGGTCGCTCAGAATTCTGCGTCGGGACACGCCGGAGGACCCAGACCATGGACCGACCGATGCCGGTACCGCACGTAAGGCGGCGTCAGGGAAGCCCACGTTCGAGCCACCGCGAGGCCGGGAGGCCCAGAGCGTCCGACAAACTCCACCCCGATCCTCCGATCACGAGCTTCCGAGTTCGATGGAACGTCGTACCGAATGCCTCGAGACCGGAGAGGTCTCCGGTGCTCGAGCCGCTCTTTACCTCAACTCCCAGGATGGCTCCACTGTCGCGTAGCACGTAGTCGACCTCATGACCTCGCTCCCGCCAGTAGAAGAGCTCCCCGATCGGCCGCGTAGTCGTGTTGAGAATATGGGCCCCGACTCCGCTCTCCACGACACGACCCCAGTAGGCTCGATCCGAACGCGCTTCCTCAAAGGGGAGGGGGGAATACGCCGTCATCAGCGCGGTGTTGTGGACCAGGAGCTTCGGGATCGATCCCCGTTGACGAACGGTCCGGCCGGAGTACTTCTGGAGCCCGCACAACATGCCAGCTCCGTTCAGTAACTCGAGATAGTGGGCCAGCGTTGTGGCGTTCCCGGCGTCCTGGAGCTGGCCGAGCATCTTCTGGTACGAGAGTATCTGTCCCGAATACTCGCAACCCAGTCGAAACAGCTGTCGAAGGAGCGCCGGCTTGTCGACCCGAGAGAGCAGCAGGACGTCGCGGGAGATCGTCGTCTCGATGAGCGAATCCAGAATGTACGATCGCCAGCGCGTTTCGTCGGTGGTCAACGAGGCCGCGCCAGGATAGCCGCCGAAGTACAGGTAGCGGTCTAGGTCCCAGCCGAACGCGTCCGACATTTCCCGGAACGACCAGTGCGGGACCCGAATCAGTTCGAATCGGCCGGCCAGGGTCTCGCTCAGTCCCCGCTGAACCAGAAGCGGGGCTGATCCCAGGACCACGACCTTCACCGCACGACGCTCGTGCGTGTCGGCGTCCCAGAGGTGCTTGACGACGCCCGACCACCCTGGGATCTTCTGGATCTCGTCCAATACAAGCAGGGCGCTCCCGCCCTCTGCCCGAGGTACGAGCTGTCGTGCCACTTCCCACTGGGCCTCGATCCACGACGTGCCTGGTAACCCGGGCTCGTCGGCGGTGGCGTAGTGGGCCGGACCGGCCAGTCGCGCCATCGCCTGTCGTACCAGCGTGGTCTTGCCGGATTGACGCGGACCGAAGAGGACCTGCACGTGCCGGCGCGGCTCTCGCAGACGCTTCGCAAGAACCCCCACGAGCGGCCGCTGATACTCCCCGGGACCCCTACGGTTCAACATTTTACTCAGTGTACTGAGTAAAATACTGCATTATATTGAGTATTCGGTCCGGGGGACTCGGGCCTCGAACCTCTCCGCGTACCCGACGACGGACGCGCTGGTGTCCCGGCGTTTGAGCACCGAGCAGCCAGATGCCTCTTCCACCACGCCCAACCATCTCGTCGCCGAGCGCACGATCGAGCTTGGACCCTGGTTGGGCCTCCGTAAACGGAGCCCTCTCGATGCTGCCGCAGGGCCGGCGGGAGCGCTTCGGCTACGACATCGGCCAGTGCCCAGCTACGACGTGCGTGGCGACTGGGTCGATAAGCCCTGGACTTGTTTCTTGCTCGCGACAGCGTCGCCACCGTGACTGCCTAATCCGGTGATATCGTCGATGGTCATACGTCGTCGAGCTCGCCCGTCGGACTTCGCGAGATCACGACCCCGCGCTCGCCGGCGGGGTCGCAGACACGCGGGGCAGGGCCACCCGAGACCGGTGGGTGAGGCGGAGAAGAACACCGGGCCGGCCCGAGCGTGGCGAAAGCACACGAACAGTCGCCGTTCCGATCCGTCCGGCGCGCGAGAAGGATACACGCGCCAGTACACGACGCGCACGGGCCTCCGCGGGGTGGCTCTTCCCATCGCTCGCTCCGCGGCACGACCGAGCTCGGGTCCGTGTCGCGTCGCCGTCCTAAGGTCCCACGAGCGGAGCAGCGAGCGCGGCTGCACCCAGCGCCCGAGCGTCCGTCGGACCGCGGCAGTGGGATCCCGCCGGGTCCACTCCGCATAGGACGTGACCGAGACCACGCCCGAGGGGCACGCCCGGACCTCCCACTGCCCGGGCAGAGAGCTCCGTACGCGGTGCACGCGGATGGGCTGGTCGCAATGACGGTAGCACCTCCCGCCCGGGGATTTCAGGGCGGCCCGTACCGCCGGCGGCCACCGCGACGCGCGCCTCAGGAGTGGGCCTCCGAGCGGACCCCCTTCAACCATTCGCTGGCGAAGAGGTCCTCCCAGGCGCGTGCGGTGCGCGGCACATGCTCCGAGAACCCGGTGAGCAGGTGCTGGACCGACCCGTCCGACCACTCGAGGAAGACTTGGGGAATCAGATAATCGGGCGCGTCGTCCCCGTGTTTGCGGACAATCTGGTCCGCGTCCCGCACCTGAGACTCGCGGTCAATGTCCAGCAGGCGAAGCGGAATGCCGAGCCCTCCGGCAAGCTTCTTCCCGTTCCTGACCGACAACGGCACGCAGTGCGGACACCATTGCGCGAGCACTATCGTCAGCCGCTTCGGTGCTCTGTGGCCGTCAGCCCCCACCATGTCGCGGTACAGCGCACGACGATATTTACCGCGGTCAGCCACCGCGCGCGAGGCGTCAGTAGGACTCGACTGCGAGCCCAGGCACCCGTCGAAATGCATCATCTCGAGAGACCAGACGCTCCCCATTCCGCATTGTGATCGCGGCGACGAACAAGTCGGCTTGGCCAAGCCGGACGCCGCGCCTCGCTAGCTCGGCTCCGAGGCGGCCGGCCTCATGGTACGCGGCGCGGTCGAACGGCAAGAGAGGCAGGTTGTCTATCAGTCCCCGGGTTCGCTCGAAATAGGACCCCCCCAGAAAGTACGCCCCGACCAGTACCTCCGACGCGACGGGCGCACAGATGCGGCGGGGCTCGCCCTCACGGTCGAGCTCGATCGCCTTGTCGACCGCGTCGGGCTTCGCCGCGAGAAGATCGATGAGAAACGAGCTATCTAGACTGACCATAGGACCGGGCCGCGCGAACGAGCCTCTCGAGCTTCTGCTGGGAGAGACGGTCGGAATCTGCAAGGAACCTGCGCACGCGCGCGATCTTTCGGGGGTCGGCTCCCTTCCAAGCTCCGGCGTACGCGGAGAGCAGAACTTGGGATCCGGTCAGGCGGCGGACCACCTCGCTGAAGCTCTCGCCCTCCTCCTTGAGCGCGGCGAGCGAGTCGTAGGCGTCTTGGGTGAGGGTCACCGTCTTCACAGCCATGCTATGTTGACATCAACACACTTATTTAAGGTGACTCGGGAGTTTCGGCCGCCGGGTCCGCTGCCCGGCGGAGAAGGGAACTCGGATGGGCGAAACCCGGGGCGTGAGGTGGGATTTCCGACCTCCACCGTGCGAGTGAGCGATTAAGCGGTTGCTTCCGTACGCCCCGTCGTGCCGACGCCGGACACTCCCAGAGCCCATTTCGACACTCTGGGCCGCCTCACGGAAGTCCTGCTCGGGCTGATCGGCGCGGGCGTCGCGATCGTAGTTCTCGCCAACCCCCTCGTCTCGCTGGGCACCCTCATCGTCCTGCTGGCGGTGGCGCTCGTCTCCGACTGCATCCGGTTGCTCGCTCCGTTCGGGACGGGCCCCCGCTGGTGGCTGCGCGTCGAGCAGGATCTTCGAACCACGCTCGGCTGGCTCCTGCGGCTCGGACGGTTCGCGCTCGGCGCGATCGTGGTCCTCATCGTCCTGGCCGTGCTGCTCCTCCCCCAGCTCGGCGAGCTGACGCTCCTCTACCTGCTCGCCGCGGGGGTCGTGATCCTCAGCATCGCCCGGATCACCCGGGCGTACGGCCCCGAGACCGCTGCGTGGCTCCGGATCTCCTCGGTCGGGACCGGCGTCATCGCCCTCCTCCTGGTGGTCGCCGCTCTCGCGGTCCCGAGCATCGGACTGCCGACGCTCGCGATCCTACTCGCCGTCTCGATGCTGATCAACTCCGTGCAGAGCGTGGTGTGGGGTCTTCGCCCCACGGATCCGCGCCAGATCGTGCTGCTGAAGCTGATCCTCTTCTCCCTGTTCTACGGCCTGGTCCTGATCAACTGGATCGACCTGTTCGGCAAGACCGTCCCGGCGTACGGCGTCTGGCTGGTACTGACGTACTTCGCGCCGTTCATCGTGCTGATCGTCTACGAGGGGATCGGGCAATGGCCGCTCGCGCTGAGCCTCGGACTCCTGGTGTCGCTCGCCAACGACGTCGGATACTACTTCGTCGGGAACCTCCTCTTCGGCTTTCACCAGGACCTCGGGCCCTGGATCGAGGGTCAGCTTGGGTTCCGGGGCGACCGCCTGGTCACTATCTTCCAGGCGGGGCCCGTGGCCATCAACGTCGATTCCTGGGAGATGGGACTCTCGATCTA
>JASIBA010000032.1 GCA_030041735.1 Thermoplasmata archaeon | reverse complement strand
TCGGGGGCAGGACCATGAACGTCGCCGAGGCGTTGTTGATCCCGTCCGTGGCGTTGACGTAGTACAGGCCCGCCGGAACGGTCGGGACCTGGAAGAGGCAGCCGATCAGGACCCCCGTAGCGTTGGTGGCGTTGCTCGTACCGGGGGCGCACGCGAGCGGCGTCGTCCCATTGAACACGATCGAAAGATTCGTGTCGCCGTCGAAGCCGTTGCCGGTCGCGTTCACGTAGGTAGCGATCTGGCCGCTCGTCGGGTCCAGCGTGAGGTTCGCAGCGTCGCCCCCGGCCGCGCGGATGGGGTTCGGCAGAGAACCCCCGGTCGCGCCGAGCGGGAACGGACCGGCGAGGAAGGGAAGTGCGACCCCCGCCGTGACCGCGAGCACCGCGAGTACGACCACCCACGGCCCGCGATGGGACGGCGGAGGTGTCATCGACGACCCGATCACTCGGTCCCAGCCCGGCGACGGCGGCCCGTCGTTATCGAATAAAAGGGCGGGGCCGCCGTGATAAACTCTACGGGCGGGTCCGGGGTTATGCGACAGCCCGCGACGGGCGGGCCCGGGGAAGGGCGGAGCGGCCCAGTACAAAATTAAAGTGGCCGCGCGCTTGGCCCGTTCCGTGATTCCACCCGCTCCGGCGGCGCCCCAAGGGGGGGCCGCGTCGACACCGGTGCAGCCCACGTGGCATCGAGCGCTCGAGATCGGGGCGGGGGTCCTCGCGATCATCCTCGCCGGCGTCGCCCTGGCCGATCCGGGGCTCGGCCTGCTGCTCCTCGTCTTTCTCTTCGCCCTCGCGCTCCTGTGGATCGGGATCTGGCGGCTCACGCGGGCCTGGGCTCGCCCCGAAGCGGGCTGGCGGCGTACCCTCGACGGGGCACTGGGCCTCGGAGCGATCGTGATCTCGTTCGTCGTGATCGCCCTCCCCGGCCTGGGCGTGCTGACCCTCGTGCTCCTGCTCTATGTCGGCCTGATCCTCATCGGCCTCACCTGGCTGGGCTTCGCGGCGGCCAAGTCGAAGGAACCGGGTTGGTACCGGGGGCTCGCGGCCGCGCTCGGGGTGTTCAGCCTCATCGCGGCGATCGTGGCCCTCATCGACGTCCGGGTGGCGGTGCTCACGCTGGTCCTTCTGCTCGCGTTCGTCCTGCTGCTGATCGGGTTCGGGGACCTGATCTCGGGCGCCACCGGCCGACCGTACCGGTCTCCCATCCCGCTGGAGCACGCCATCGAGGCGGCCGTCGGCATCCCGCCCACCCCCCCGCCGTCGCCGCCCGCGACCTAGTCGGTTCCCGCCGCGCGATCAGGGAGCGCCGATGGTCAGTCTTCGACCGGTGAGGGCCTGGCACCCAGACCCCCGCGTCGCCCCGCCCGAGTCCCTCGTTTGTCCGGTATACGATACGCTCTCCGACGCCGAACTCGAGCGCTACTCCGCCGCAAGTCCGTACAATGCCGCGAGCTTCGTGCCCCGGCCCCGGTCCCTGCCGTTGCCGCAGTTCCTCGAACGAGCCCGCGCCCAGCTGGATCGGGCACGCGCCGCGGGCGCGTTCGTGCAGGACCCCCGGCCGGCGTACTACGTGTACGGCATCCGATACGTCCCGCCGGCCGACGTCGCCGAGGCGATCGATGTGGCGCAGCGACGGCCGGAATACCTCCTCCTGGGGCTGGTCGGGGCGATCGACGTGGGGAACCTGGGACACGGTCAGGTCGCCCTCCACGAGCGGACCTTCCCCGACCGCGTTCTCGAGCGCATCGCCCTGACCGACGCCACCGGGGCGACGTTCGCTCCGATCCTGGCGTCCTACCACGATGCGGAGCACCATCTGAACGACCGGCTCGAGGGCTGGCTCGGGCTCCACCGACGCGGTCTCGAATTCGAGGGGCGGGTCGCCCCGATCGTCGAGGCTCGCCTCGGGGCGACCGTCCACCGGCTCTGGCGGATCGATGCCCCGGAGGAGGTGGCGGCCCTCGAACGCGAGCTGGCGCGGCATCGACTGCTGATCCTCGATGGCCACCATCGGTTCACGGCCGCCGTGCGTCGGGAGTACGAGGGACGCCCGACGAGCCCGCTCGTCATGGTGGTGGACGCGGCGGATCGCGCGCTGCAGCTCTTGCCCTGGCATCGCGTCGTTCCGCCCGACCTGGTCCCGTACGCCCGCCTGCGGGAGGCGCTGCGCGAGCACTTCCCCAGAGTCTCGGAGGCGCCGGACGGCGCGGAGGTCTCGGGCGCCATCGCGCGGCTGGCAACCCTTCGGCGCCGCGGGGAACGAGGCTTCCTGGTGGTCACCGGAGAACAGGCCGTCGAGGTCGTGGGCGTCCCGTCCGAGGACGCCGGCGCCGACTTCGACCAGCTCCACGAGTTCCTCGATGAGGTGCTCGAGGTCGACCGAGAACGATTGCGATTCGTCCGCAGCCCGCGCGAGGCCATCGACGCGGTCGGTCCCGGAGGCGACGCGCCGGGCGGGTCGGCGATCCTGATGCCGCCCCTCGACGCGCAGGGGATCGAGCGGCGCGCCTTCGACATCGGCGCGGTCATGGCCGAGAAGTCCACGATGTTCCTTCCGAAGGTCGCCGAGGGGATCCTGTTCGCCTCGGCCGACGAGGCTGGCCCGACCTCCGACCGTTAGAGCCGGGGCCGCGCGACGGTCCAGAGCACGCTAGTCTCCCACACGCTCAGGGGAGAGATGATAAGCGTCGGCGTGCCTCGAGAGGACGATCCGGAACCCCCCGTTTGCCTAGGCCGATTGGGGCGCCCGAGACGAACATGAGCGACGCCCCCCATAGCACGGCGAGTAGACCGACCAGCCGAACGTTCGACGAACTCCCCCTCGACCCCTCGCTCCGGCGCGGCGTCGAGGAGATGGGCTACCGCGAGCCGACGCCCATCCAGAGCGGCACGATCCCGACCGCGGTCGAAGGTCGGGACCTCATCGGGACCGCGCAGACGGGCACGGGAAAGACCGCGGCCTTCCTCCTGCCCATCCTCGAGCGCCTCCTGGACCGCCCTCGCGGGAAGATCTACGCCCTCGTGCTCACCCCCACGCGCGAGCTAGCTCTCCAGGCGGAGGGATTCCTCGCGAAGCTCGGGCGCCACACGCGCCTGCGAGGAGCGGCCGTCTACGGCGGGGTCGGCATGGCCGACCAGGAGCGAGCGCTCAAGGGCGGAGCGGAGATCATCGTAGCCACGCCCGGGCGTCTCCTGGACCACATGGACCGCGGCTACGTACACTTCGACGCGCTCTCGATCCTGGTACTGGACGAGGGCGATCGCATGCTCGACATGGGCTTCCTTCCCGACGTGCGTCGGATCCTCAACCGGCTCCCGCGCCACCGCCAGACCATGCTCTTTTCCGCGACCATGCCACCCGAGATCGTCCGCCTCTCCCACGAGTTCCTCCACGACCCCCACATCATCCGGGCGGACGCGCCGACGGTGGCCGCCGTGGGTGTCGCGCACCGGGCCATCGCGGTCGAGCCCGACCGCAAGACCGGCGTGCTGGTCGAGGAGCTCCGCAATCCGAAGATGTCCAGCGTGCTCGTGTTCACCCGGACGAAGCACCGGGCGGACCGCGTGGCCCAGCAGCTCCAGCGGGCCGGTGTGCCCGTCGCGGTCATCCACGGGAACCGGAGCCAGGCCCAACGGGTACGGTCCCTCGAGGGGTTCCGCGCCGGCAGGTTCCGAGTGCTGGTCGCCACCGACATCGCCGCGCGCGGGGTGGACGTCGAGGGCGTCTCGGACGTGGTGAACTACGATGTGCCGCACGAGCCCGACACGTACGTGCACCGGGTCGGTCGGACCGCTCGCGCCCAGCGTCGGGGCGAAGCCCTGACGCTCTATTCCCGCGA
>JASIBA010000164.1 GCA_030041735.1 Thermoplasmata archaeon | reverse complement strand
TCGATCTTCAGCAGGTTGATCTCGTCGATGAACAGGACCCCGCCGTTCGCGCGGTGGATCGCCCCGACCTCGACGCGGTCGTGCGGGGGCGTCTCGAGCCCGCCGGACTGGAACGGGTCGTGCTTCACGTCGCCGAGGAGCGCGCCCGCATGGGCGCCGGTCGCGTCGACGAAGGGCGGCTTGTCGTCGGGCGTATGGGACACGAGCAGCTTCGCGACCCCGGCGCCGGCCTCGTTCCGGCCGCCGGAGAACCGGATCAGCGCGTAGAGGATCAGGACGATGAGGAGACCGACGAGGAGCGCGGTGAGATCGATCGGGTGGCTCGAGAGCGCGATGTAGAGCGTGAAGCCGAAGACCGCCAGCGCGATCACCACGAACAGGATCGTCCGCTGCTCGCGCTTCTGGGCCGCCTCGAGCTTCTGGGCCGCGACAATCTCCTTGCCCTTGCCCGAGGGCACGACCCGGATCTTCGGCTCGTTCGGATCCTCGTTGTTCGGGTAGGCGAGGATGTCCTGGAGCTGCTCCTTGGGCAGGAAGTCGACCATCGCCCGCGCCAGCATGCTCTTGCCGGTCCCGGGCTCCCCGATCAGCATCATGTGCCGCTTCTGGGTCGCCGCCTTCCGGGCGACCTCCACGGCCTCGTCCTGACCGATCACCTGGTCGAGCAGCCGGGGCGGGACCTCGACCTGAGCGGTGCTCTGGTACGGGAGGGCCCGAGCCCACTCTTCCAAGTCGGTGGACGGCGCCGGCTCGGGGGATTCCGCCGACGGTGTGACCGCGCCTTCTGCCATGGTGGCGTGTCGACCCCGAGTCGCAGGGCCGCTCGCCGTCGGAACCATGCGGTGGAGTCTATAAATCCCTTCGGTTACCGCTCGCGTTCCTTTCCCCGTATGGGACGCTCCGGGAGCGCTCCCGGAGCGTCCGGAGTCGTTCGTTATCTATCGCGCCGGGCTCGTCGCCCGCCTGTGACCGAGCGTCTCGAGGGACGGCCCGTCGCCGCGGCGATCGACGAGGCGACCCGGGCGCGCGCGCGGGCCGGCGCGGCCGGCCGCCCGCCGCTGCTCGTGAGCGTCCATCGGGACGTCGACAGTCCGTTCCGCTTCTACCTGAAACGGCAGGCCCGGGCCGCCGCGGCGGTCGGGGTCGGATTCCGCGAGGAAGCGATCGCGCCCGGAGCCGGGCCGGACGCGCTCATCGGGCGGCTCCGCGCGCTCGATGCCGAGCCCGGGGTCGACGCGGTGCTCCTCGAGCACCCCTTGCCCAGCCCCTACGACTTTTCGGCCGCCATCGCCACGCTGCGCGCGGAGAAGGACGTCGACGGGGTCGGCGCGGTCAACCTCGGCCGGCTGGTCGGCCAGCGCCCCACGCACGTGCCGGCGGTCGCCCGGGCGGCGCTCGCTATCGCGCGCCACTACCACGCCCCGATCGACGGGGAGCGGGTCGCCGTGATCGGTCGCTCCGAGACCGTGGGCCTCCCCCTCGCCCTCGCGCTGGCCGGCCGCGCCGAGGGGGTGCACGCGACGGTCACGATCGCCCACTCGCGCACCGCGGACCTCGGACGGGCGCTCGCCGACGCCCGCACGATCTTCTCCTGCGTCGGCCGACCGGGGCTCCTGGATCGAACGGTCGTCCCGCGGGGGTCGTACGTCATCGACGTCGGGCTCTCGAGCGTCCCGGACGCGTCCGTCCCGGGCGGGAGCCGGGCGGTGGGCGATGCGGATGCGGCGTCGCTCGAGGGGTGGGCCGGAGGTCTGACCCCGGTCCCGGGCGGAGTCGGACCGGTCACCGTCGCGGAGCTGATGGACGGAGCCGTGCGCGCCCGGGACCTGCTGCACGGAGGGCCGAGCGCGCCATGAGCAAGTCCCGGGCCCGGCCGGATCCGGCCGGGCGGGCCGCGCGCGCCTCCCCCCTCCACTGCCGGGACTGCCCCATGTGGTACGGGGCCGAGGACGACGGCTGGGGACCCTGTTCGATCAAGCACCGCCGCGGCGACCGCCGCTACCTCACGTGGGGCGGCCACGTCTGCGACGAGGGCTACGTGCCTCCGATCGCCGCCCCGGTGGTGGTCCGCGCGGACGAGTTGAGCGGGCTCCGCTCGACCTCGAGGGCGTCCGCGGTGGGGTACACCTCGACCTCGAAGGCCGGCCAGGGCAGGCGCGCGGCGGCCCGCCGCAGGGTCGCCGGGGCGAGCTCGACGCGCCGCCGTTCGGGGTCGAAGCGGTAGTCCTCCGGCGCGAGCCCGAGTCGCCGGGCGACGCCCCGGCTCCATCGGGCGAGGTCGGCCCCGCCGGTCGGTTCCACGATCCCGAGCACCACGGTCCCGTCGGGCGTCCGATCGGCGAACGCGGGCGCGGTCCGCTCGGCGCGTCGCAGGAGCCGCTGGCGCAGCTGCACGCTGTCCTTGAAGCGCGAGGAGCAGTAGTGGACCGGGGTCCGGAGCCGCATCTCGCGGACCACGCGCTCCGCGACCGCCCGGCTGCCGCGGACGCCCCATCCGTTCCGCGGGTCCACGCGGTACGACCGCGCGTGCAGCAGGTCCTCGTTGGTCTCGGAGAACTCCAGCTCGTTCAGGTTCACGAAGTCGACCCCGATCCCATCCAGGGCGACCAGGAGGCGGCGCAGCTCCGCCTCCTTCTCGGGCAGCACGGGGATCTCCACGCCGCGCCGGACCCCCCACGCCGGAGCCTCCTCGAGCACGCGCCGGTAGGCGGCCCCCGCGCCCGTGAGCGGACCCCACAGGTAGTGGGGGATGTGCAGGCGGAACTCGTCGAGCCCCGCGCCCGCCAGCCGCCGGAGCTTCCCGGGGTGGGGCTCGTGCGTGTACAGGTGGATATGGTGCTCGGGCCCGAACTCGCCCTTCAGCAGTCGGAGGTAGTGCTCGACCCGGTCCGGCACGCCGAGCGGGTCCCCGCCGGTGATCCCGGTCCCGGCCGCCCCGATCGCCCGCGCCTCGTCCAGGACGTCGGCGTCGGAGGTGACGCGCCGCTCGTTCGCGTACACCACGTCGAGCTGGTTGCGGTTCGGCGAAACGGGACAGTAGAAGCAGCGGAACCGGCAGAGGCCCGTGACGAAGAGGACCATCTTGCGGCCCTCCTTGCACTGGACGCAGGCCGGCGACAGCTCGCCCCGATAGCTCGACGCCATCGGCAGCAGGTGCAGGCGGTCGGTCGCCATGGGAGCCCGCACCCCGCGCGGTCCGTAAAAAGGATTGCCGCGCGGGTCCGCCGTCAGGGCGGCCGCGGACGGAGCAGCAGCATCGAGCAGGTCCCGTGGGCGAAGAGCGTCCCGTCGCGTCCCTCGATCCGGCCCTCCGCGGTCGCGAGCGTGGCCCCCGCGTGGACCAGCGTCCCGATCGCGCGGACCGTGCCGGCGCGCGTCGTGACCGGGCGCACGAAGTGCAGCTGGACCTCGAGGGTCGTGTACGACGTGCCGGCGGGGAGCGTCGCGTGGAGCGCGCACCCCATGGCGGAGTCGAGCAGCGTCGCGAGGATCCCTCCGTGGACCGTCCCGAGCGGGTTGTAGAGGAACTCCGCGGCCTCGAGCTCGAAGACCGCCCGTCCCGCGGCGACCTCGGTGATCCGCATGCCGATCAGCTGCGCGATCGGCGGGGCGGGGAGCGTGCCCGTGCGGACGGCTTCGAGCATCTCCGCGCCGGACCGGGTGCGGGCCGCCTCGAGGAGCCGGGCCGGGTCGTCCCAGCGAACGGTCCGCACGCGCTCGGGAGTTCCGTCGTCGGCCATCGGGTCCTCGGGCGCGCCCCGGCGCGGTCCGCCCCAGCCGGACGCTCGCTAAGGCGTTTCGGCCGCGCCGGGACCGCAGGCGCGCCGACGCCCCGTGGTGGTCGAACGCCACCAAGTGGGGTCGAGGAACGGTCGGGGCTTAGGCTCAAATGCCCCCCGTCGCTGGGCCGCGCCGTCCTCGGAGGGTTCCGCGATGGAGATGCAGCCCGGCCAGATGGCGTACGACCGCGCGAGCACCGTCTTCTCGCCCGACGGGCGCCTGTTCCAGGTCGAGTACGCCCTCCAGGCGATCCAGATGGGCGGCACCGCGGTCGCGGTGACCTACGAGACCGGGATCGTGTTCGTCGCGTACCGGAACCTGCCGGTCAGCGCGCTCGCCGAGGCGAGCTCGATCGAGAAGAGCTTCGCCATCGACACGGGCCTCGGATGCGTCACCGCCGGCCTCATCGCCGACTCGCGGGTGCTGGTCGAGTACCTCCGGGTCGAGGCGCAGCGCCACCGGATCACCTACGGCGAGGCGGCCCCGTACGGCCTCCTCGGCCACTCGCTCGGGACCCTGCTGCAGCAGTTCACGCAGTTCGGCGGCACGCGCCCGTTCGCGGTCTCGCTGCTCCTGGGAGGCTTCAACGCGAGGACGCCGGGTCTGGTCGAGCTCGACCCGAGCGGGGCGACGATCGGCTGGAAGGCCTACGCCATCGGCCGCAACCGCCGCGCCGTGGCCGACTTCCTCGAGGAGAAGGTCGCGGAGAAGATGACCGAGGACGCGGCCTTCAAGCTCGCCGTGCAGGCGGTCGCCGAGGGCTCGCCGACCCCGTTCCAGGCCGAGGCGCTCGATGCCGCGATCCTCGAGCCCGAGAGCGCCCTGCGCCGGCTGCCGACCGCCGAGGTCGCGCGCCGGGTCCAGGGGCTGCCGTTCATCGGCACGCCCGAGCGCAAGTCGAACGGGCGCTGACCGGCGCGACCGAACCCTTGAGATGCCTCGGCGCCTTCGCCGGGGCATGGCGCAGAAGCTGGGCTTCTCTCGCGAGGATGCCGAGGCGATCCTCGCCTACGATCGCGAGCTGTTCGACCGGTACGCGCGCCGGGTCCGTCGGCTGCCCTGGAAGGATGCCTCGCGGAAACGCGGGATCGGCCACGAGTCGCTGTTCGACACGCTGGTGCACGTCCTGAACGTCCACGAGGTCTGGCTGACGTTCATCGTCCGGGGACGCAACTCCGATCGCGAGCTCGGCCCGCTGTTCGACGACCCCCGTCGGCATCCGACGAACTGGAAGGAGTTCGACGCGTACGCGCGCCGGGTCTGGTCGGAGGTCGATGCGACCGTCGAGACGCTGACCCCGGCGCGGCTCGCGCGTCGCATCTCCGCGTTCTGGATGCCCGGCCGCTACACCGTCCGGGATGCGCTCCTCCAGACGACCTTCGAAGAGGCGCACCACCTGGGGGAGATCATCGGGGCGCTCTGGCAGGACGACGTGACGCCCCCCGAGATGACCTGGATCGACGTGGGTCGCCAGACCGCGGGCCGGCGGCGACGGCGCGCCTAGCGCGGAGCCCGCGCCCGGCGAGGGCCCCGCGAGGCCGGTGGCTCCGGCGGCGCGAGCATCTGGTTCAATGCCGCGCGCAGCACCCGCCGGGTGCGGGTCGGGTCGATGCCCAGGCTGAGATCCCAGACCGCCGCCTGGAACAGGCCGACGATCATGAACGCGAGGACTTCGAGATCCGCGTCGGGAGCGAGCTGACCGCGG
This sequence comes from Thermoplasmata archaeon, assembly GCA_030041735.1. Classification (GTDB taxonomy): domain Archaea; phylum Thermoplasmatota; class Thermoplasmata; order Lutacidiplasmatales; family UBA184; genus Lutacidiplasma. The sequence goes on along the minus strand of JASIBA010000164.1, from coordinate 28,976 downwards.
CGTCGAAGCTCGCGGAGGAACCGCTGGAGGCTCCGCAGGTCCTCCCGGTGGTCGACGCGGAGGGCGGCGCGGATCTCCGCGTCGTGCGAGGCCTCGCCCAGCACCTCGAAGAAGAGGGCGACCTCCTCGCGCCCGATCGCCCGTCGGAACACGTCCTCGAACGTGTCGGTGAACCGATCCACGGGGCTCTCCGACCGCGCGAGCGCCTCGTCCATCCACTGTCGGGAGAGGGCGCGGTTCGTCGCCTGGATGTCCCGCAAGAGGTCGACCTTGCTCCGGTAGTAGAGGTACAGCGTGCCCTTGCTGACGCCGACCCGCTCGGCGACATCGTCCATCGTGGTCCGGCGGTATCCGCGCAGGACGAACAGCTCCCGCGCCGTCTCGAGGATCCGCTTCCTCGCCTCGGCCTTGTAGCCGGGCAGCACCTTCGGCATCGCCGCCGGAGAGGCGCTGGGGGATATAACTGACTTTGCGTCTGCTAAACTGACTCATGGTCTGAAAACTGACTTATAGTCAGTTTGCTCCTGTCCCGGCCGAGGCTCCGCACGCACCATGGACGCGCATCCGACCGCTCCCGATCCCGCCGCCACCCGCCCGACCTACCTGACCGGCGGGGCCGCCGCCGGGGTCGTGCTCGGCATCTTCCTGGCGATCCTGCTCGCGGGGCTGGACGCGCTCGTGGTCGCCACCGCGCTCCCGACGATCGCGGCGTCGCTGCACCAGGCGGACGGGATCACGTTCGTGGCGAGCGCCTACCTCATCGCGTCGACCGTCGCGATCCCGCTGTTCTCCAAGCTCTCGGACCTCTACAGCCGGCGGTCCATCTTCCTGATCGCCCTCGCGATCTTCATCGGCGGTTCGGCGCTCGCCGGCACCAGCCAGACGCTCGGCGAGCTGATCCTGTTCCGGGGGATCCAGGGCTTCGGATCCGGCGCGTTCCTCCCCGTGGGGATCGCGATGGTCGCGCTCCTGTTCTCGCCCGAGAACCGGGCCCGGCTCACCGGCGTCCTCTCCGCCGCGGGCGGCATCTCGATCGTGGTCGGCCCGCTCCTGGGCAGCTACATCGTCGATGTGACGACCTGGCGGTGGGTCTTCTACGTCAACCTCCCGATCGGCGTGGCCGCGATGATCGTGCTGCTGCTCACGCTCGGACCCCTGCGGCCGACCGAGCGGGGACGGTTCGACGTGGCGGGCGCGGTGCTCCTGGCCGGGTGGGTCTCCGCGCTGATGTACCCGCTCGTGGAGATCTCCGATGCCTCCTGGACCTGGACGACGCCGGCGTCTGTGGCGCTCCTCGCGGCCGCGGCGGTGCTCCTCGTCCTGTTCGTGGCCTTCGAGCTCCGGTCGCGGGACCCGCTGGTGCCGCTTCGGCTCCTGGGGCGGCGCGTGGTCGCGGCCACCGGCACGATCAGCCTCGTGACCGGGATCGTCCTCACGGCGCTGATCACGCTGCTCTCCGTGTTCGTCGGGGTGGTCCTCCTGCCCGGCAACCCGAACGAGGCGAACCTCGTGCGCGACGTCGTCTACTTCTTCGCGATCCCGCTCATCCTGGGCGCGGTCGCCTCGGGCGGACTGCTCGCGCGACTGCCGTACCGGATCGTGATGGTGCCCTCGCTGCTGCTCGCGGGCGTGTGCGCGCTCTTCCTCTACGGGGTCACCCCGTCGACCCCGCTGTGGACGCTCGCGGACGGGTTCCTGCCCGTGGGTGGCCTGGTCCTGCCGCTGATCCCGTTCGGCTTCGGGGCCGGGGTCGGTCTCGCGGGAGCCACGATCGCGATCCAGAACGAGGTGCCCCGGCACGAGGTCGGCGCGGGCATCGGGATCACCCGGTTCCTCCAGAGCCTCGGCGGGGCGGTAGGCCTTTCGCTGTTCACCGTCTACATCACCTGGCGCTCGACCCAGGGACTCCCTCCGATCCCGACGCCGGGCGACGCGCTCGCGGCGGCCGTGGCCGCCTACCGGGCCGTCTTCCTGGTGATGGCGGTGCTGACGATCCTGGCGGGCGCGGTCGCGCTCGGGATCTCGGGCCGGGCGTCGTCCGGCCGCCGGGACGTCCCGGGGGCCGACCTCACGAGGGCGGCGCCCGAGCCGGTCCCGGCGCCGCTGCGAACTCCTCCCTGAGCCGCATCCGCCGCCGGGTCCGGTGGTAGGTCACCGCGAAGCGGTGGGCCTCGTCCCGGACGGCCCGGAGCAGCAGCATCGGCGCCGCGTTCGGGTTCGGCCGCAGTGGCTCGGCCCGGTCCGGCACGTAGACCTCCTCCTCGCGCTTCGCGAGCCCGATGGTCGGGATCCGGTCGGCGAGCCCGAGGCCGCCCAGCGCCGAGAGCGCCGACCCGAGCTGGCCCGCGCCCCCGTCGATCAGGAGGAGGTCGGGCAGGATCTCCGCTTCCTCCAGCCGGCGACGGTAGCGCCGGCCGACGACCTCGGCGACCATCGCGAAGTCGTTGGTGCCGGGGACCGAGCGGATGCGGAAGCGCCGGTACTCCGAGCGCTTCGGCTCCCCCTTCTCGAAGACGACGACCGACCCGACGGCCTCGGCGCCCTGGAAGATCGAGATGTCGATCCCCTCGATCCGGTTCGGCAGCGTGGGGAGGCGCAGCAGGTTCTGGAGCGCGACCAGCACCTCCCGCGGCGCGGGGCGGGCGACCACCTGGTCGACCGTCGCGCGCGCGAGGCGCTCGGCGAGCCCGGCGAGCGCCGCGTAGCGGCCCGTGGGGCGGAAGTGCACCTCGATCCCCCGCGTGCCGAACATCTCGTCCAGGGTCGCGTCGAGCCCCGCGGGGCGGGCCCCCGCGATGTAGATCCGCTCGGGCAGCTCCACGAGCGCGCCGTAGTACTGCGAGAGGAACTGGCGGAGGACCTCGCCGGGCTCGGGCAGGTCGTCCGCCGGGATCGTGACCAGATGCGGCTCGGTCCGCCGGACCTCCCCGTCCTCGACGCGCAGGAGGCCCACCGCGACGCGCAGCGTGGCCGGATCGTTCGGGAACGCGACGGCGATCACATCGGAGCGGCCGGTCCCCCGGCCCAGCACCGACTGCCGCTCGGCGAGCGCGCCGAGTCCGGCGAGGGCGTCGCGCAGGCTCGCCGCGCGCTCGAACTCCTCGTGCTGCGCGGCCTTCCGCATCTCGGCCTCGACCTCGGAGCGCACGAGGCCGGCCTGGCCGCGCAGGATGCGGGTGGCGCGGTCGACGTCGGCCCGGTAGTCCTCGGGCGAGATCGCGCCGATGCACGGGGCCGAGCAGACCCCGAGGTGGTAGTAGAGACAGGCCGCCTTCGGGAGCCGGACGCACCGGCGCAGGCGGAAGAGGTCGGCGAGGAGGCGCTCGACGCCGCGGGCCTCCCGGGCGCTGGTGTACGGACCGAAGAGGAGCGTGCCCGGCGCGCGGCGGGGCCGTCGGACCAGCAGGATCCGGGGGAACGGCTCTCCGGCGGTGACGGCGATGTACGGGTAGCTCTTGTCGTCCTTGAGGAGCACGTTCGACGGCGGCTGGTACTGCTTGATCAGGTTCGCCTCGAGCAGGAGCGCCTCGCGCTCGGTCGCCGTCGGGACGAACTCGACGCTCGCGCTCTGCGCGACGATCGTGCCGTCCTTCTCGATCTTGGCCCGCAGGTGGTCGAGGACCCGGCGGCGGAGGCTGCGGGCCTTCCCGACGTAGATGACCTCGCCCCGCGGCGAGCGGAACAGGTAGACGCCCGGAGCGTCCGGTCCGGTCCGGAACCCTTCGCCCGTGGCGGCCGCGAGCTGGCTGGCCGGCACGAACGCCGGGAGCTCGGGGCCCCGCCCCTCGCTCATCGCCGGACCGTCCGCGCGAGGGGCACCGGCGTCCCCAGGAGCGGGGCCAGGTACCGCCCGGTGTGCGATCCCGCGGCGCGGGCGACCGCCTCGGGAGGCCCGGCGGCGATCACGCGGCCCCCCGCGTCCCCGCCCTCGGGACCGAGGTCGATCAGCCAGTCCGCCGACTTCAGCACGTCGAGGTTGTGCTCGATCACGACCACGGTGTTCCCGCCGGACCGCAGGCGGAACAGCACCGCGAGCAGCCGCTCGACGTCGGCGAAGTGGAGCCCGGTGGTCGGCTCGTCGAGCAGGTAGAGCGTGCGGCCGGTGGGCGGCTTCGCGAGCTCGTAGGCGATCTTGATCCGCTGGGCCTCGCCGCCCGAGAGCGTGGTCGCGCTCTGCCCGAGCTTGACGTACCCGAGGCCGACCTCGGCGAGGAGCCCGAGCCGCGACTCGATGCGGCGCTGGTTCCGGAAGAACTCGAGACCCTCGTCGACCGTCATGTCGAGCACGTCGGCGATCGTCTTGCCCTTGAACGTGACCTGGAGCGTCTCCTCGTTGAACCGCTTCCCGCCGCACTCCTCGCAGGCGATGTAGACGTCCGGGAGGAAGTGCATCTCGTAGCGCAGCACGCCGTCGCCCTCGCACGCCTCGCAGCGCCCGCCCGCGACGTTGAAGCTGAACCGGCCCGGGGCGAAGCCGCGGGCCTTCGCCTCGGGCAGGCTCGCGAACAGCTCGCGGATCGGCGTCATCACGCCCGTGTAGGTCGCCGGGTTCGAGCGCGGGGTGCGGCCGATCGGCGACTGGTCGATGAGGAGGACCCGATCGATCTCGTCGATCCCCTCGATGTAGTCGTGACGGCCCGGGCTCTCGTGGCCGAGGCCGAGGTGGCGGCGGATCGCCTTGTAGAGGATCTCCTCGAGGGCGGTCGACTTGCCGCTCCCCGAGACGCCCGAGAGCGCCACGAACAGGCCGAGCGGGATCCGGATCTCGTCGCCCTTCAGGTTGTGCTCCCGCGGCCCGTGGATCGTGAGGAACCGCCGGGCGGGCGCGAGCCGGTGCGCGGGGACCTCGATCGCGCGCCGCCCGCTCAGGAACTCGGACGTCACCGAGCGGCGGGCCGACCCGACCTCGCCGGGCGGACCGGAGAACAGGACCTCCCCGCCGTGGACGCCGGCGCCGGGCCCGAGGTCGACGAGCCAGTCGGCCGCGCGCATCGTCGCCTCGTCGTGCTCGACGACGAGCACCGTGTTGCCGAGGTCGCGGAGCGTCTTCAGGGTCGCGAGCAGCCTCGCGTGGTCGCGGGGATGCAGCCCGATCGAGGGTTCGTCCAGGATGTAGAGGACCCCGACGAGGCCCGAGCCGATCTGGGTCGCGAGCGCGATCCGCTCCGCCTCCCCGCCCGACAGCGTGCCCGAGGCGCGGTCGAGGGTGAGGTACGTGAGCCCGACGTTCTCCAGGAAACCGAGGCGGGCCCGGATCTCCCGGACGACCTGCCCCACGATCTGCTCCTCCCGATCGCCGAGCGCGAGGTCGTGGAACATCGCGGCCGCGCGGTCGACCGTCATCGCCGCGACGTCCGCGATCGACCGGCCCTCCACGGTGACGGCGAGGCTCTCGGGCTTGAGGCGACGCCCGCCGCACGACCGGCACGGCGTGAACGACAGGAACCCGAGGTAGTACTCCTTCGCGCCCTCGCTCTTGGTCGACTTCCACCGGCGCTCCACCGCCGCGACGAGCCCCTCGCGCAGCCATCCGGTCCCCCACCAGTGGCCGGGCCCGCGGCTCGAGAAGCCCAGGCTCTGGGTCGAGCCGTACATGAGCGCCTTCCAGCCCTTCTCGGACAGCTCCCGGACCGGGCGGCGGGGGTCGTAGCCGAACATCGTCGCGAACGTCGCGAGGCCGCGGCCGTCGGGGGTCAGCCCCCACACGGCGATCGCGCGGCCGAGCGGCTTGTCCTTGTCGGGGATGATCCGGTCGGGATCGGCGTGCAGGGTCGCCCCGATGCCGAGGCACTCGGGGCAGGCTCCGAACGGGTTGTTGAACGAGAACATCCGGGGCGTGAGCTCCTCGATCGAGAAGCCGCACTCGGGGCAGGCTCGGCGGCTCGAGAACACCTCGCGCACGCCGCCCGGCCGGCGGAGGACGACGAGCCCGTCGCCCAGGTCGCGCGCGAGCGCCACCGACTCGGCGAGCCGGCTCTCCTCGCCGGGGCCGACCTCGAAGCCGTCCACGACGACCTCGATCGTGTGCTTCTTGTGCTTCTCGAGGCGGATCTCGGGGCCCGGGAGGCGGACTTCGACCCCGTCGATCACGAACCGGCGGTACCCCTCCTTCCGGAGCCGGTCGAGGACGTCGCGGTGCTCGCCCTTCATGGCGCGCATCACCGGCGCCAGGAGATCGATCCGTTCGCCCTGCGCGCGGCTCGCGATCGATCCGGCGATGCGGTCGACCGATTGCGGCGCGATCTCGTGCCCGTCGTTCGGGCAGTGCGGGACCCCGATGCGGGCGAACAGGAGCCGCAGGTAATCGTAGATCTCGGTCACCGTGCCCACCGTCGACCGGGGGTTCCGGCTGCCCGCCCGCTGCTCGATCGCGATCGCCGGCGAGAGCCCGTCGATCGTGTCGACGTCGGGCTTGTCCATCTGGCCGAGGAACTGGCGCGCGTAGGCGGAGAGGCTCTCGATGTACCGGCGCTGGCCCTCGGCGTAGAGCGTGTCGAACGCGAGCGACGACTTGCCGGACCCGCTCACGCCGGTGATGACGATGAACTTCCCGCGCGGGAGGTCCAGCGAGACGTTCTTGAGGTTGTGCTGCCGCGCGCCGCGGATGCGGATCGCGTCGCTGGGATCGGCCATCGGTCCTCGATCCGGCTCAGGCCGGCAGCAGCGTGCCGACGGTCTCGACCAGGCGCGCCACCACGTGGTCCTGGACGCGGCGTCCCAGCTCCGCCGACGCGGGCCGCGTGTCGCCCATGACGCTCTCGGGCCACTCCCGCGCGTCGGGCGGGCCCGGCACGAACGGGCTGCCCCGCTCGAGCACCACCGGGCGCGCGGCCCCGACCGCCCCCGGGGCGAGCGCCATCACCCGCGAGGTCTCGAGCAGTCCCGCGTGGCCGTCGGTCGCAGGCGACTCCGTTCCCCGGAGCTCGTAGACGAAATCGTAGTCGGAGAGCACGACGATCCTCGTCGCGGGGTAGGCGCGCATCGCGTCGTCGGCCGCCTCCCGGAGCGCCGCCATGTGGCCGCGCTCGGCGTGCCCCGAGAGCACGAGGAGCCGCCGGACGCCGGAGCGGGCGAGCTCCGAGAGGACGCCGGTAGCGTGGGTCTGCAACTGCGCCATGGATAGGGAGACCGTCCCTGGGAACCGTCGGGCGCCCGGAGCGGATCCGTAGGCGATCGTCGGCGCGATGAGGGCATCCACCCGGTCGGCCAGCGCCCGCGCGGTCGCCTCCGCCTGGATCTGATCGGCCCCGAGCGGGAGGTGGGGACCGTGGGCCTCGAGCGCCCCGACGGGGACGATGACGACGGGATTCCGGGCGAGCTCGCGCTCGAACGTGCGAGAGTCGAGCTCCAGAAGCTGACGGGAAGTCGCCACGAGAGATTTCACGAGGCGTCCGTATTTAACCCGGGGCGAGAGGTCGCGGAACGGAGTTCCCCCGGAGCGACCGGGGGACGACCTCTTAGCCGCGCGGCCCTATGCGACCGGTTTACGACTCCGGGACGCGGGGCGGAGCGATGACCGCCGTCTCGGCGGTCGCGGGTTCCGCGGCGCGCGCGCGACGGGACCGGGCCTTCGAGGCCGCTCCGGCCGCCCGGGCGCGGCCCTTCGACTTCGTGCCCGAGCGGGCCGGCTTCTTCGCGGCCGCCTTGGCCGGTTCCTTGACGCGGGTCGGGCACGCCGGATTGATGCAAAGGGTCCACGGGGGGCGGCCGGCCTCGATCGCCGTGACGACCGGGGCGCCGCATGTCGGGCAGGGCGGCTGGTCCTTGTCGAGCCGGCCCCGCTGCGGCAGCGGGTAGGTGACCCGGCACTCCGGATATCCCGTGCACCCGACGAACCGCTTGCCGAGGAAGGAGTAGCGGATCTCCAGCGGGTGGTGGCTGGCCGGGCACGTGCCGATCCGGAACGCCCGGTGATGCTCGGGGCATTCGGGGTTCATGCAGTAGAGGTCGGGTCGCTGGCCCCGGAATGTGATCTTGAGCCGCGGCGACTTGCACTGGGCACACAGGAACTCCGGCGCCGGTTCGATGAAACCGGCCGCGGGCAGGGAGTAGGTGACCGTGCACGTCGCGGGGTTGTTCGCGCACTGGATCCATCGGGAGCCGCGCGGGCTTCGCTGGATCAGGAGCGCGCCCCCGCAGCGCGGGCACGGCCCCACGAAGTGTTGCCTGTCGAGCGCCCCGGTCAGGGTCTCCTTGACGGCGGGCGCGTTCGCAGCGAGGAGACCGTACGCCTCCCGCAGCATCTCCCGCGACTCGTCGAGGACCTCGGTCCTGGGCTTCTTCGACTCCGCGACGAGCTCCATGTCCTCCTCGAGGCGGTGGGTCATCTCCGGGCGCGTGATCACCGCCGCGTGCGCGCGCAGCGCGTCGGTGACGGCGATCCCGGTCGTCGTCGGTTCGAGCTGGCGCTGGTTGACGTAGTGTCGGTCGAAGAGCTTCTGCAGGACGTCGTGCCGCGTGCTCTTCGTGCCCAGGCCGAGCCGCTCCATCTCCTGGATGAGCGAGCCCTGGGTGAATCGCCGGGGGGGACGCGTCTGCTCCTCGACCAGCTCGACCTTCGGCACGGCGACCGTCTCGCCGACCGCGAGCACCGGCATCGCCGATTCCTCCGGCTGGGAGTACGGGTAGACGCGGTACCATCCGGGATCGGTCACGTGCTGGCCCTTCCCCTCGAACGGCTCGCCCCCGATCGCGACCTGGGCGGTCCGCTGGTAGCCGATCGCGTCGGGCGCGACCGTCGCGAGGAACCGGCGCACGACGAGCTCGTAGACCCTGGCGTGGTCGGGGCGGAGCTTCTTCGGATCGACCGCGCCGGTCGGATAGATCGGCGGGTGGTCGGTCGTCTCGGTCCGTCCCCGGCTGGGGCGGAAGCTGGGCTGCGTGAGCACGAAGTCGGCCGCCTCCGCGAACGGACCTTCGCGGAACTTCTCGACGAGGGGGCGAAGGGAGAGGCTCCGAGGGTAGACCGTGTTGTCCGTCCGCGGGTAGCTGATCAGGCCCTGGGTGTACAGGTCCTCGGCGATCCGCATCGCGTTCGCGGCCCCGAGCCCGAGTCGGGTGGCCTCGGCGACGAACAGCGTCGTGGAGAACGGCACCGGGGGGCGCCGGCGGGTCGGTTCCTCCTGGAACGCCGCGACCCGGCCCTCGTGGACGTCGCGGACCCGCCCGAAGATCGCCTCGGCCTCCGGCTTCGACTCCCACCGACCGTGGGCGTGCTGCAGGGAGAATCGTTCCCCACCCTTCTCGCCCTCGGCGTGGATCTCCCAGTACGGGGTCGGGACGAACTCCTTGATCGTCTGGTCGCGCTCGACGAGCAGCGCGAGCGTCGGGGTCTGGACCCGCCCGGCCGACAGGAAGCCACGACCGCGCTGGCCGGCCGTGAGCGAGAGGTAGCGCGTCAGCACGGCGCCCCAGACGAGGTCGATCTCCTGGCGCGCCGAGGCGGCCTCCGCGAGCGCGTGGTCGAGCGTCTGGAGGTTCCCGAAGCTCCGCTCGATCTCGTCGCGCGTGAGGGCGCTGTAGCGGGCCCGCCGGACCTCGATGTCGGGGTGGACCTTCTGGAGGAGCTCGAGGCACTCGAGCCCGATGAGCTCGCCCTCCCGGTCGAAGTCCGTGGCGATAATCACGCGGTCGAACCCGCGCACCATCGACTGGAGCGCGGTGACGATCCCGGTCTCGGTGACCCGCTTGAGCGGGGGGGTTTCGAGCAGCCGGGGTAGGCTCGCCAGCGTCCACTCCTGGAACTCGGCCGGGTAGTCGAGCTCGACGATGTGGCCGCGGAGCCCCGCGACCGCGTAGCGACCGTCGGGGCGATCGAACTCGAAGACGTTCGTCCCGCCGACACGGGCGCGCTTCATCCGGCCGTCCGAGAGGACGACCGCGATCCGGAGCGCGGTGTTGAACTTCTCCGCCACGACGAGGGTCGAAGGTCCGGGCACGCACTCACGAGGTCGGGAGGGGTTGATAAGGCTCGCCCGCCGGTGAAGCGTGATCCGCCGCTCGAACGCACGCGCGCGCGTTGGGCCGGGACCCGGAGGCGGACCGGCTCCGAAACCGCAAGAGGGAGGCCGCGCGTTCCCCCCGCATGGTCGAGCTGGAGAACCCTCCCGAGAACCGGTGCTTCGGATGCGGGCCCGCGAACCCCCGGGGCCTCCGGCTCCGGTTCGAGCGGGTGGAGGATGCGGACGGGAGCCGGGAGCTGCGCACGTTCTTCCGGCCCGAGTCCGACGAGACCGGCTGGCCCGGGCTGTTCCACACCGGGCTCCACTTTACCGTGCTCTACGAGGTCTCGTATTGGACCGCGCTCGAGCTGGGCGGCCGGCTGATGGTGAGCACCGGTCCGGGCACCTACGAGCACCGCCGGCTCCCGCGCGCCGGTCGACTCTACGTGGCCCGGGCGCGGCTGGGTCCCCTGGCGCCGGAGGGGCAGGCGATCGACGCGACCTCGGCCTCCGAGGACGGCCGGCCCTGCGGCTCCCTCCGGACCTTCTGGCGTCCGGTCGAGCGCGCCGAGATCGAACGCGCCGGTCTATCGCTTCCGGGCTATCTCTGGGACGCAATCCCGTCCCGTTGAGCCGGCGGGGCTCGCACTATCCCTATCTATAATATGGCGGGCGTCGCTGGGCTCCCCTCCGTGCCGCGGTAACTCAGTTTGGGAGAGTGCAAGACTGAAGATCTTGAAGCCGCCGGTTCAAGCCCGGCCCGCGGCACCTCCCTCCGGATCCTCGCCTCGCAAGGCTTATCGACCCCCGTCCCGCTGATTCGGGCCCCGGGGCGCGCTCGGAACGGGGTTCCGCAGCCACCGCTCCGGGCTCGGCAGGGACCGATGTCCGTCCGCTCCGCGTGGTGGGTGGCGCTCGCCGTGGTCGCCGGCGCGCTGGTGGTCGGCTCGGCCGGCCTCGCCAGCGCCGCGGGTTCCGGCTACGACCTGTCGTTCAGCCAGGCTCCTTCCACGGCGATCCGGAGCGCTGCGCTGATCGGGATCACGACCTACGACCCGGGGGGAGCGAATCTCACGGTGACGCTGACGCTGGACGGGCCCTTCGTGCTGAACACGACGTCGTACGAGTACTCGGTCGACTTCGGGGGCGGGTCCCAGCTCAACGCGAGCGCCTACGCCCTCTTCGGCAACAACACCACGGCGGGCAGCTACGTCAGTCTGGAGCCGTCGTCCGCCCCCGCGGGGGTCCTCCTCTTCTCGCTCTCGAACAGCGGGACCGTGCTCACGTTCAGCATCGCGAAGGTCGCGGTCGGGACGTCGTCCGGCTTCATCGTCAACGCGTTCGCGACCGCGACGGTGGGCACGACGACCGCATCGAGCGCCCTCGGCTCGTTCTACCAGAATGTCGGGTCCTGCTCCGGCCCGCTCTGCCCGACGAGCTCGGGCGGCGGGAACCCGTTCGAGGACTGGGCGGTCCTCCTGCCGATCGTGGTCGCGGTCGCGCTCGTCGCCCTGGTCGTCGTGGCGCTGCGGCGGCGTGGGAGCCCTCCGGCCTCGGGCGCGCCGCCCCCGCCGCCCGGTCCGGCGTAGAGATCGCGCAGAGCTCAAGCGACCGGCGAGGTGTGGGCGCGCGTGGCCGCGCGCCGGTTCTGCCGGTTCCGTCCGGGGACTCGCCCGCCCTCGGCCGGGACGTCGGAGGTCCCGGACGACGGCTTCTGCCTGAGCGCCTTCCTCGTCGTCGAGTCCGCGACCCGACCCGGCGACGTGCTCCTGGGCCGGATCGATCCCGAGGGCCCGTGGTCCGAGGCCGGGGGCCTGAGCGGGGAGCGGCTCCGACGATGGCCGGATCGCTGGATGCTGCCGGCGAGCCACCTCCTGCTGTTCGAGTCCCCCGGCGACGCGGCCCGACGGATCTCGGCCGAGCTGCTCGGCCGCCCGATCGACGAGCCGGGCCGCCCGCAGGTGTTCTCGGAGACGTACGGGCGCGGCGCGGAGGGAGGCGACCCGCACTGGGACCTCCAGTTCGTCTATCGGTTCTCCTGGCCGGATCCGGCCCCGGCGGCCGGTCCCCTCTGGCGCGAGCTCGCGTTCCGCCCGGTCCGAACGATGGTCGCGAGCGAGTTCGCCCGGGACCACCAGGACGTGCTCGCCCTGGTCGGGCTCCGGGATCCGTGAGCCTGCCCGCTCAGGTCTTGGGCACGAACCAGATGTCGGTCACGAGGTACTTCGGGTTCGGGTCGAAGCGCGCCTCGACCGGCATCCCGACGTAGAGGTCCGACTCGACCGCGTCCTTCAGGCGGACGAGGAGGAGGCTCCCGACCCCGTCGAACTCGACCATCGCGAGGTTGTACGGCGTCTCCTTCAGGAACGCCTCGCTGCCGAAGTGGCAGGTCGTCCAGGAGTGGACGCGACCCGAGGTGGGCAGATCGATCCACTCGGTAGGCGCCCCGCACACCATGCAGTGGCTGCGCGGCGTCGCGTAGACGAACCCGCACTTGGGCCGACGGCACTTGGAGCCGCGGAGCTTGCCCTCGGCGAGCCCGAGGAAGAACGGCGAGTCCTCGGCGTAGCTGTGGATGTACGTGATCGAGTAGGGGTAGCGGATGACGAGGCTCTCGACGCGGTCGACGTCGCGGAAGATCGCGGCGCCGGTCTTGTCGAGCTCGGCCTGGACGTCGCGGAACTTGTCGTAGGTCGGGGGCCGGGGCCGCATCAGAACCCCCGCTCGAGGATCGAGACGGTGACCGCGGACCCGGTCCCCGCGTGGCTGTGGATCGCCCCGCGCCGGGCGTTCGCGATCTGCAGCGTCCGGTCGCCGAAGTGCTTCGCGATCGTCCCCTGGAGCTGCCAGAAGGCGAAGACGCCCTGCATCAGGCCCGTGGCGCCGACCGGGTGGCCGCAGGCGATCAGCCCGCCCGACGGGTTCACGGGGATCGCGCCCGCGCCCGGCACCTCGAAGCCGTAGTCGATCCCCTTCAGGAACGGGTCGCCGCGCTCGGTGAAGTCGTACCCCTCGCCGTACTTGCAGAGCCCGAGGTCCTCGTAGGTCTGGATCTCGCTCGACGCGTAGGCGTCGTGCAGCTCGATGAAGTCGAGCTCCCGGTTCGGATCGGTGATCCCCGCCATGCGGTACGCCTCGAGGCCCGCCGCCCGGCCCGCGCGGAAGGAGTGGATGCCCGGGTACTGCAGATCCTCGTAGTCGCTCGCCCGCTCCTTCGGCATGAGCGGCACCTGCCCGAACGGTCGGTCCGCGAGCCGCATCGTGTCGGTGCCGGTCCCGACGCCGATGACGCGGACCGGCTTCGAGGTGAACTCCTTGGCCCGCTCCTCCGTGCAGAGGACCACGACGGCCGCCCCGTCGCTCATCGTGCAGATCTGCTCGCGGGTCAGCGGGTAGCTGATCATCTCCGATCGCAGCACGTCGTCGACGGTGAGCCGCTTCGGGTACTGCGCGTAGGGGTTGTGGAGCGCGTTGCGGTGGTTCTTGACCGAGACCAGGCTCATGATGCGCGCGCCCTCGGCGATGGCGAGCCGCTGCGCCTCGCGCTCGTCCGTGACGTGCGCGTACTTGCTGCGCCGGATGTACTCGTAGATGTGGCGGACGACCATGAGGGCGTAGTAGCCCGTGTAGAACCCCCCGAGCGGGAAGTCGAAGTTCGTGTCGGACGCGAGCGCGATGAACTCGTTGCCCTTCCAGGTCGCGACGCGGCTCATGGTCTCGTAGCCGGCCCCGAGGCAGACGTCCATGCGGCCGCTCGCGACGGCCTCGTACGCCGCCTGGAAGCACTCGCCGCCGGTCGCCCCGCCCCACTCGATGCGCACGGACCCCTTCGGGTTCATGCCCAGGTAGTCCTGGACCATGCTCGCCGCTTTGAGCTGGCGCGAGAAGTGGTCCGAGAAGTACGAGATCCGCGTCCCGTCGATCCGGTCCTTGGTGAGGTTCGGGATGTCCTTCAGGGCGTAGTCGTACGCCCGCTTGACCATCAGCCGGAAGTCCATCGAGGGGTGGGCCTTCGCGAACTTGGTCACGCCGCCGGTCACCATGAACACCTTGCGCGCCTTCGTCGTCGGCGTGAGGGCCGGGCGCCGCGGGGCCGAGCGCTTCGGAGCCGACCGGGACTTCGTGCGGGCCTTGGATCGAGCGGGCATGGCTACCTTGCGGCGGCCGAGCGGTCTCGGCTTGTAAAGGTTCGCGCCGGGCTCAGGCGGTCGGGGTCGACCCGTCGGCCCGCAGCCGGACCTTCAGGAGGCGCTCCACCCGGCGCACGAGGTCGTCCGGCGGGTGGAACCCACCGCTCTCGAGCTTCAGCACGATCGACTTCTTCTCGTTCAGCTTCTTGGCGAGATCCTCCGGGGTCCAGCGGAGGCCCTCCCGGGCGAGCCGGATCCGCTTCGGCCAGTCCGCGGCCAGCTCGAGCTCGCCGATCTCGACGTAGAGGTCGCGTTCCTCCATCCGCCGCGGACCGGTCGCCGACCGGGAGGCGCCCCCGCCGTAGCGCGTCGGCGGCGGGATCGAGCGCACAGCCGCCGGGACGGGGGGCGGGTCGATCGGCTTGCCGAACCGCGCGCAGTCGGGACAGAGGCGGAGCACCGATCCCTCGATGCGGACGCGCGAGGTCGACGCGACGTCCTTTCCGCACATCTCGCAGAGCATCGTGCCACGCGCCGCCCCCGCGGCCCTCCGGGGACGGTGAAGGCGGGGGACCCCCTCCTCTGCTAAATTGATTGCTGCGCGCCACGCCGCGAGGCGTTCCGCGAACCCCCGCGGACCCTCATATCTCGGCTCGGGCTCCCGGCGAGCGAGGAAGCGATGCCCGCCCGGAAGAAGAGCACCCCGAAGTCGAAGGCCAGCCCCGCGAAGTCGAAGGCGCCCCAGCCCCAGTTCTGGTCGGTCGCCGTCCTAGTGTCGAACCGGCCGCGCTCGGTCGCGTGGTACACGCAGAAGCTCGGGCTGGACGTGGTGCAGGACTTCGATCACTGGGTGACGGTCGGCCGCCGGGGGGAGAACGGCGTGATCCATCTCTGCCAGACCTCCGACTGGATGGACAAGGAGCTGCTCGAACCGGGCAACCAGGGCATCCAGCTCCACCTGCCCGGGGACTTCGAGGCGTCGTGCGCGGCGCTGCAGGCGAAGGGGGTCCGCTTCAGCCAGGCCCCGAAGCACGAGGCGTGGGGCTGGTGGGCCATGGTCGTCGACCCGGACGGCAACGAGATCGCGCTCGGACCGACCGACTAGCGCGCGGTGGCCTCCGCCCGGCGCCGGACGACGATTTCTTCGGCGTGCGGCGTGACAATACCTAAATAGGGGTACCTTTTGGCCGCGCCCGGAGTCCACTCTCGATGGCGCAGAAGCCCCACCTCAACATCGTCTTCATTGGCCATGTCGACCACGGCAAGTCCACTACCGTCGGTCGGCTGCTCCTGGACACGGGGGTGATCCGTCAGGAGGAGATCGACAAGTACCGCGCCGAGGCCGAGGCGAAGGGCAAGGCGACGTTCGAGTTCGCCTGGGTGATGGACGACCTCAAGGAGGAGCGCGAGCGCGGCGTCACGATCGACATCGCGCACCGGCGGTTTGACACCCAGAAGTACTACTTCACGATCATCGACGCGCCGGGCCACCGGGACTTCGTCAAGAACATGATCACCGGCACGAGCCAGGCCGACGCGGCCGTGCTCGTGGTCTCCGCGGCCGAGGGCGTGCAGGAGCAGACCCGGGAGCACATCTTCCTCGCGCGGACGCTGGGGGTCAACCAGCTGATCTGCGCGATCAACAAGATGGACCGCCAGGAGGTCAACTACTCCGAAGCGAAGTACAACGACCTTAAGGAGGAGCTGACGAAGCTGCTCAAGAACGTCGGCTACAAGGTCGCGGAGCAGGTCGTGTTCATCCCGATCTCCGCGTTCAAGGACGACAACATCAACAAGGCGAGCGCCAAC
This sequence comes from Thermoplasmata archaeon, assembly GCA_030041735.1. Lineage (GTDB taxonomy): Archaea > Thermoplasmatota > Thermoplasmata > Lutacidiplasmatales > UBA184 > Lutacidiplasma. The sequence goes on along the minus strand of JASIBA010000164.1, from coordinate 13,096 downwards.
ATGCCCTGGTACAAGGGGCCGACGCTCCTCCAGGCGCTCGACAACCTGAAGGTCCCCGAGAAGCCGACCGACAAGCCGCTGCGGCTGCCGGTCCAGGACGTCTACACGATCACGGGCATCGGGACGGTCCCCGTGGGCCGCGTCGAGACCGGGAAGGTCAAGATCGGCGACAAGATCATCTTCCTCCCCAGCGGGAAGTCGGGCGAGGTCAAGTCGATCGAGATGCACCACGAGGCGGTGCAGGAGGCGCTGCCCGGCGACAACGTCGGGTTCAACGTCCGCGGCATCGACAAGAACGACATCCGGCGCGGCGACGTCGCGGGCCCGGTCTCGAGCCCGCCCACGGTCGTCGAGAGCTTCACCGCGAACATCCAGGTCCTGAACCACCCGAGCGTGATCACGGTCGGCTACGCGCCGGTCTTCCACGCGCACACGGCGCAGGTCGCCTGCGAGTTCACCGAGCTGCTCAAGCGCCTCGACCCGAAGACCGGCCAGACCGCCGAGGAGAACCCCCAGACCCTCAAGACCGGGGACGCGGCGGTCGTCCGCATCACGCCGAAGCGCCCGCTCGTCCTCGAGAAGTACAAGGAGTTCCCGCAGCTGGGCCGCTTCGCCGTCCGCGACATGGGTCAGACCGTCGCCGCGGGCGTCGTCGTCGACATCAAGAAGCGGGAGTAGGCGGCCCCGCAGGGCGCGTCCGACCGAGGGGAGGGTCCATCGATGCCGCAGAAGGCCCGGATCTCCCTCAGCGGGACCGACTCGAAGAAGGTCGACTCGATCTGCAAGCAGATCCGGGAGATCTCGAGCAAGACCGGGGTCCAGATCGCCGGCCCGATCCCGCTCCCGACGAAGAAGCTGAAGGTCCCGATCCGCAAGGGCCCGGACGGCGGCGGCACGAGCACGATCGACCACTGGGAGATGCGGATCCACAAGCGCCTGATCGACATCGACGCCGACGAGCGGGCCCTCCGCCAGGTGATGCGCATCCAGGTGCCGGACGGCGTCAACATCGAGATCGTCCTGACCGGATAAGGCGCGTGTTCGCCCCGGGCGCCGGCCGACCTCTCGGGGCGGTCGGGATCGTCCTTCTTCTGTGCGCCGTCCTCCTCGCGCTGGGGATCCTACCGCACCCGCTCGCCGCGTGGGCGGTGCTCGGGGTCGCCGCGGCCGTCGCGGCGTTCCTCGCGTGGTTCTTCCGCGACCCGGAGCGCCGACCGGGTCCCGGCATCGTCTCCGCCGCGGACGGCCGGGTCCGCTCCGTGGAACGGGAGGGGGATCGCTGGCGGGTCTCGGTCTTCATGAATGTGACCGACGTCCACGTGAACCGGCTGCCGTTGGACGCCCGCGTCGCCTCGGTCGGGGACGCGGGCGCGGGGTTCCGGCCCGCGTACCGCGCGGAGGCCGACCGCAACGTGCAGCGGCACTACGTCCTCGAGACCCCGCTCGGCCCGGTGGAGGTCGTGCAGATGACCGGGATCCTCGCCCGGCGGCTGGTGTCGTTCGTCCGGGCCGGGTGGGCGGGCCGGAAGGGCGACCGCTTCGGCATGATCGTCCTCGGCTCTCGCGTCGACGTGCTGCTCCCGGGGGCGCGGGCGACGCCCGCGGTCCGCGTCGGGGACCGCGTCCGCGCCGGCGAGACGACGATCGCCCGCGAGGGCCCGTGACCGACCGCTGGCGCGTCTTCGCGAATCTCGCCACGCTCGCGAACGCGCTGCTCGGCGTCGGCGCGGTCCTCTACGTGCTCGCGGGCAACCCCCTCTGGGCGATGTTCCTCATCGCGGCCGCGATCGGGTTCGACGGGCTCGACGGCATGCTCTCCCGCCGCAGCCCGCGGCCCGCGGGCCCGCTCGGCCGCTACCTCGACTCGATCGCGGACGGCATCACGTTCGGGGTCGCGCCCGCGTTCCTGATCGCGGTGCATACCGCCAACGTCGCGACGTGGCAGGCGTGGGCGCCGTGGACCACGGTCGTCGCCGGCGCCTACCTCGCCGCGGCGCTCGCCCGGCTCACCTACTTCACCGCGCGGGGGTTCCAGCGGGGCTACTTCCTCGGCGTCCCGACGCCCCAGTCGGCCCTCGCGCTCATCGTGGCCCTGCTCTTCCACGACACCCCCGCGTTCCAGACGGTCCAGCCGCTCGCGGTCCTCATCGGGGCCAGCGCTCTGGCGGTGCTGATGGTCGTGCCGATCCCCTACCCGAAGATCCGACGGGGCGCGCGCCTCCGATGGCCGTCGGCCATCACCGGGGCCGCCGCCGCGGTCACGCTCGTGATCCTGCAATTCCGGCCGGCGACCGGCTCGCCGCTCTACGCGGTCGCGCTCGTCGCCGGCTACGTGCTCCTCGTCGGGGTCGCTCTCTACTACATCGCGGGGCCGTTCACCGTCGATCGGACGCCGCATGCGGCGGAGGCCCCGGCACCGTGACGCGGGCGACCTCGATCCACGACGCGCCGCTCTCCCGGCGCGAGGCGCTGCTGTTCGAGGCCGGCGTGAAGCTCGGAGGCGTGTTCCATCAGTACCTCGGGATGCCGATCTCCGCCCGGACCGCCCCCGGCGTCGCGCGGACGATCGAGCGGGCGGTGGGGCTCCAGCCCTACGTCGTGGCGGTCCGGGTCCGCCTCGATCCGGGGGCGGGCGGGCCGGTGGGCCGGGGTCGGTACGCCTACGCCTACCTCCGGGCCGAGATGCTCGACGTCACCGTGCGCCTGAAGGACGGCGCCGACGAGGTCGAGGCGCGCCTGGCCCACCGGCCCGATCTCCGCTACCCGTTGATGCGGGTGGTCCGGGTGGGGGCGTCGCGCCGACGGACGGTCGCGCGGCGGCCGCGCTCCTAGCCCGGGCGGTCCTGGATCGGCACGTAGGCGAGGTCGGTCGGGCCGACGTACTTCGCCGTCGGGCGGATCAGTCGGAGGTCCTGGTACTCCTCGAGGACGTGGGCGGTCCACCCGCTCACCCGGCTCGCGGCGAAGATCGGCGTGAACAGGTCGTGCGGGATCCCGAGCAGCGAGTAGATCGAACCGGAGTAGAGATCGACGTTCGGGTACAGCCCCTTCTCGCGGTGGACGACCTCCTCGACCTTGCGCAGCATCTCGAAGTACGCGGTGTTCCCACGCTCCTCGCCGATGCGGCGGGACCACTCCCGCAGGATCGTCGCCCGGGGGTCCTCGACCTTGTAGACGCGGTGGCCGAACCCCATGATGCGCTCGTGCTGGGCGAGCTTCTGGTGGACGACCGCCTCCGCCCGGTCCGGGGTCCCGATCTCGTCGAGCATCTCCATGACGCGCTCGTTCGCGCCGCCGTGGAGCGGCCCCTTCAGCGTGCCCACCGCGCTCGTCACCGCGCTGTACAGGTCGCTGAGGGTCGACGCCGTGACCCGGGCCGCGAACGTCGAAGCGTTGAGCTCGTGGTCGGCGTGGAGGATCAGGGCGACGTCGACGGCCCGCGCATCGAGCTCGGTCGGGTCCCGGTCCAGCAGCGCATAGAGCAGGTAGGCGGCCTGGGAGAGGTCGGGCCTCGGCGCGAGGTCCGGCATCCCGGTCCGATGGCGGTGGAAGACGCCGAGGATCGTCGGCAGGGCCGCCGTCAGACGCTGCGCGCCGCCGATGGAGCTCGCTCCGGGCTTTCCCTCCTCGGGCTCGAACAGGGCGAGCGCGCTCACGGTCGTGCGCAGGACGTCCATCGGCGTCGCGTCGGTCGGCATCCGACGGATGAGATCCACGACCGGGGGCGGCAACGGGCGGAGGGCCCCGAAGCGGGCGCGCAGCTCCGCGAGCTGGGTCGCGGTGGGAAGGCGGCCGTACCAGAGCAGGTAGGCGACCTCCTCGAAGGTCGAGCGGGCGGCCAGTTCCCGGATATCGTAGCCCTGGTAGATCAGGCGCCCCTCGTGCCCGTCGATGAAGCAGATCCGCGACTCGAGGGCGACCACGTCCTCGAGACCGCGCTGCACCGGTGAGATCGTCGCCATCCGAACGCTCCGGCGAGGCCGAGACGGGTCGGATTAATTTGGTTTGGCGGCGACCGGGGCGTCCGGCGCGGTCGGTCGGGGGCGGGGCGCCACGGAGGCTACCGTGGTCTCCGCGGCGCACGACCGCATCCGGCGCTCGTAGGCGACCGAGGCGGCGGCCCAGAGCGGCACCGAGACGAGGAGCGCGCCCGCCGCGACCAGGAAGACGAGGCGGTAGCTCCCGAACACCGCCAGCACCCCGGAGAGCGCCGCGCCGAGCACGGCCGCGGCGCCGCCGAGCGCGCTGTTGATGCCCAGGATGCCCCCGGCGTCGCGGCGCTCCAGCCCGCGGAACAGGATCAGCGTGCTCGCGGTCGTGTAGATCGCGATCGCGCCCCCCAGGATGCCGAAGACGACGAAGTTCGCGAAGAATGCCTGGGGCGCGACCAGCAGGACGAACGTGAAGCCGGCCGTCGCGAGGTAGCCGAGCGATCGCACGTACGAGGAGAGGCGCACCAGCCGGTCCGGCCCGAAGCGCACCGACCACGCGCCCGAGACGGGGTAGAGCAGCGTCTGCGCGAAGTTGTTGGCGATGTTCACCAGGAAGATCGAGGCGGCCCCGATGCCGAGCGAGTAGAGGAACGGCGTGTACGAGATGTTGTAGAGGTTCGAGGCGAGGTTGAACAGGAACATCGCCCCCATCAGGAGCGGCAGCTCGTGGTGGAGCTCCTCCTTCGCCCAGAGGCGGAACCGCGCGATCGCCCCGGGCCGGAGGCGCGGCGGCCGCGGGAAGAACGGGACGGGGATGCGGTACGGGAAGGTGGTCCGCAGGCGGGAGGCGAGGCTCTCGGGGTGCTTGGCGACCGTGCGGGCGTGCACCGGTGCCGGGGCCTCCCGCACGCCCCACCAGAACGCGAGCGCGCTCGCGAGCGCGAGGCCCGCGAGGACGTAGATCATCGCGACGAGCGCGATCCCGGCGCTCGTCCAGAGGAACCCGATGACGAGCCCGAGGACGGACCCGATGATGCTCATCTCCTGGAACGACGCGAAGGCGGTCGCCCGTTCCCCGTTCCCGAAGCGCTCGAGGATGAGCAGGTTCGAGGCGTTCGCGGCGGCGGGTGAGATCGCCCCGATCGCCCCGTAGACGAGGTAGAGCAGGGGCATCGAGTCGATGTGGGTGAGCAGGAGGTACAGGACCGCGTAACCCGCGTAGGTCACGAGCAGGAAGGAGCGACGGGCCGGCGATCGGTCCGCGAGGTGCCCCCATCCGACCGCGGACAGGATCACCGCGGAGTTGTAGACGGTCGCGGCCGTGGCGACGTCGGCCCAGTTCCCGTGGAGCGGGATCAGGATCAGGAGCGGCAGGAGCACGCCGAAGCCGGCGGTGGCCGCGTTGACCGGCACGAAGGCGAGCAGCCAGGGCCGCGCGACGAGCCTCGCCGGCCACGTCCGGAGCGCGATCGCCATGGTCGGCCCCATCCGACGGGCGCCTCCCTTAAGCGAGGTCGCTTCCACAGGAGGCGCCGGTCCTGCGGCGCGAGCGCGGCCGCGCTCCGAAACTCAACGCTTATAAGGTGAGGCCGTTGTCGCGCCCCATCGAGAAGGTGGCCGTCGCTTGGCTATCGGCTTTGTCCTCATCAGCACCGCCCCGGCCAAGGAGCACGAGGTGTACACCGAGCTGCTCCGGGTCAAGGGGATCGTGGAACTGCACCCGCTGTTCGGGGAGTACGACCTGATCGCGAAGGTCGAGGCCGAGGACTTCAACGCCCTCGGACAGCTCGTCGTCGACAAGATCCGCTCGGTGCCCGGCGTGATCGACACGAAGACGCTCACGGGCATCAAATTCTGAAGGGTACCCATGTTCGATGCGATGGCGGCAGCGTTCCAGGTCGGCGGCTGGCAGTTCCTGACGATCCTCCTGCTGGTCTTCGGATTGTTCCTGATCCTCGCCGGGATCTTCACCGCCTACTTCGGCAGCGGGAAGAGCCGGACCATCGGGGTCGTGCTGCTGGTCGTCGGGCTGGTCGTCGGGATCCTGACGGGGTTCCTGTACCACGACGGCTCGTTCAACGGCGGCTCCTCGGGCCACCTGGGGGCGCTCCTGTGGAATTCGTTCCTCGTGATCATCGCGGCGGTCATCGGCGCCCTGGTCGCGGTCGGGATCTTCCTGGTCGCGATCATGAAGTCGTAGGCGGGCCGGCGGCGACCCCCGGCGGGGGCGGACCTCGATGCGACGGGATCGCTTGGTCACCCTGACGACCGATGTCGGCTCGGCGTACGCCGCCCAGATGAAGGCGGTGCTGGCGCACGACCTCCCGCCCGGCGGGATCGTCGACCTGGCCCACGACCTCCGCCCGCACGCGATCCGCGAGGCCGCGTTCCTCGTGCGCGCGATGGCCCGCGGGTTCCCGTCGGGCACGGTCCACGTGGTGGTGGTCGACCCGGGGGTCGGCGGGCGCCGGGCCCCGATCGTCGTGGCGACGCGCGACGGTTCCCGCCTCGTCGGCCCCGACAACGGGGTGCTGATCCCGCTCGCGGAGGCGCTCGGGGGCGGAGCCGCGTACCGGATCGACCCCGGCCGGCTGGGCCGATCGCGGATCGGGACCACCTTCGACGGCCGGGACGTGTTCGCACCCGCCGCCGCGCGGCTGGCCTCGGGCGCGAACCCGAGCCGGCTGGGCCCGCTGGTCCAGCCGCACCACCTCGCGCTGCCGGAGCCCGAGCGGACGGAGGAGGGCGCGCGAGGGGAGATCCTCCACGCCGACCGGTTCGGCAACCTGATCACGAACGTGCCCACGGAGTGGGTGCCCGCCGGGACCTCGCAGGTGCGGCTCGCGGCCGCCGGGCACCGCGCGCGCACGCTTCCGTGGGTGCGGAGCTACGAGTCGCTCGGCCGATCGAGGCTCGGAGCATTGGGCTCGAGCTTCGGCCTCGTCGAGATCGCGGTCGCGGAGGGCGACGCCGCGCGCCGCCTGGACGCCTCCGTCGGAACGCGCTTCCTCTTCCGCTGGTCGCGGACCCGGCCCGCGGGTCGGCGACGCGCGCGCTCCGGCTCAATCGGTAAATAGGGACGCGTGCCCCTCCGTCGTTCCCTTCCGGGCCATGGCGAGGCGCGATTACTACGAGGTGCTCGGGGTCCCCAAGACCGCGAGCCCCGACGAGATCAAGCAGGCGTACCGGCGCCTGGCCCGCCAGTACCACCCGGACGTCGCGAAGGAGAACCCGAAGGCCGCTGAGGAGAAGTTCAAGCAGATCTCCGAGGCGTACGAGGTGCTCGCCGACCCGGAAAAGCGGCGCCGGTACGACGTGCAGGGGTTCGACGCGGTCGAGAGCGACTTCGGCCCCGGCGGCTTCACCTGGCAGAACTTCACCCACCAGTCCGACCTCGAGGACCTCCTCGGTTCCTCCCCGATCTTCCAGCAGCTGTTCGGTTCCTTCGTGAATCCGTTCGGCACGTCGCGTCCCCGCGGTCCGACGAACCGCGGGCACGACGTGGAGGTCGCGGTCCGGCTTCCGCTGGCCGCGGCCGTGAAGGGGGCGCACCCGACCATCGAGGTCCCGAAGAGCGGACCCTGTCCGGCGTGCCACGGCACGGGCGCGAAGGACGGCACCGCCCTCGAGACCTGTCCGGAGTGCGGGGGCGCGGGCCAGGTGCGCCGCGTTCGCCGCCAGGGCTACACGCAGCTCATCTCGGTGGGCGAGTGCCCCAAGTGCCACGGGAGCGGTCGTCTCATCCTCGAGAAGTGCTCCACGTGCCACGGCTCGGGTCAGGTGCGCAGCGTCGAGCGGCTCGAGGTGACGGTCCCGCCCGGCATGGACGACGGCGCGGTCCTGCGCGTGCCCGGCCACGGGGGTTCCGGCATCGACGGAGGCCCGAACGGGGACCTGTTCGTCCAGGTGTTCTTCGAGCCGGTCGAGCACATCCGCCGCGAGGGCGTGGACGCCTACAGCGAGACGACGATCGACCTCGCGACCGCCCTGCTCGGAGGCGACGTGACCATCCCGACCATCGAGGACACCGTCGCGCTCCACATCCCGCCGGGCACGCAGCCCGAGGCGCAGTTCCGCCTCCGGGGGCGCGGCTTCCCGCACTTCCGGGGCGCGTCGCGGGGGGACCTCCTCGTGACCGTCCACGTCGACATCCCCCGATCGCTCTCGTCCCGTCAGAAGGACACGCTCCGCGAGGCCCTCGGGGCCGGCGCGCCGGCGCCGACGGCCCGACGCGACTCGTTCTTCCGGCGGCACAGTTCGGCGAAATGACCGAAGAGCCCGAGCCCGCGTCGGGCGAACCGTACTTCGCGGAGCACCCGCACTCGCGACCCTCGCCGCGCGAGCTGCGCTTCCTCTACCGGGGCGAGCTGCTGCAGTTCGTGATCGATCGGGGCGTCTTCTCCGCCCGGGGGCTCGATCCGGGCACGGCGCTCCTGATCCAGAACCTCGGGGTCCAGCCGCGCGATCGCGTGCTCGACCTCGGTTGCGGTTGGGGCGCCGTCGGCGTCGCCGCCGCGAAGTCGGCGCGCGAGGGGCGGGTCGTCATGACCGAGGTCAACCGCCGCGCGGCCCGCCTGGCCCAGCAGAACCTCGATCGGAACCGCGTGCGGAACGCGGAGGTCCGCGTAGGGGGGTTCTACGATCCGGTGGACGGCGAGTCGTTCGACGTCATCGCGACCAATCCGCCGTACCGGGTGGGCCGGCCGCACGTGCTGCGTCTCCTGGCCGAGGCGCCCGCCCACCTCGAGCCCGGGGGACGCCTCCTTCTGGTGGGGAAGGGCAGCCAGGGGATCCGCTACTACCAGCAGTGGCTCGAAGAGCACGGGCCGGGTCCCGTGCGCGTGCTGGACCGGGGCTCCGGGTACCGGGTGCTCGAGGCGCGGCGGTCGCCCGGGCCCGCGCCGGGGGCCTCGCCGCCCTCGGCGAAGGGAAGCGCTTAAAAAGGCGGGCCGGCTCGCAGGGTGCACCTCCGGACCTGGGGCTGCGACCGCTCCCTGCGGGTCGCGCCGTACCGGGTTCCGGCCGCCGAAGGGGAGTGAACTCCGCGCCGAAGGAATCGAAGGAGGCCGAGACGAAGGCCGCCGCGCCGGCCGAGGCCGCCGGGCCGGAGGCTCCTCCCGAGAAGGGCGCGAAGAAGGAGAAGGGCGGCAAGGGCAAGGAGTCGAAGGACGCGAAGGAGGGCAAGGAGGGGAAGAAGGCCAAGGCCGCCGCTCCGGGCGCGACCGGAAAGGCCGCCAAGTACGTCCCCGACAACCCGAACTTCCGCTACATCGTCCGCGTCTCCAACACCGATCTCGACGGCACCCGCCCCGTCGCGCTCGCGCTCACGGGCGTCCGCGGCGTCGGCGCACGCCTCGCGCTGGTCGCCTGCGAGCTCGCGAGCGTGCCGGCGACCGAGCGCATCGGGAACCTCCCCGAGCCGACGGTCGAGTCGATCGAGTCGGTGCTCGCGGCGCTCCCGTCCAAGGTGCCCCCCTGGATGATCAACCACCCGCACGAGCCGGTCCTCGGCGAGTCGATCCACTACGTCGGCGCCGACCTCGATACCCGCCGACGCGACGATGTCAACCAGATGAAGATGATCCGCAGCTACCGCGGCGTGCGCCACGAGCGCGGACAGAAGGTCCGCGGCCAGCGGACGCGCTCCAACGGCCGCACCGGCATGGCTGCGGGCGTGCTGAAGAAGGCGGCGAAGGAGGCCGCGGCGGCCGCCGGCAAGGAACCGGCGCCCGCGCCGGCCGCACCGGCCCCGGCGGCGAAGAAGGAGTGAGCCTGTGGGCGATCCGAAGTTCCTGCGCCGCACCTACGACACGCCGAAGCATCCGTGGGAGGCCGCCCGGATGGAGGAGGAGCGCAAGCTGCTCCAGAAGTACGGCCTGAAGAACAAGCGCGAGCTGTGGAAGGCGCAGTCGATCCTGCGCGGCCTCCGCGGCCAGGCGCGCGAGCTCCAGGCGCGGCTGCGCACCGGCGAGCCCCAGGCGCAGCGCGAGACGGAGCTCCTGCTGGCGCGCCTCGCCCGTCTCGGCGTGCTCCAGGTCGGCACCCCCACGATCGACGACGTGCTGGCGCTCACGACCGAGGACGTGCTCCGCCGCCGCTTCCAGACGATCGTGCTCGCGCGCGGGCTCGCGGGCACTCCCCACGGCGCGAGGAAGTGGATCGTCCACGGTCACTTCACGATCGGCGACCACCGCGTCACCCGGCCGGGCTATCTCGTCCGGCTCGACGAGGAGGGCCAGATCGCCTACACGCCGACCAGCCCGATCGCCGACGACGAGCATCCGATGCGGGTCGCGCTGCGCGAGCGCCTGACCGCGAAACCGGCCGAGGCGCCGCCCGTGCCGGCGGAGGGGGAGCACTAGGCGATGGCGAAGATCGGGATCGCGCACATCTTCGCGAGCTACAACAACATTCACATCACGGTGACCGACATCACGGGCGCGGAGACCCTCGCCAAGGCGACCGGCGGGATGGTCGTGAAGGCCGCGCGCGACGAATCGAGCCCGTACGCCGCGATGAAGGCCGCCGACCAGATCGCGGCCGTGCTGAAGGAGAAGGGGTACGAGACGCTCCACGTGCGCGTCCGCGCCCCGGGCGGGAACCGCTCCCGCTCGCCGGGGCCCGGGGCCCAGGCGGCGATCCGCGCGCTCGCGCGCGCGGGCGTGAAGATCCAGCGGATCGAGGACGTGACGCCGGTCCCGCACGACGGCACGAAGCCGAAGGGCGGCCGGCGCGGACGGAGGGTGTAGGACGATGCCGGTCTCCATCCAGGAGCTCAAGCCGCGCCAGACGCTGCTCGAGTTCGAAGGCCCGACCGCGGCACAGGTCAACGCGATCCGACGCACGCTGCTCGCCGACGTGCCGAAGCTCGCGATCGAGGACGTCGAGTTCCACCTCGGCCCGATCCGCGACGAGGCGTCCGGCAAGGACTACGATTCCTCGACCAGCATGTTCGACGAGGCGGTCGCGCTCCGGCTCGGCCTGCTGCCGATCCCCACGGACCTCGGACAGTTCCGGCGGAAGAGCGAGTGCACCTGCGACGGCGCCGGCTGCGCCCACTGCCAGGTGATGTACTCCATCGATCGCAAGGGACCGTGCACGGTCTATGCGAAGGACGTCGTCCCGCTCGGCGACGCCTCGCTCGCGATCCTCGAGCCGGACGTCCCGATCGTCCGCCTCGGCGCGCGCCAGGCGCTGCTCGCCTACGCGACGGCGGTCGTGGGGACGGCGCGGGAGCACGCGAAGTGGCAGGTCGCCCACGGGGTCGGGATGTACCCGCGGCCCCACGTACGGATCGCCCGCAAGGAAGGCTGCTCGGAGGCGTGCCTGAAGCGCACCGCCGCCTCCTGCCCGGTGAACATCCTCGACTTCGCCGGGGGCAAGCTCACCGTCCACGACGAGCCGAAATGCATCGACTGCGGCGCCTGCGAGAAGACCTGCGAGCACGGCTCGATCCGCATCGAGGCGGACCCGGAGCGGTTCTTCCTCCGGTTCGAGACCGACGGGTCGCTCTCCGCGCGGGAGGCGCTCCGGTTCGCGCTCAAGGACCTGAAGCGCCGCTTCGAGGCGCTCCGCGAGGCGATCCAGTCGGTCCCGTAGCCCGCGTCGGGCTCGTCCAGTCGTAGCGCAGGATCGCCCCGATCCCGCCGACCCCGACCAGGCGCTCCCCGGCCGTCTCGCTCGAGCGGACGACGAACAACCGGGCGCGGCCGCCCCGCGCGCGGTCGAGGATCGCCGCGATCTCCTCGTCCGCGAGCAACGTCTCCGCGACGAGGACGATCTCGACCGCCCCCGCGTCGATCGCCTCCGCGACCTCCCGGCGACCGACCGCCGCGCGGGTCCCTCCCGAGAGGGCCCGGACCAGCCGCTCGACCGCCTCGGCCTCCTCCGCCGCGACGCTCGCGCGCAGGACCTCGCTCGCCCGGCCCGAGCGCAGGAGCTCGTCGACCCCGACGCGACCCGCCTCCGACGTCGGGTAGACCCGGGTCCGGCGGGTCAGCTCCGGATGGGTCTCGGCGAGGCGCCGGGACAGGTCCTCCTTGAGGAACCCCGGGCCGGCGAGGACGAGCGCGCTCGCCCCTTCCGCCTCGCGGGCGATCACGGTGAGGAGCTCGTCCAGGTAGGCGTTCCGGTCCTTCTCCCCCTGGCGCGCGTCGAACCGCTTGCCCGCGATCGTCCTACGAACGTCCGCGACCGGCTCGATCGCCCGCCCGCGGAGCCGTACGATCGACGAATCGCCCCAGTCGACCGCGGCGAGCAGGATCGAGGGATCGCTCCGTCCTGAGAGGCCTTCGTCGAGGAGAGCCCGGTCGCCCGCCGACAGCTCGGGCTTGGTCAGCGTCACCTCGTCCCCTTCCGCCAGGTCGAGCGTGTGGTGGCGGCCGATGTCGAACGGCCCCTCGAGGATGGGGCCGGTGATCCGGACATGCTGGGAGAACCCGTGGAACTCGACCTGCTCGGCCCGGACCACGAGGTAGATGCGCCGACGGGTCCGCTCCGCGCCCGGCACGTCGATCGGCGCCTCCGGGTCGCGCCGCGTCGTCGAGGCCCCCACGCGGTCGCCCGGCCGCACGAGACGCGAGATCCGCCAGAGATCGCTCGGGGTCTCGAGACGGAGCCGGTGCGCTCCCGTCGTCGTGTCTCGCGCGAGGAGCCTCACGTGCGGTGCCCGGCTCGGGACGGACGGGGGGGATACTTGCGCTTTCCGGCGCGCCGTCCCTCGGGGCGGGACCCGCCCCCGCGCGGCCCCCGGGGAACCCACCGTCGCGGGTTTCGATACGTTTACCAACCCGACCGGGCTCGGGCCGGAAGCCCATGGAGGGTTCTTCCGTACGGTACTCCGAGCTCCTCCGTCGGGCGTCGTTCCGCACGTTCCTCACCGCCGGGGCGCTCCAGTACGCGGGGCCGCCCGCCGTCCTGGTGGTCCTGCTCTTCCGCGTCGCCCTCGCCTACCCGGCCGCCGACCGGGAGATGTACGGGGCCCTCGCGCTCGCGTTCCTCGGCCTCTCGTCGACCCTCCCTACGCTCCTGGCCGCCTTCTTCGCCGGCAGCCTCGCGGACCGCCACGACCGGGTCGAGCTGATGCGCTCGGCGAACCTCCTCGCCCTCCTCGCCGCCGCCGGCCTCGCGGCGGATCTCTACTTCTCGGCGGCCCGCCCGATCCC
>JASIBA010000163.1 GCA_030041735.1 Thermoplasmata archaeon | reverse complement strand
TTCAGCTCGGGGAGCGTGTAGCCGAGCGCGAGCTTCGCGGCGACGTAGGCGAGCGGGTAGCCGGTCGCCTTGCTGGCGAGCGCGCTCGACCGGGAGAGCCGGGCGTTGATCTCGATCGCGTAGTACTCCTCGCTCGTCGGGTCGAGGCAGAACTGGATGTTGCACTCGCCGACGATCCCGACCTCCTTGACGGCGCGGAGCGCCGCCTGCCGCAGCATCTGGTACTCGTGGTCCGTGAGCGTCTGGCTCGGGGCGATGACGATGTTGTCGCCCGTGTGCACGCGCATCCCGAGCACGTTCTCCATGTTGCAGACCGTGAGCGAGTTCCCCTTCGCGTCGCGCACGACCTCGTACTCGAGCTGCTTGAACTCGCCGACGTAGCGCTCGAGCAGCACCTGCCCGACCGGGCTCGCCCGGAGGCCCCGGCCGACGACCTCGCCGAGCTCCTCGCGCGTCCGGGCCACGCCCCCGCCCTTCCCGCCGAGCGTGTAGGCGACGCGGACCATCACCGGGTAGCCCAGCTCCTCGGCCGCGGCCCGGGCCGCCTCGAGCGAGTAGACCGCGCGGCTCGGGAGGGTCGGCACGCGCGCGCGCGTCATCGAACGGACGAACTTCGCGCGGTCCTCGGTCGCGCGGATCCCCGCGAGCGGCGTGCCGAGCACGCGGGTGCCCGAGCGGCGGAGCGCGCCGGAGTCGGCGAGCTGGACCCCGCAGTTGAGGGCCGTCTGTCCGCCGAAGGAGAGCAGGATCCCTTCCGGCCGCTCGGCCTCGAGGATCGGCGCGACGAACTCGGGGACCAGCGGCTGGAAGTAGACCCGTCCGTGCCGGGTGGGGTCGGTCTGCAGGGTCGCGATGTTCGGATTGACGACGACCGTGTAGACGCCCTCCTCCTCCAGCGCCTTCAGGCACTGGCTGCCCGAGTAGTCGAACTCGCCGGCCTCTCCGATCTTCAGCGCGCCGCTCCCGAGGAGCAGCACCTTCGCGGGGAGCGCGCCGGTCACGATCGCCTCCGCACCTTCTCGGCGAAGCGGTCGAAGACGAACCCGGCCTCCTGGGGACCCGGGTGGCCCTCGGGGTGGCCCTGGAGGGCGAGCAGCCGGCCGCCCGTGTCGCGGAGGCCCTCGATGGTCCCGTCGTCCGGGTTCGTCGCCCAGACCTTGAGCCCGGTGGCGGGGAGCGACGCGGGATCGACCGCGTAGCCGTGGTTCTCGCTCATGATGAGCGCGCGTCCGTCGGCGAACTCGATGGTCTTGTTCTGGCCCCGATGCCCGTACTTCAGCTTGAACGTCTGGGCGCCGCGGGCGAGCGCGACCAGCTGATTGCCGAGGCAGATCCCGAGCGTGGGCAGCGCGCGCGTCGCGGGCCGGGCGAGCTCCTCGATCGTCGGTCCGAGCTCGGCGGGGTCGCCGGGTCCGTTGCCGACGAGGAGGCCGGCCACCCGCCGTCCGTCCCACCGCGCCGGCACCTCGTGGTCGTAGGGGAGGCGGAGGACGCTCAGCCGCCGGTCGAGCAGGTTCCTCAGGATGCTCGCCTTGATGCCGCAGTCGAGCACGGCGACCAGCGGGCCCCCGTCGCGCGCGAGGAGCTTCGGCCGCTTCGGCGCGACCTCCGCCATGAACGACTCCTCCGCGTACTGGGGCGCGGCCCGGAGCGACCGCATCAGCTCCTCGTCGGACGCCGGCCGCTCCGCGGCGGTGACGTCGATCACGCCGCGGACGACGCCGCGGGTGCGCAGGTGCTCCGTGAGCCGCCGGGTGTCCACGCCCCGGATCCCCGGGACCTCCTCGTCCGCGAGCCAGCTTCCGAGGTCGCGGGAGCTCGACCAGTGGTGCGGCGGGGTCGTGCCGCGCACGATCACCCCACGGGGTTGGATCGCGTCGCTCTCGAGGACGGGCAATCCGTCCGCGTCGCGGCGATCGGCCGGGACGCCGTAGTTGCCCAGGAGCGGGTAGGTGAACGTGAGGATCTGGCCGCGGAACGACGGATCGGTCAGCGACTCGGGATACCCGACCATCCCGGTCGTGAACACGACCTCGCCGACCCGGCGCACCGCGGCGCCGAGGCCCTCGCCGTCGAACCGGGTCCCGTCCTCCAGCAATAGTGTGCCCCGGAGCGCACCCTTCTCGGCGCGGGCCGGCACAGGCGTGAGGAACCCGAAATGAAGGAGGAGGAGGTTCGTCCTTAACATTTGCCGTGGCGCCGGGCCGCGTCGCGCGGTCGCACGGGTTCCGGCGCGTCGGGAGCCCTGAAATCCCCGGCCCGGGTGGGGGCCCCGTGCCGGGGTTCCCGAAGCTCCAGCCGTCGTACGACCTCGTGGTCGTCGGCGGCGGCCACGCCGGCCTGCAGGCGGGCCTGAAGGCGGCGCTGCTCGAGTACTCGGCGGCCATCATCGACCGCGGTCCGAAGTACTCCCGCTCGTACTACGCACCGAAGATGGACAACATCCCGGGTTTTCCGGCCGGGATCTCGGGGCACCAGCTCCTCGACCTGCAGATCCAGGCGGTGCGCGCGGTCGACCGCCTCACCGGCTACTTCACACCGGCGCAGGCCGAGAAGGTCGCCCGGGTCCCGGAGGGATACGAGGTGACCTTCGACTGGCTGAAGCAGACCCACGTCGTCCGCGGGCGCGCGCTCGTGCTCGCGATGGGCGTTGTCGACCGGATCCCCGAGGTCGGTGGAAAGATCGAGCCGATCTTCCCGTGGGCGAACCAGGCGCTGGTCGACTTCTGCATCCTGTGCGACGGCCACGAGCTCGAGGGCAAGACGGTCGGCGTGATCGGGCACGACGCGTTCGCCGCCCGCACCGCGCTCGACGTGGAGCACTTCCATCCGACCTCGGTCGCGCTCCTCACCCACGGCCGGCCGGCGTTCGACGGCCTGCCGCCGGCCGAGGCCGAGGCCCTGCGGGGCGAGCTCGCCGGCCACAGCATCCCGATCCTCGAGGGCGAGATGGCCGGGTTCGACGAGCTGCGCGAGAAGCGCTTCGGCGTCCGGTTCTCGGACGGGAGCCACGCGAGCTTCGACCGGGGGTTCAGCGCCCTCGGCTGGTGGGAGATGCACCAGGCGTTCCCCCGCGGGCTCGGGTGTCGGTTCGACCCGGACGGATACGTCGTCACGGACGAGGACTGCCGGGCGCTCGACGCCGCGACCGGTGCGCCCATCCCGGGGCTCTACTGCGTCGGGGACCAGCGCAACGGATGGAACCAGATCCCCGAGGCGTGGGCGACCGCCGAGCGCGCGGTCATCCACGCGTACGCCGAGTACCTCTGAGCGGCCCGCCTCAGCCCGCCACCGCGGGCCGGGGGCCCGCGACGTCGAGCTGCCGGGCGAGGTCGGGGAGGTCCTTCGCGACCGCGGCCGCGCCGGCGGCGAGGAACCGGTCGGAGTCGACCGTCTCGGTCGAGGTCTCGGCCGGGTCCGGCAGCACCCCGTAGAACCGGATCCGCGCCCGCGTCGCGCACTCCGCGTCGAGGAGGTGGTCGCCCACGTAGAGCGCCCGCTCCTTGGGGATCTCCATCTCGCGCAGCAAGAGCTCGAGCGCCTCGGGCGACGGCTTCGCCGGGCCCGGCGCGCTCCGGCTGCGGAGGTAGGGGAAGAACGGGGCGAGGTGGGTGCGGAGGAGGGCGCCCCGCGCGAACGCCTCGGACGCGCGGGTGAGGATCCCCAGACGGAAGCCGCGGTCGGTGAGCCCCTTCAGGAGCGCCTCGGCCCCGGGGCGCACCACGGTGCGGGGCAGGGCCTCGGCCTCGATCGCGTCGACCCGCTTCGGATACTCGGCCTCGAAGCGGTAGAGGTTGCCCTCGGGGAGGTTCGAGGCCACGAGCTCGGCCTTCGCCTGCTCCACGATGCGATGGATCGGCTCGCTGGGCGAGAGGTGACCGGGCGTGACGCCGTACTGTTCGGCGAGGCGGATCACCTCGCGCCGCATGCGACCGAAGTCGTGGCGCGAAAGGACCAGCGTCCCGTCGAGGTCGAAGACGACCCCGAGCAGCGGCTCGAGGAAGTGCGGTTCGATGTCGCGGGGCGCCATCTCCCCGACCCCGCACGCGCCCGGGGGGCACGTAAGCGTTTGCCTCCAGCGGCAAGCGGGGTCAGGCCGGCGGGTGGAACGCGATCCCGTACCAGGTCCGGCGCTCGCGGTCGAACGTGACGCCGCACTGGTAGCAGAAGAAGATCCGGACCGGCGGCTCCTTCGGCTCGTGCTCCATCGCGATGCCGCAGGCCGGGCAGCACAGCTTCGCCTCGATCTCGGGCATCCCGTGCCAGGCGTCGCGCCGGCGATCGTAGACGATCCCGTGGTGGGGGCACAGGTACATCGGGTACGGGACCGAGGGGCTCGCGGGACCGGTCATCACTCGGCCGCACACCGGGCAGAACATCCCGGGAGCGAAAGGGGCGGGGCGCGCGATGAAGCTGCCGTCGCTCGCGCTAGGCGTCGGCGCGCGGGCGTTCCAGCGTGACCACCGACTCCCGGAGGACGAACGAGCGCCGCTGGCCGCTGCGCCGGCGGCGCGCGACGTCGACGGAGAGCACCCGGTACCCCAGCGACGCGCCGATCCGGGCGGTCAGCAGATCCCCGGGCACGTACGTGCCGGCGAGCAGCGAGTCCCCCACGACCAGCACGAAGCGGCCGCCCGGCCTAAGCGCCTCGCGGACGCGACGCAGGACGGGCACGAGGTCCGCGAAGTAGCGGTGGACCACGGCGTGCACGTCGTCCCGCCGGTAGGAGCCCTGGCGGGCCACGTTCCCGCGGATGCGCTCGAGGATCCCCGCGAGCCAGGGGTCGGGCAGGTCGACGAGTCCGCGGTAGGCGACGGTCTCGCGGCGCGGGAGGTTGTCGCACGCGACCTGCGCGCGCCGGATCGCCGCGAGGTCGGCGTACGACCGCGCGTAGCCGAGCCACGCGAGGTCGATCTTGTAGTTCATCACGTAGTCCATGCCGTTCACGTACGGCGGGCTCGTGACCGCGAGCGCGACGGAACCCGACGGCCACGCGGCGGTCCGAGCATCCTCCGTCCGGACGGTCGCGGGCGGGCCCCAGCGATCGGCCGCGTCGCGGAGGCCGACGAGGTCGGCGCGCATCTCGGCCACCGCCCGGTCGAACAGCTCGAACGCGGGCGGGCGCGCCCGCTCCGCGCGCCGGTCGTACCCGAGGCAGGGCGACCGGTGGAGCCGGCTCGAGGGCACGAGGATCCGCCCGAACGCCACGCGGACCGCGTCGGACACGGGCGTCCCCTCCGGGGGCAGCGCGTCCCGCAGTCGCGTGAGGTCCCGCCGGTGGGACGGGTCGAACTGGCGCCGGGTCTCCCGCAGGAACGGGAGGGGTCCCGCCGGCGCCCGCTGCGCGCGGATCCGCGCCCGGTCGGCGACCTTCGCCAGGGCCGTGGGATCGAGATCGAAGCCGGTCTTCACGCGGGCCGCGAGCGCCGCCGGTGCGAGGAGCTCGGTACCGAGCCCGCGCGCCCCGTGGCGACGCGCCTCCACGAGCGTGGTGCCGCTGCCCGCGAACGGGTCGAGAACGGACGCGCCGCGCGGCACCGCTTCCGCTTCGAGCACCGACCGAACGAAGTCGGCGGAGTACCCCTGCACGTACGGCCACCACCGATGGACCGGGAGGTCTTCGTTCGCGCGGAACGTGATCGGTCCCGCGATCGTCCCGAGCGCGACCCCGTTCTCGCGCTCGAACCGTTCGACGTACTCCCGGGGGTCGACGAAATCGTCGACCCGGTCCAGATGCTCGAAGTCGCGCAGGACGTACAGTCCCCGCCCCATGCGGAGCACGTCGCCCCGGCGGGCGAGGATCCCGAGCGTGGCCGCGACGTGCTCCGGCGCGCGGTCGAGGCGGGCCGCGAGCTGACGGGCCGTGACCCCGACCGCCCCCGAGGCCCCCAGCGCCGCGCGCACCTCGTCGCCGAGGTCCGTCGTGGGCGTCGCCGGCACGCGGTGGGTAGGGGGCGAGGACTAAGAGCGTGCGCCCCCGGGCCGGGGCAGCGAGGTCGGCTGCCACGGCCATCGGCGCTCCTTCAGCGTCGTCTCGATCGAGCGACGGAGGCGACGCCGCTGGGCTCGGATCGCGAGCCCCCAGTCGGTCGCGGCCAGTCCCGCCCCGATCCCTTCCAGGACGAGGTCAAGGTCGTGCAGCCGTCCCAGCTGGCCCTGGAGGCGGCGCACCGCGGGCGTGGGGCCGCCGGGCAGGTCGGGGTCGAGGCGACCGCGGAGCTCGTCGAGATGCCGCAGGCGTCGCATCTGGATGCGCAACCGATGCAGCCGGGTGACGCTCCCCTTGCGCCGGGCCCTCCGATGCGCGAGCCGGACGTTCTCGGCCCGATCCTGCTCCTCGGTGGTCAGGAGGTGGGCCACGTCCACGGGTCGATCGGTGCGCGGCGTGAGGGTCAGGGTCGCGGCGATCTGCTCGAACAGGTGCCCGTCCCGCTCCGACCGGAGGAAGACGCGGAGCAGCTCCCGGCCCGTCCGCGCGTCGTCCCGCCACCGGGCCCGCAGGCGAGCGACCGCGGCGGCGTCGCCGCGTCGCGGCTTCGGGAGCGCCTCGCCCTCCAGGAGCTCGAGCATGACGTCCCGGTCCCGGACGCGGCCCACCAGGCGGGCGAGCCGTCCGAGCCGGCGCTCGAGCGGTTTCAGGAGCGCGCGATCGGTCGGTCGGAGCACGCGGGCCCAGAGCCCGAGCGCGTGCCGCAACCGCCGCATCGAGCGGTGGAGCGCGTGGAGGCTCTCCGGGGTGGGGTGCGGTCGAGCGATGATCTCGTCGATCTCGTGGGTGACGCCCGCCAGCGCGGTGCGGATCTCCGCGGCCAGGGCCCGCAGCCCCGACTTCGTCGCGCCCCGGGCCAGTCGGAATCCCCCGCGGCCGCGAACACCCCCGGACTATGTAGTCTAGGAGGGGGCCCCATAGGTCCCGGGCGCGGTCGCCGTGCAGTTCTAGTAGGACCCCCTCCTGCGGGACGCATGGACCGGAGCCGGGGCGCGCAGCTCGAGCGCTCCGGCACCCTCGACCGCGCGCGGATGAAGCGACGGATCGGCGTCATCGACGTCGGATCGAACACCGCTCGGTTCGTCACCTTCGAGGCGTCCGCCTCGGGCTGCGTGCGCCCGATCTACGAGACGAAGGAGTCGCCCCGCCTCGGGCTCGGGGTGCGGGCCGACGGCCGCCTCGCTCCGGAGGCGGTCGTCCGCGGGGTCACGGCGGTCGGACGGTTCGCCCGGACGATCCGCTCGCTGGGGCTCTCCCAGACGCTCGCGGTCGCGACCAGCGCCGTGCGCGACGCCCCGAACGGACCCGACTTCGTGCGTCAGGTCGAGCGGGCGACCGGGGTCCTCCTTCGGGTCATCTCGGGCGCCGAGGAGGCGCGGTACGCCTACCTCGGCGTGGCGAGCGCGTGGGAGCTCGACCGCGACCTCATCAGCGACCTCGGGGGCGGCTCGATGCAGCTCGCCGAGACCCGGCACGGCAAGCTCGGACACTCCGTCAGCGTGCCGCTCGGCGCGCTGCGGCTCTCGCAGCGCTACTTCGAGCACGATCCGCCGAAGCGCAAGGAGGTCGACGAGCTCCGCGCCTACGTCCGGGAGACGCTGGACTCGGTCTTCGAGGCGTTCGGGAACCACCGGTACCGGGTCTTCGGCGTCGGCGGCACCGTGCGGTCCCTGGCGCGCGCGGCGATCGAGCTCCGCGACTATCCGATCGAGCGGGTGCACGGCTACCCGCTCTGGGACCACGACCTCGAGTCGCTGGACGAGCTCCTGGGCGAGATGCCGGCGGCGAAGCGCCGCGCGGTCCCGGGGATCGGGGCGGACCGGGCGGACGTCGTCGTCGCGGGCCTCGTGGTGCTCCGGGAGCTCCTGCGCGCGACCGGCGGCGACCGCATCACCGTCGCCGGGATCGGCATCCGCGAGGGCATCGCGCTCGAGGCGATCGGCGCCTCGCTGCCGGCCCCGGCGGAGGTCCTGGCGGAGCGCTCGGCCGCCGCGGCCGCGGAGTCGTTCGCCTTCGACTTCCGCCACGGCCAGGAGGTCGCGGACACGGCGATGGCGCTCTTCGCGCTCCTGAAGGAGCGGTTCGAGTGGGGACGGAGCGAAGGGCTCGCGCTCCGGGTCGCGGGCTGGATGCACGACGCCGGGACCGCGATCGACCTCTGGCGCCATGCGAACCACTCGGCCTACCTCATCCAGAACTACCCGATCTGGGGCTTGGATCAGCGCGAGGTCCTGCTCGCCGCGATGGCCGCGCGGACCCACGAGGGCGCGGATCTCCCGTCCGACTGGCGCAAGGGCTACCTTCCGATCGTCCGCAGCGAGGACCTGGAGACGGCCCGCCGCCTCGGCGGCCTCCTCGAGGTCGCCGAGCTGACCTCGCCCGCGCACCCGCGGTTCGCGGCGAACGGTCCGGCCACGACCATCACGCTGACGTTATCTCCCTCCTCCCACAGCGCGCTCGACGAGGCGTGGGAAGAGAAGGTCCGCAAGACGCTCCCCCGGGTCCTCGATACGGAGGTGAAGGTCCGCGATAGCTAGCGAGGCCAGCCCGACGCACGGGTTCCCGGGCCGGCTGTTCGTCTTCGAGGGCCTCGACGGGAGCGGGAAGTCGACGCAGGCCGCGCTCCTCGGGAAGTGGCTGCAGGCGCGTGGCTACCAGGTGTTCTTCACCGAGTGGAACTCCTCGGAGCTCACGAGCGAGGTGATCCGGCGCGGCAAGAAGAAGAACCTCCTCACGCCGACCACGTTCTCGCTGCTCCACGCCACCGACTTCGCGGACCGGTTCGAGCGCAAGATCCTCCCGCCGCTCCGCGCCGGCTACGTGGTCGTCTGCGACCGCTACGCCTACACCGCGTTCGTCCGGGACGCCGCCCGCGGCTGCGACCCGCAGTGGGTCCGGAACATCTATTCGTTCGCCCCGCGGCCGGACCGGGTGTTCTATTTCCGCGTGCCCGTCGCCGTCACGCTGCAGCGGAAGATCGCCTCCCGGCTCAAGATCAACTACTACGAGGCCGGCATGGACCTCGGCCTCTCCGACGATCTCCACGAGAGCTACGAGCGGTTCCAGAGCCGGCTCAAGCGCGAGTACGAGCGGATCTCCCGGACCGACGGGTTCGTGGTGATCGACTCGACCCGCACGGTCGAGCAGATCCAGAACGAGCTCCGGGGCCACGTCGAGCCGATCTTGAAGGACTTCCCGACAGGAGAGCGGCTGCTGCATGACGGTTAGGACGTACGGGACCCCGCTCCCCGGCCTCGCCGAGGGGCTGCCGACCACCGGCCGGCTCATCGTCGTCGAGGGGGCGGACGGCTCCGGCCGCTCGACCGAGGTGATGTTGCTGAAGGAGTGGCTCGAGATCGAGGGCCACGCCGTGGTCGACACCGGGCTCCGCCGGTCGACGCTGGTCGCGGAGGAGATCGACCACGCGAAGCAGGGCCACACGCTCGGCGCGACCACGATGGCGCTGCTCTACGCCGTCGACTTCGCCGACCAGCTCGAGAACAAGATCGTGCCGGCCCTCGCGGCGGGCAGCACGGTCCTCGCCGACCGCTACGTCTACACGCTCATGGCCCGCGCCGTGGTCCGCGGCGCCTCCCGGGACTGGGCCCGTCGCCTCTACGGCTTCGCGCTGGTCCCGGACCTCGTCGTCTTCCTGGACGCGCGGCCCGAGATCCTGCTCCACCGCGCGATCTCGAAGTACGGCTCGCTCGACTACTGGGAGAGCGGGATGGATCTCTCGCTCTCGCGCGACCTCTTCGAGAGCTTCTTCCTCTACCAGGACAAGCTGTCGAAGGAGTTCGAGTGGGTGGGCACCGAGTACGGGTTCCACCGGGTCGACGCGAACCGCAACCCCGAACAGGTCCACGCCGACGTGCGGGCGCTGGTCGGGCCCCTCTACCGTCGCGGGGGCGCGCCCCGCCCGCCCGGCGCACGACGCCCCGGCGTCAGTCGCGCAGTTCCGCCAGCTGCTTCCGCGTGAGCAGCCAGAGGAGCCGTCCGCTCCCCGGACGGACCGCTGCCGGGAACTCGAGCGCGGCCGCTCCGGCCTTGGTGAGGCGGGCGACCGCGGCGCCCTCCCCCGTGAGCGCGAGCCCGATGAGCTCCGAGAGCACGGGATCGTGACCGACGAGGACCGCGGTCTCGTGGACCGCGAGCTCCCGGCGGACCCGAGCGAGGATCGGCGGCGCCGGCCGATCGATGTCGAGCTCGGGCCAGGTCGCCACCCGGCGGGCGGGCCGGACTGCCTGCCCCACGATCTCGGCCGTGCGCTGGGACCGGGCCGCCGGACCCGACGCGAGGTGATCCACCCCGTCCAGGAGCCCGATCAGCCCGCGCGCGGCGCGCCGGGTCTGGGAGGTCCCCCGGGTCGAGAGCGGCCGATCCCGGTCCTCGGGCCAGCGAGTCGGATCGCGATCTTCGGCGGGACCGTGGCGGAGGAGAACGACCGTCACGCGGCGGGCCCCGTCGTCGACCATGCACCTTCTCCGCGTCCGGGCGGCTCAGTCGGACGGGGAGAAAGCCGTTCGCCTCGAGAGGCTCACCGCGCTCGGGCGGCCGCGGGGCCTCCGCTCGGGATCCCCGTCTCATCATACGCGACCGGGATCGCGCGGTCCAGCGCGACCTGGGCGATGTCCTGCGCGTAGGCGATCGTCCGCCCGATCGACTCGAGGATGCGGGCGACCGCCGCGGCCGTCGCCGGCGGCATGGCGCCGCCCCCGACGGCCGGCAACAGTCGGTCCGCGAGCGAGTTGCCCGACGCGATCAACGCCTCCCCGAGGTCGAGGAGGTCGTTCGCGGTCGCATCGTCCGTCGCCCGGAGGACCCCTTCCAGATGGACCATCGCCTGGCTGTGGAACTGCTGGAGCGAGGTGAGCGGGCCCGACCCGCTCGGGAGCTCTCCGAGTCGGCGGCCGTACTCCCCGAGGCGGGTCGCGTGGTCGGCGATCCGCTCGAGGCTCCGGGCCATCGTCCAGGGGCCGAGGAGCGCGGCGCCGTTCCCCTCGAGCCCGAGCCGGTGAGCCGCGAGCCGCTGCACGTACCACGCCTCCCGGTCGATCTCATCGTCCCGGCGGTCCCAGAAGTCGTCGTCCCCGAGGGGCAGCTGCGACCAGCTCGCGACCGCCTCGCGGTGGAACTCGACGACGATACGGCCCATCCGGGCGAGCCGCTGGGCGAGTGGGACGGGACTCTCGTAGGCCAGGTCCTTCAGGCGGATCTTCCCGTCGTCGTCCCAGACGATCTCGGGCTGCCGGGTCCGCCGGCAGAACGACTGGACGACCTCCCGAGTCCCCGAGGAGACCCGGGGCATCTCGACGACCACGAACTCCCGGGCCCCGCCGAGGTAGGCCCCGAGGAGGCGACGGAACAGGTGCTCGGGCAGCTCACCGCGCCGGACCGGGACCGTCGCGATCGGCGGTTGGCCGAGGACGATCGCCCCGTAGGGCGGCGCGACCCGCACGATCGGGGTCGGCAGGCGTTCGGTCTCGGCCCCGGATCGCCGGGGCGGGCGCGCGGCGGGTCGTTCCGGGGCGGCACGGCCGCCGCGGGCGCGCGTCGCCGCGCGTCCGGGGATCCGCCCCTCCTTCGGGTGTGTGGACATGAGGAAAGCAAGGGCACGAGTCGAATATATAGAACATCGATTTAGACTATAGTCACCACCATAGTCCCCCGTGGACCGCGGGGCCCTACCGGTTGATCTCGACCAGAAGCACCCAGCTGCTCAAGCCCGTGATCACATACGAGAGCAGCATCGCGGGGACGAGGGCCAGGAGACCGACCGAGCCGAACGCGACGAGCCCCGCTCCCGCGACGAGGTACAGGCTCCCGGCCAGGAGCGTCATGCCCATCTCGATGTGCCGGAACCAGTGGCGGTACGGGGGGGTCGTGCGGCGGAGCACCCGTCGGACCAGGGTGATCAGCACCCCGAGGACGGCCGCGCCGATGCCGAGGATCGCGACGCCCAGATCGATCGCGCTCGCCCCCGGGACCAGGATGAGCGACGCGACGATCAGGACGGTCACCAGGAGGATCAGCGCCTGCATCGCCCGATCCGGCAGCACCGGGAACTGCAGGATGCGGGTCATGTTGATCGAGAGCCCGACGAACAAGAGCCCGGCCAGCGCGGCGGAGGCGCCGACCTGGGCGACGAAGAAGTTGTCCCACGCGCTCACGAGGGCCCGCCCGCGGCCGTATCGGCCCCATGCCAAAGCCGTTTCGTCAGGGGCGGGTCGCTCAGAGCCAGCCCGCGTGGCGGAGCAGCGACGCCGCCGCGAACCCGATCGATCCGCCCGAGATCGGTCCGATCCCCCAGCCCAGCAGGATCCCCCGGACCGCGCGCCACTCGACCACGCGGCGACCCCGCGCGAGCCCCGCGCCGAGCATCCCGCCGATGAGGGCCTGGTTCATCGAGGTGAACTGGCCGAACGCCACCGAGACCAGGATCACGGTGGCCTGCGCGAGTTGCGCGCCGATCGCCATCGTCGGATCGAGCTTCACGATGTCGAACGCGACCCGCTTCAGGAGCGGCCGACCCCAGGTGAGGACCCCGAGAGCGAGGCCGATGCCCCCGATGAGCCCGGCCAGCGCGAGCCCGAAGAGACCGGTCATCACGAGCGGACCGGAGGCGTTGGAGACGTCGTTCGCCCCCATCGCGAACGAGGCCGCGGCGCCGACCGCGACCAGCGTCGCGGCCACGGCGCCGGCGCGCCTCCCGGGGCGACGGGCCGGGTCGCCCCGGCTATCGAACGCGCGCACGAAGAGGAAGCCGAGGACGAACGCGGCGAACGGCGCGGCCGCCCACACGACCAGCAGCAGCTCGATGGTCGCCCAGTGGACGGGAAGTCCCAGGGCCAACCCGACCCCGACCACCGAGAAGGTGAACAGCTGGATCGTCGAGGTCGGCAGGGCGACGAAGTTGTAGGCCGCGGTCAGCCCGAACGCGACGGCGAGGATCACGGCCGCGGTCGGCACGTCGACCGCGCCCCCGCCGAGGATCCCGTGGCCGACGGTCGTCTCGACCCGGCCGCTCGCTACCAGCGCTCCCACGAGCGCGAGGGGCGCCATGAGGAGGAGGGCGCGATCGATCCGGATCGCCCCGGCGGCGTACGGCATCCCCATGCACGCGCCGGTGTAGTGGGCCCCGATGCTCCATGCGAACGCGATCGCGAGCGCGACCAGCACCCATTCAATCAATGATCCGTCCACCGGCTCGTCCTCGCTCCGCGTTCGGTCCGGCCACCTCAGGGGGGCTTGTATAGACGGAGGCCGTCCGTCCGCCACGTCGCCCCCGGGTGGAGCTTGGGCGGGCTCCGGAAGTCGCGAGGTGAACAGGTCGTGGAGTGGGAGGAGCACCCGGATGTCACGTGGGTCGGCGCGCTGACCGGCGCGAGCCCGGGCCGCGCCCGGCGCGCGATCCGGGAGGCCGAGGCGCAGCGTCGCCTGTTCGGACAGCTCCAGCGCGCCCACCGGGCGGGGGGCCGCCCCTCGTACATCGAGATCGACGCCCCATTCGAACTCTACGCGATCGCCCGACTGCTCCGGCCGCGGCACATCGTGGAGGTCGGCGTCTCCTCCGGGGTCTCCTCGGCCTACCTGCTCGCCGCCCTGGCGAACAACCGGCGAGGCACGCTGCACTCGGTCGACCTTCCGCGTTTCGAGGGGGGCGCCGGTTCCCCTCGACGACGCGACACCGCGTCCTGGAGGATCCCCGAGGGGCGGAGCTCCGGCTGGGCGGTACCCATGGCGCTCCGGCCCCGCTGGGACCTCCGCCTCGGCGACAAGCGCGAGGTCGTGCCGCTCCTAGCGGAGGAACTTCCCGAGGTCGACCTTGTGGTCTACGACGTGCCGCACTCCGAACGCGACGCCGCGCGCGAGTTCCGGGCGCTCGATCGGCGCCTCCGTCCCGGAGCGGCCCTCATCGCGGACCACGGACCGGGCGGAGGGTGCTGCGGACCCCTCGCGACCTGGGCGCGCCGCCACGGGGCCCGCGCCCTCCAGTGCCAGGACCTGGGGCTCTACGGGTTCCGTGCGGCGCGCTGAGGGGCGCCCCGTGGGCCGGGACGGATTCGAACCGCCGATCTCCGCGTTGTAAGCGCGGCGTCCTCACCGCTAGACGACCGGCCCCGGAACGCTCGAAGGCGCCTCCTCCGTCTTGGCGATGTCGGTCGGCGCGCCGACGCGATGGCGCACCCGGACGGCGAGCCCGTGGGAGAGCTCGGTCATCAGAGCGCCCGGGAGGACCGCCTCCCCGACGCCCGCGAGCGCCCCGTCGCGGCGGAGCACGACGCTGTCACCGATCCGGATCGACCGGTCCGCGGCCCGGACGCCGGGCGTGAACAGGTCCCCGGTGAGCGGGAGCGCCGGATCCACGTCCACGGAGAGGGGCGGATCGGGGACCAGGCGTTCCGCACCGGCGACGGTGAGGAAGAGCAGTCCGCGCTCCTCGCGCACGGTCGCCAGATCCCGTCGGCCGTCGGTCAGCCGCTGGAACCACGGGCGCCCGGCGAGCCGCAGCGGGGAGGCGAGCAGCCGCCCGGCCGTCGCCCGTCCGAACTGCACGCTCGCCAGCTCGGCGAGCTCCTCCCGTACGACCGCGAGCGGACCCCCGGCCACCGGTGACTCGGATGCGAGGGCCTCCTGGAGCGCCGACCGGAGCGCCGCCAGCGCGTCGCTCGAGGTCGTGCGATCGTCCTGCAGCGTCCAGCGCGCGGCCGCGCCCAGTTCCGGCCGGAGGTACGCATACTCCCCGGGGTCCAGATGGACGACCACGGAGCGGTAGCCGCCCGAAGCGAGCATATGGCGCACTCCGGTCCGCACGAACTCGCGCTCGACCTCGCTCCAGTCCCCGGTCACCGGGATGTCGTAGTGCCGAGCCGGTGGAACGTCCTCGAGTTCGCGCGGCACGACCCCGATCGGGGAGCTGATCGAGACCACGTGGACGCGCTCCGCCCCCCGGAGGTCCTCGAAGGCCGAGGCGAACCGCCGATGCGAGCGGGACCCGCGGTACGGTTTGGTCTTCGAGCAGGGGACGAGCAGCAAGACCGACTTGGAACGCGGGGGGCGGTACCGTTCCACCAGACGGCGCCGGAACCGATCCATCTCCGGGCGCCGGTGGGACTCGGCGAGGACGTACGATCGGATCCCGGCGCCGGTCACCGGCGCGCGCTCCTCGAGCAGCGCCGCAAGCTCCCGGTCGGCGTACCGGAGCATCTCGGCGAGCGCGGGTTCGCTGGTCGTCCGAGACTCGACGAGCTCCCGCAGCCGTCCTTGGCGGATCGCGGACCGCGTCTCCGCGAGGGCACGGCGGAACGCGTCGCGGGTGTGGTCGGAGAGCGGACCCGGGGGATCGGCGGAGCAGGCCGGACACGGGCACGCACGCTCCGCCCGCATCGCCGCGGCGTCGGCCGCTCCGAGCGCGGGGTCGAGGAACATGCCGCCCGCCGCGGCCAGGAGGCCCTCCGTCGGGTCGAGGAGGTCGACCCCGAGGTAGGCGAGGAGCGGCACGCGATGGGGCAGTGCGACGCGCGGCGCCCAGAGGACCGGTCGGGCGCCGAACCGCTCCCGGACCGTTCGGATCCCCTCGATGAACGGCGCGCCCCCGTTCCAGAGCGCCCGCGCGTTCCCGAGCACGATCAGATCGGGCGACGGCTCGGCGCTGGCGAGGGGACCGGCGAGTGGTGCGTGCACCAACCACGCGCCCGGTGCGACGGGGATCGGGCCGGCGGGCGGTCCCGTCACCTCCGGGGCGAGGATGGGGATCCGGAGATCGAGCTCCCCGGTGCGGCTTCCGAGGAGGAGCCGACGCACCCCGGGCTCGGACTCGCCCTCCCGCAGGGTGAGCGCGTCCGGAGAGGCCCCGTCCGAGTCGACCTCGAGCAGGGCCGGGGTTGGCACCGTGATCGGACCGACCCGGGCCGTCCCCAGCAGGGCCATCCCGTCCACGAAGTCCGCGCTTCGAGTCATCTCCTTTCGTTCGCGTCCGCGACGGAGCGGGATTCGTCCGACCCGCGCTCCGCCGACCGGCGGCGGGAGGTGGGGGGCGAGAGATAACAGTCGCGGGCCCCGGGACGCTCGACCGTCGAAGTAGGCCTCTGCGACTGAGTCTATGAGGCCAGTTTTCGTGACGGCCGAAGCCCCAAGATCCGATACGGGTCGAGTTCCCGATAGTAACAGATCACGAAGAACCAAGCGAATGCCGAGAAGAGAATGGCGAATCCTAGGCAAAAGTATTGGAGCCAACCCGGCCCGGCAAAAACGGCTTGGGTGATGGTCAAAAACGCTCCGAACCCGAAAAGGAGCGCCTCGATTCGTGTGGCCTTGCGGATCGGAATCTCGTCTGGGCCCGTCATATACGACAGTTAACCGCGACCGAGGTCGGGACCGCTATTCCCTCGTGGTACAAGAGAGCCAGGCTCAGCCGAGCCGCAGGACCGGACCGAAGGGCGCGAAGACGGCCAGGGCGACGCCGACCAGGTAGATCGCCCCCAGTGCGAAGTGGCGCTCGAACGGAACACGGCTGGCGGTCGGGCGACGGAGGAGCTCCCGGTCGGTGATCACCGCCAGGACTCCCATCGCCAGGAGGGCGACGTCGTAGACGACCGGCAAGCCCAGCGCCGCCCCGAACAGGAACAGCAGGGCGAGCGCCACGGCGTGCAGCGCGGGCACCAGGCGCGCCGCGGGCTCGGGCCCGAGCCGTACCGGCAACGACTTCAGGCCCAGCTCCCGGTCGCTCGCGAGGTCCCCCAGACTGTGGATCGTCTCGAACGCGGTACCCCACGCCAGAAGGGCCCCGACCGCGAGGAGTACGGGCGTCGGCAGGGTCCCCCGCACGGCGATGAACACCGCGGCCGGCGTGATCGCCTCGACGACGCCCAGGTACGCCGTCGTGAACGCCGTGACCCGTTTGGTGTAGCTGTAGCCGAAGATCACGGCGAGCGCCACCCAGGAGAGCGCGAACGCCAGCGGGTTGAGCAGGTAGGCCGCGACCACGAGCACCGCACCGCTGCCCGCGGCGATCGCGAGCGCGAAGGACGGCGACGCGCGCCCGGCGGGCAGCAGGCGGTCGCGCGTGCGCGGGTTGCGCGCGTCGATCGCCCGGTCCGCGTAGCGATTGAAGCTGTGGCCCGCGTTCCGGGCGGCGACGAACGCGATCACGACGAGCACGAAGGTGCGCAGCGAGGGCAGTCCGTCCGCCGCGAGGACGAGGAACGCGAGCGCGAACGAGAGGTTCAACCCGAGGTTCTGGATCTCGAGGAACCGCACGAGCTCCCGGGCGGCGGACCGCGGAGGGGCGGCGCTCACCGACGCGACCCGCCGAGGAGACGCGCGAGCGCGGGCTCCTCCTGCACGATCGCGAGCGCCCGGCGCGCCGCCTCCGGGTCCGACCGGATCTCCTCCGGCCACGGGCGGGGAAAGCCGTCCTCCGGTCGCTTGCGCGTCGCGTCGATCCCGACCTTGCCGCCGAGATTCGGCAGCGGGTTCGAGATCGAGAGCTGGTCGACCGGTCCCTCGGCGAGCTCGAGGTCGTGCGCCGGGTCGGCCTGAAGCCCGACCCGGTAGAGGACCTCGCCGAGATCGTGGACGTTGACGTCCTCGTCGACGACGACGAGGTAGCGGACGAACATCATCTGCCCCAGCCCCCAGAGGGCGTGCATCACCTTGCGCGGGTGGCCGGGGTAGGCCTTGCGGATCGCCACCACGGCGACGTTGATGAACAGCCCCTCGACCGGCAGCTCGAGATCGACGACCTCGGGCAGCACGAGGCGGATCACCGGCAAGAAGATCCGCTCGACCGCCTTGCCGAGCACCGCGTCCTCGGTCGACGGCCGACCGGTGACGGTGCCGAGGTAGATCGGGCGGGCGCGGTGCGTGATTCGCTCGACGTGGAAGACGGGGAACGGCTCCGGCGCCGAGTAGTAGCCGGTGTGGTCGCCGAACGGGCCCTCCACCGCGCGCTTGGCAGGGTCGACGTGGCCCTCGAGCACGATCTCGGCGGACGCCGGCACATCGAGCTCGATGCTCCGGGCGCGGACCAGTTCGACCGACGCCGAG
>JASIBA010000162.1 GCA_030041735.1 Thermoplasmata archaeon | reverse complement strand
CGGGCGCAGGGACGATGGTCCACCGCGCTCAACGCGGTCGCGATCGGCATCCTGGTCTTCCTGCTCGCGGACGTATTCTCGGACGTGGCCGGCATCCTGTATCCCGGCGGCTCGTACATCGCCAACGCCGGCTACTCGATCGCGTTCGGGATCGCGTTCGTGGTCGCGTTCCTCGGGCTCTACTTCGTGGACAACCTCCCGAGGCCCGCCCCGCGGGGGGTCGGGACCGACACCGGGACCGAATCGCCGGCGGCGACCGACACAGGAGTCCGACGGACCGCCCTGATCATCGCGCTCGGCATCGGCCTGCAGAACCTGACCGAGGGACTGGTCTTCGGCGCGCAGTGGACGATCGGCGCCCTGGGTCTCCTCGCGGTCGTCTTCGTCGGATTCTTCCTGCAGAACGTGACCGAGGGCTTCCCGATCGCGTCCCCCTTCCTGGGGACGAACGCGAAGCGCGGCATCGCGATGATGGTGGGCCTGTTCCTGGTCGGGGGCGTCCCGACCCTCCTCGGAGGCGCGATCGGGTACTACTGGACCAACTCCCTGCTGCTCGTGATCTTCGACGCGCTCGCGATCGGCGCGATCGCCTACGTCATCCTGCCGATGCTCCGGGTCGCCTTCCGCCCGCTCGCGACGCGGGAGCTGTCGGTCCAGCGCAACCAGCTCGTGTACCTCTGCGTGATGCTCGGGTTCGTGCTCGGCTTCGCCGTCAACGCGGTCTGATCCGCCGGCCGTCGCGCCGCGCGCGAGCCGCTATCTACTGCCCGCGGCTCGCGCCGCGGCGATGCCCACCGCCGAGCCGTCGCCGGTCGCCTGG
Organism: Thermoplasmata archaeon; assembly: GCA_030041735.1. GTDB lineage: Archaea > Thermoplasmatota > Thermoplasmata > Lutacidiplasmatales > UBA184 > Lutacidiplasma. The sequence goes on along the minus strand of JASIBA010000162.1, from coordinate 3,356 downwards.
GTCCAGGTCATGCAGGCGATGGTCGCGCGGGAACTCGTGGAGGGGTTCGGTCTCCCCGAGCGACAGGCCGCGGACCTTCTCGGCGTGGTGCGCTCCTCGGTCTCGCAGTACATCTCGGGCAAGCGGCTCGGGCCGAAGCTCGCCCGCTACCTCGCGGACGAGGGGGCTCGTCGCATCGCGCGGACGACCGCCCAGCGGCTGATGTCGACGGCCGGCGATGCGCGGCTCGTGCTCGAAGCGGCGATCGCGCTGGAGGAGATGTTCGCGCCCACGGGGAGCGCGGGCCGTACGGGCGGGTCCGGCGCCCCGCCGAGCGCGGTCCATCGGGACACCCCTCGCTGGCTGCGGAACCGCATCGCCGGCGAACAGAACGCGGTCGCGGAGTGCATGCGCCTCGCGCAGCGCTCGCGCGACGAGCTGACCCGCGCGTTGTTCCGTCAGATCGCCTCGGACAGTCTGCGCCACGCGGAGATCGTCGCGTCAATCGCCGCCTACCTCGATCGCGGGGTCTCGTCCAGCGTCCCCACGGGGATCACGCGGGCGGACGTCGAGCACCTCATCGAGCGCGAGCACGCGGCCGAGAAGTCGTCCGAGGGCGACCTCGCGCCCGAGCTCGGCGGAGTGATGCGGATCCTCTGGGACAGCATGGAGGCGGACGAGCAGAAGCACGAACTGCTGCTGCAGAAGCTGCTCGAGTCGGCGGACCCCGTCCCGCCGCGCCGCCGGAGTCGCCCGACGTTCTGACGCCTACGGTCGCGGGGCCCGGTACGTGCCCCGGGACGGCCCGACGATGCGACCTTCACGGGCGCGCCAACGAAGGGGCGATCTTGGCCGCGGATCCCTTGCGCCGGCGCGCCCCAGCGGCGTCCTCTCGGGCGGCTCCTGGGTCGGAGTGGGCCGCCTCGGGCCGGCGCCCGGCGGATCCCGCCCCCCCCCTCGAAATCGAAGCCCTGGATTCGGGGGTGCGTCGATCGGGCCCGGCGGATGAAGCCGATTAGTATTCGTACGCGTGGCCCGCGTCGTTCGTACCCGACACCGTCTCAAACGGCGCTCCGACCACGGCCGTGGTCACATCCGCCGCCACGCACCATCCGAACGCCCCGTCCGTCTGGGCATTCGGACTGGTCAGGTCGGTCGCAACACCGGTCTTCGTGACGAAGCTCCAGGCATGGCCGGCCTCGGAGTGGCCCAAGGCGGTCTCGTCGGGTGCCCCGACGAAGAGTGCCGTCGCGTTGATCGTCACGGAAAACCCGAAGCTCTCGTTCGACTCGATGCTGGGACTGGTGTACTCGGCGAGGATGAGCCCCGTCAGCGCGTTGACCGTGTAGGCATGCCCTGCGCCCACATTGCTCACCACTTGCTCACCGGGGGCCCCCACCGCTACCGTTTCCCCGTGGATCGCCACCGATCGGCCGAACGCACCCCCACTGGTCGGGTCGCCGCTGCCGAAGCTGGCTCGGAGCGAACCCGAGCTCGCCACGAAGGTATACACATTCCCCGCGGTAGTGAAGCCGGCCGAGCTCTCCGCCGGGGCGCCGACGACGACCGTGGAAGCGTCGACCGCCACCGAGAATCCGAAGAATCCCTCGGTCTGGGGGACGCTGCTGGTAAGTTTGATCGACTTCCCCGAGACGGTGTTGAATATCCACGCGTGACCCGCGGAGAGAAAGCCATCAGCGGTCTCGAACGGCGCCCCGATCACGACGGTGGAGCCGCTGATCGCGACCGAGTAACCGAACGCCTCGCCGGACTCGATGCTCGGGCTGCTGAAGCTCGAGATCAGGTCGCCGGTGGTGGCGTTAAAGGTGTACGCGTGGCCCGCTCCGTTGTTCCCCGACACCGTTTCGTACGGAGCGCCCACGAGCACGGTAGAGCCGCTCACCGCGACCGAGTAGCCGAAATCGCCGAACGCCACGGGGTTCGGACTCGTGAGTTTGGTGACCTTGCCGGTCTTCGTGTCGAAAATCCATGCGTGGCCCGCTTGGGAGTCCCCATCGGCCCGCTCGTGCTGCGCACCGACGACGACGTAGGGCCCGCTGACGGCGACCGAACTTCCAAAGAGCTCGCCGGTTTCGAGGCTGGGACTCGAGAGCGTCGTGGGAGTGGGGAAGCCCTGGACCGGACCGGAGCCGAACTGCGTAACGGTCGCGGGTGCGGGTGCGGAACCATGCGCAACGGAGGCCGCTGCCCAGAGAACCACGAGCGTCACGATTCCGATCGCAACGCCCGAAAGAACCTTCCACGGTCGCCGCGCACCGCCCGAGTCGGATTGCTCGAGCATGTCATCGACCTCGAGTTCCGGGACCGAATCGGGCTATAAGAACCCGCGGAAACTGATCCGCCGAGCTCGCCCAAAAACTCGCTCGCCTCGAAGGAGAAAGCACCGCCGAGTGCCCCCCAGGGTCGGCGGGAGTTGCTTCCGGAGCGCAGCCGGTCTTCGGGATCGGAGTGACCGCGCGACGCCCGCGAGCCTGAGGTGTAGACGTTGACCTCGTTCGTCTCTGCCGCGAGGCTCGGGTTGTTCGCCGGGTCCATCACGAATCGGATGCACCGGAGCGACTCCCCCGCCGGGGGCGCCGTCTCCAGGCAGCTGAACGGCCGCCCTCCGACGCGGGCCGGGTCGGTCGCGAAGGTTCCCGCGCGCGTGTCCGCACCGACCATTCCCTTCGCCACGGCCGGTCCTGCCGTCGTCTCGGCGGTGAGCTGGACAACCTCGGTCGGCCCCTAGCCCCGGTGGTCCACCGGGACGACGCCCCCGTCGGAGTGGGCCCGGACGGACTGAACCTCCCGGGGGTGTGCATCCATACCTCAAATCGGAGCGCGACGAACACGCTCCTGCTTCTGAGCCATTCAAAACTTCCAGAGGGGCCCGCTGTATGTTCCCGTGACATTCGCTGGCGGACAGCTTGCGAAGTATCCTCCGCACAGCGACGTGAACCCCTATGCCCCGCCGGTAGAAACGAAGGAGCCGGCCCCGTTCGTCCCGTTCTCCTCCAAGAAGACGTACCCTGCGATGCAGTTCCACACCCCGAACGACACGTTCGCTAGGGTGGACCAGTCAAACGTGACCTCCGCGCCGCTCGGGATTGAGATCCTGGCCCGGCCTCGCGGGGACAGGCGGCTATCGCCCGGTCGAACTCTTCGCGTGTGGTCATCGTGCCTTACGGGACCGCCGGGCCGGGTCCATACCCGGGAACTCCCCCTTCCCTGGAGGACGGAGGAACTCCCGCGCGTACCGGGCCCGGACCTTCGGGTCCGCGGGGAACTTTGCCGGGTCGAACCAGTCGAACTCCCCCGGCCGAGGAGTAGTTGCACGCTGCGGGAGGCGGGCCGGCCGATCCTCGGACCATCGGATC
>JASIBA010000161.1 GCA_030041735.1 Thermoplasmata archaeon | reverse complement strand
GTTTCTCCCCTGCGCTCGATCTCCGATCGCGGGGTCACCTCGTAGTAGTAGAGCCGTCCGGACGGGGCGACCGTGCGTGCCACCGAGGGTAGATACTTAATCCCTTCCAGCGGGAGGTTGAGGATAACGCGCTCGACCGGTGGCGCCGCCCTCGCGAACGCGGTGACGTCGGAGACGACGGCCTCGACTCGTTCGGCACCGCCGGCGCGCTGAAGCGACTCCTGGAGCAGTTCGATCGCCGCGGGGTTCGAGTCCACGGCGGTCACGTGCCGCGCGCGGCCGTCGCGCGCGATCGTCAACGCGAACGGCCCGACTCCGCAGCAGAGATCGTAGACGCGGTCCCCGGGTCGTACCTCGGCCGCGACGCGGGCGTGCTCCCGGGCGAGGCGGGGAGAGAAGTACGCGCGCGCGAGGTCGATCGCGAATTCCACCCCGTTCTCCCGGTGGCGTGTCTTCCAGTCGCCGCGTCCCGCAAGCCGAACGATCTCGCGCTGTCGGGCCCCGCCGTGAACGCCCCGGTCCGCGCCGACGATGCGGACGCCCGGCACGAAGCGGAGGAGGGCCGCTCCGATCTCGCCGCTCCGACTCTCGAGGGCCGGCGGTATGCGGACGAGTACGATGTCCCCGATCACGTCGAACGACCGGGGCAGAAGTTCGGCCAGCGCCGGGGGCCACGCCAGGAGATCGCGATAGTCCGTGGGGCCGGTCGGGGGTATCTCATCGAAATCGTGGTCGCCGATCGGGCCGATGTCCAAGGGGACGTCGCCCGGGAGGAGCGGCAGTAGCAGGAACTCGCCTTCGGAGCGGATCGCGAGGTCGGTCCGGAGAAGCCCCAGCTCGGCGAGGCGCCTCCGGGATCTCTCGCCGTCGAGGCGGCGGACCGCGACCCCTCGGGCGTTCATCGGGAGGGCGCCATCGAAGGGTCCAGAAGCAGCGGCAACACCTCGCGCCCCCGGAGATGCCCGAGCGACCCTCTCGCGGCGGTCTCCTCGCTGAACTTCCGGTCCGCAGGACTCGGGTCGGCAGGCACGCCCGCTCCGGCCAGGAGAAACGGGACCGGGTCGTCCGAATGCCCCTTCAGGATCGCCGGCGTGGCGTGATCCGCGGTCACCCCGATCCGGTATCGGGAGAGATCGAGGCCCTCGAGGAAGGGCCCGAAGAACGATCGGTCGATCGACTCCACGATGTCGCGTTTGGCGGCCGCGTCGCCATCGTGGCCCGGTTCATCCGGGCCCTTGAGATGGACGTAGACGAACGGATGCGACCCGAGAAGCTCTCGGGCCATGCGGGCGCGCTCCGCGTACCCGGCGTCCCGGTCGGAGCCCATCGGTCCGACGTATCGGTCCTCGAGTCCCAGGAGGCGGGCGATCCCTCGCTCCACCGGCATCTCCGTGAGGGCGGCCCCCCCGATCCCGTACCGTGAGTCGAAGGACGGCGGCGGATTGGGCGGAATCGCGCCGGCGTTCCGCACGAGTAGACCGTTCGCGACCATCTGTCCCGACATCGCGCGACGCGCATTGACGCGGTGGCCCGCCAGCACCGAGGGCGCCGATGCGAGGAATCGGTCGATCGCTGCTGCGGTACGCCGAGCCTCCGGGGAGTCGTCCAATGGGCTCACCGGCAGGACCCGCGGCTCGTCGGGACGGACCGCTTGTCCCATGCCTCCGACCTTCTCGTAGAACGGGTCGGCGTTCGAAACATTGGGCGATAGGGCCGAGCCGCCCGTGGGATGGAGCCACAGGACCCCGCGGTGACCCACGGTGGCGCGCACCTCGGCATGGATCCCCTCGTCGCGCAGAAGATCGGTCTGCGTCAGGCTGTCGGCGAGCTCGCGTGCCTGGCGCGTCGACAGCGACCGACCGACCCGAGAGTCCAGAATTCGGCCGTCCCCGTCGAGCGTGGCGAAGTTCAGGCGGAGGGCGACGTCCCCGGGCGACAGCGGGATCTCAACGCCGAGCGCCTCGAGCACGCCCCGTCCGGGGGAGTCGTGCACCGGATCGTAACCGAGCAGCGCGAAAACACCCGCGTCGGACTCCGGGGCCACGCCGGGGCCGACCACCACCACGTCGCCGATGCGGCCGCGCGCTACCAGACCGTCGAGCTGGGGAGTCCGAGCCGCCGCGACGGGGCTCTTACCCTCGGTGGCAGGGTGCGGACGGTCGCCCAGTCCGTCGAGAATGATGAGAGCGACGCCAGATGCGCCTTGCACGGTCCCGAACGGTGCTCGAGCGCTTAATAAGGGGTGCTCGACCTTGGCGTCCGTTCCGTGCAGCAGCAGCCGAAAGGCGCGTTCCGTCGGTTCCTCGTGACACCCGCGGGGAAGGCGACGCTCGTAGCCATCACCATCCTGCTGGTCTTCGCGTCGTTCGTCTACGTCGAGACCCTGATTGCCATCCCGGTGTTCCTGCTCTTCGGCCTCGCGGTCCCCATTTGGTCCGGGCTGAAGGCGCCGCGATTCCTTGCGCTCTCGGGCTTGGTGGTCATCCTCCTCGTAGCCCCGATCGGCAATGCCGCGATCACCCAGGAGATCATGACCCCCCTCGCCGCGGCGACGTCGTCCACGGGCGTCCCCTACAGCAACGGATCCTCGCCGGTGATGCAGGCCGCGGTGGTCTCTCCGTACGTGGGGGGAACGTCGACCAACTTCACGTGGACCGTGACGCTGTACCCCCAGTATCTTGCGTATCCGAACTCGACGATGCAATGGCTCAACCTCTACGTATCGAGCTGTCCGGGCGCCACGAGCAACAACTCGCCGAATTGCTCGGCGGGATACTCGTTCTGGAACCTGAATTCTAGTTCGTATCCGGGTTTCAGCGTCTCCACTCCGCTCCCCAACGCAACGGGGACCACCACCGCGACGTTCCATTTCGCGATCGGGAGCGAGGGGATCTGGGATTGGCAGATGTCCCTCGCGTACTACAACGGGAGCGCTGCCCACCTGAACTACACGTTCCTGGTGGGGGACGCGACCTACAATGGGCTGGAGGGCCCTGTCATAGGCAGTTTCTCCACCGTGTACGTGGCCCTTCTGCCCACGCTCTACCTCGACGTCCTCCTCTTCCTCGGGATCCCATTCTACGTGGTGCTGCTCCTCTACATGGTGTTCAAGGCCAGGGAGCGACGCAAGCAGGACGCGGCGCGTCGGGCGGCCGGACCCGCACCGCCGGAGGCGGGGCCGCCGGCGAGTCCACCGAACGCACCCGGCTCATCCGTGCCCCCCATACGAAGCGCCGGAACCGGAGCCGCGGCGACCTCGTCCGCCGAAGCGGTCCCGACGGAGAGCGCCTGCCCCAATTGCGGGGCGGTCGTGTATCCCAACGAGACCACGTGCTGGAAGTGCGGAGCCAAGATCACGGCTTCCGCCGCGCCCCTTCCGAGCTCGAAGTCGTCCTAGCGCCTTGACTTCCACCAGCCATCCGCCACGCCCTTGAGAAGTCGCTCGGGGGCTCGAAACTCGAGACCGATCCCCCTCGCCTTCTCTTCCGGCGACCGAAGGGCGGCGCAAGTGGACAGTAGAGGCACTTTCTCGGAAGTGACACGACCGAACTAACCCGGGGGTCGGCCGATCGTCCGTGACACGCGCTCAGCCGTCGTGTCGCCCCTGGCCTAGCGGGTCAAGTCGTCGTGTAGTAGCCCCACGCGAAAGTGAGCGTACCGGTGCCGATGCTGGTCGTTACAGTCGCCACGAGCGTGACCGTATACACGGTATTCTTCGTGGGCGCCCATGCGATCGAGGCCTTCGCGGTCACGGGAGTCCCGGCTGTGATCGACCCGGAACTCGTGACTTTCAAGATGTTCTTGGTGGTGGAGTTCAGGTAGAGATTGAGAGAATACGTGCCCGAGTTGGTCGAGTTGTCCCACACCGTCGCGAAGAAGATCGGGCAGGT
>JASIBA010000031.1 GCA_030041735.1 Thermoplasmata archaeon | reverse complement strand
CCTCGCGAGTGGTGCGCAGCGGGAGCTGCCTCGCTCCGAGGCGGCACGATCGGCGTGATGCCCTCGAACGTGTCGCCGTCCCAGAGGAGGATCCCGTTGGGGGACTCCGCGCCGTCCACGTACCCGTACCAGTAGACGACCGCGCCCTCGCCGAACAGCTCGGTGTACGGCGCCAGCTGCCGCCGCAGGTTCTTGCGGAGCTCGACGTCGTCCCCGAAGTTCGCCTTCGACTCGATCCAGGTGAGCTTCTGGCCGTAGAAGATGATCGGCTCGTCGAGGAGCGCGTCCGGCGTCTTCGCGTACTTCCCGCGGAGATCCTTCTCGGTCCGGTAGCCGATGCCGTGCTTCTCGAGCCAGCGGGCGAGACGCTCCTCGCCCCGTCGCCCGCGGTCGCGCTGGAGCTCCATCCCGCGCGGCGAGTAGATCATGTCGGCGGCGAGGAGGTCCTCGACCTCCTTGCGGAGCCGGGCGTCCGGCGCCGTCTCGGGGTGGAGGAACGTGCCCCAGACCCGCTTGCGCGGGATCCCGAGCTCGCCCAGCATCTGCTGCCCGAGCAGGACCGGCGGGAACCGCAGCTCCCGCGCGATGTCGAGCATCGGCCGGCCCCGGCGCCACTGCTTCACGAGCTGCGGGATCTGGTGCTTCACGCGGTAGAACCGGCGCGTGGCGTCCCGCGTGACCCGATGGGTGTGGATGACGAACAGCAGCTCCTCGTCGAAATGCTCGGCGTGGGCGATGCGGTGGACGTCCTCGTACGTGGCGAGGCTGTCGTAGAGACGCTGGTAGGTCGCTCGGTCCATGGCGCGTGCGGGCGGATCGGAGGTGAGCGAGGCCCGCCCACGGATAAGCGTTGGCGGGCCGGCGGCCGCCGTCACTCGCGCCAGTCGAGGCCGACCGTGCGGAAGCCGATCTTGGCGACCGGCGGCATCCGCCGCTTGTGCCGCGTCGCGGCGACGCGGCGCGCGAGGCCCTCGACGTGCGGGAGCGGGATCCCCGTGATCTCGGCGATCTCCGCCTCGCTGCGCAGCTGCTCGAGCCCGTGGAGGATCTGGTCGATCTCGGAGTACGGGAGCCCGAGCTCCTCCTCGTCGGTCTGGCCCTCCCACAGGCCGGCCGACGGCGGACGGGTCCGGATCGCGGCCGGCAACTCGAGCCGCTCGGCGAGCGTCCGCACCTCCGTCTTGTACAGGTCGCCGATCGGCAGCAGGTCGACGCCGCCGTCCCCGTACTTCGTGAAGTACCCGAGCAGGAGCTCGGACTTGTTGCCGGTGCCGGCGACCCGGCGGTGCTCCTCGCGCGCGATCGCGTAGAGGATCGTCATCCGGATCCGGGGCGCCAGGTTCCCGACCGTGACCCGGTCCGTCACCTCGGGGAGCAGGGCGCGGAACGCGCTCTCGACCCGGTCGATCGGGACGGCCCGGAAGCCGATCCCGAGCGCGCGCGCGTACTCCTCGGTCTCCGTCGCGAGCGCCGGCGGGAATCCCGCTCCCGGCAGCAGCACGCCCAGGACCTTCCCGGGGCCGAGCGCGTCGCGGGCGAGCCGGGCGGTGAGCGCGCTGTCGATCCCGCCCGAGAGCCCCACGACCAGTCCCTCGGCGTCGTCGCCGAGCGCGTGAGCGCGCAGGAACTGGTGGATCGTCGTCTCGGCGTGGGCCGGCAGGCGGGGCACGAGGGTCGTCAGGCTTCCACCCCCAACGCCTCGAGCCGGCCGGCCTCCGCCCACTCCGCTCGGCACGCGCAGTCGAGCGATCGGAGCGGGGCGAACTCCTGGGTCAGCGACGCCTCCTCGATGGCCGCGAGGACCCCGGCGTCGCACCGGCCACAGTTGTGCGGGCCGCGCGGGCGGCCCCCGGCGGTGGGGAAGGACACGAGACGGCTCGTCCCGCGGCACTCGGCGCCCCGAAGGAGCGCCGCGACGACGCTCCACAGCCACGGCGGTCGGTACCGTCCGCGGTGGTAGAGCCACTCGACCACGGTCCCGTTCTGGATGTGGACCGGATTGACGGAGAGCGCGTCGAAATGCGGGGCGGCCTCGCCGACGGATCGGACCACGTCCGCGATCGATTCGCGCTCCGTGAGGTAGGGCGGCTTCAGCAGCAGGTAGGCCTTGGTCCGGAGCCCCTGGGCGCGGAGCCGGTCGCCCGCGTCGAGATAGTCCCGGGGCGGCGCGTTCTTGTGGACGTACCGGGCGAGGATGGTGGGATCCGTCGTCTCGAGCCCGAGCGCGACCTCGAGCTCGCCGTCGAAGCTGGCCGCGAGCGGCGCGACCGCCTCGCGGGTGGCGAACTCCGGGAGGGTCTCGAAGAGCAACCGGCGGGCCCTCCCTGAGAACGCCGCGACGAACCGCCGACGGCTCTCGGGGTCGACCTCGCGGTCGTCGAGGAAGCTGCCCGATGTGTACACCTTCACGTACGGTTCCCCGCGGTATCGGGAGAGCGCGCGCTCGGTCTGCTCGCGGAGCTCCTCGGGGGTGGCCGAACGTCCCAGCGTGTCCTTCGCGTAGCCGCACATCGAGCACCCCTTCTGGTCCGCCCAGTAGCAGCCGCGCGTCTTCAGGATCAGGACGAACGCGGGGACCCGCTCCGCCCCGATCGCCTCGGCCTCGACCCACTGGTTGACGTAGCGTCGCGCGGAGGCACCGCTCGCCGGGTCGGGGCGCCGGTCGTGCGCGACCGCGCGCGCGAGCGACCCCCCGGTCACGGCTCCTCCAGGTCGACCCGGACGGCGTCGTCGTCGTGGAGCGAGAGGGCGTCCCGCAGACGCTCCGCGGCGACGAACTCCACCACGTCCTGGTAGTGCGTTCGGTCGGGGTGGATCAGGTGGCAGGCGTGGCCGTTCATGCGGGCCGGGAAGCAGGTGGCGCCGCCGAAGGTCCGTCCGCCGGCCTCGAAGCCGTCGATCCGGATCCCCGTCCAGCCCTCCACCAGGGCGACCCGGCGCAGCGCCGGCGGACCGACCCGGACGTTCAGCGTCCCGGGGTACGGCGTGTAGCCGAGGCGCTCCGAGAACTGGACCACGTACCCCGGCTGGCTCAGGTAGTAGCGGCCCTCGCCGAGCCCCGAGACGACCGTGCCCGAGATCGAGAGGCGGCCGCGGCCCTCGAAGATGCGGCGGTAGGTCTGGTACTCGGACCGGAGCTGGGCCATCCCGGCCGGCGTGACGGTGAGACGCTGGCGCCGCTGGGCGAGCGCGCGGGCCACGAGGCCGGCCGACTCGAGGGCGACGAGGTAGCGATCGGCCGCCTGCTGGCTCACACCGATCCGGTCGCCGAGCTCGCGCGAGGTCAGCACCGCCGGCGTGTGGTCGGCTCCGGCGAGGGCGAGCACCTTCAGCACGGCGAGCGCGTCGCCCCGGGCCCGGGGCCGCTCCGCGGTCGACGGCGGCCGGGCGCGGGCGCCCGCGTCACGCGCCTTTCGAGGAGGCTCCTTGCGGGGCATGGAGCGTCACGACGTTCGACCCCCGGAGCAGGACGCGACCGAGGTGGCGCGTCGTCTCCGAGGTCCGCTCGTCCGCGTCGTCGAGCACGAGGTTCAGGTGCTCGTCGAGCGCGAGGAGGATGCCGGTCAGCTGGCGCGCGTCCTTCAGCACCAGGGTCACCCGCTGGTGGAGCACCCGCTCGAGGAGGTGGGTCGGCGCGTCGGCCATCGCGCGAACGACCGGCCGCGGGTCATATGGTTGTCGCAGACGGGGCGGCGAAGCTATCCGAGCCACCCGGCTCGCTCGACAAATGCCGGACGCGCCGCGGTTCTCGAAGGGGCTCGACGACGTGGTGGTCGGACGCTCCTCCATCACCTGGGTCGGCGGCGAGACCGGCGACCTCGTCTACCGGGGGTTCGACGTGCGCGACCTCGTCCCCGGCGTGCCGTACGAGTCGGTCGTGCATCTTTTGCTCTACGGCGAGCCGCCGTCCGCGGACCCGTCGCGGGAGGTCGGCCGGGAGCTCGCGGCCCGGCGCGATGCCCCCGCCCCGGTGGAGCGCGTGGTGGACGCCCTCCCGGCCGGGCTGCCGCCGCTCGAGGCGCTGCGGACGATCCTCTCCGCGCTCGGCGACGGGAGCTTCGGCTACCCGCCCACCCTCGAGGAGGGGTTCGGGCTGATCGCCCGGACGCCGACGCTGCTGGCCCGCTACGTCCGCCGGTCCCGCGGGGCCGCGCCGATCCCGCCCCGACCCGACCTGGGTCACGCGGCGAACTTCCTCTGGATGCTCCACGGCGATGCCCCGGAGCCGAGGCGGGTCGCCGCGCTCGAGGGGTACCTCGACCTGCTCGCCGACCATGGGATGAACGCCTCGACGTTCGCGCTTCGGATCGCGATCTCGACGCAGTCCGACCTGGCGAGCGCGGCGACCGCCGCCCTCGCCACCCTCAAGGGCCCGGTGCACGGCGGGGCCCCGAGCCGGGTCTCCGACATGCTCGATGCGATCGGATCGCCGGATCGGGCCGCCGGCTGGATCGCGGACCGGCTGGCCCGCAAGGAGGTCCTGTACGGCTTCGGCCACCGCGCCTACAAGACCGAGGACCCGCGGGCGGTCGTGCTGCACCGGATCGCGCGCGAGGTCGCCCAGCCCGACCGGCTCCGCCTCGCGGAGGAGGTCGAGCGGGCCGCGCTCGAGGCCCTGCATCGCGCCAAGCCCGGCGCGCGCCTCTACACGAACGTCGAGTACTACAGCGCGGTCGTGCTCGAGGCGGTGGGACTACCGCGCGAGCTCTTCACGCCGACCTTCGCCGTCGCGCGCACGGCGGGGTGGACCGCCCATGCGCGGGAACAGGCGGCCGATAACCGGCTGATCCGGCCCGACGTGGAGTACGTGGGACCGTCGAAGGGCCGGCCGTGGCCGCGGCCGCTGGTCGGTCACTGAGGCCGCGATACCGGCCGAGGCCTACGACGCCGACTTCGGGTTCCCGTCGTCGACGACCTTGAAGTCGGCGTCGACGGGCCCCGCCTCGGGACCCGCGGCGGGCTCTTCGGCGCCGGCGGCGGAGGGCGGGGCCTCGGCCCCACCCGGGGGCGGCGACGACTGGTAGAGCTTCTGGCTCGCGGCGTGGAGCGCCCGCGTGAGCTCCTCGGTCTTCGCGTGCACGTCCGGCACGGTCGCGTCCTTCCGCTCGAGGGTCGCGCGGAGGTCCTGGACCTTGCTGCGGATCGCGTCCGCGTCGTCGGTCGCGAGCTTGTCCTTCTGCTCGGCGAGCAGACGGTCGGCCTCGTAGGCGAGCGACTCGGCCTGGTTCTTCGCCGTGACCAGCTCCGCGCGCTGGCGGTCCTGGTCGGCGAACTGCTCGGCCTGCTTGACCATCTTCTCGACCTCGTCCTTGCCGAGCTTGTTCGACGCGGTGATCGTGATCCCCTGCTTGCGCCCGGACGCGAGGTCCTTGGCCGAGACATTGAGGATCCCGTTCGCGTCGATGTCGAAGCTGACCTCGACCTGCGGGATCCCGCGCGGCGCCGGCGGGATGCCGGTCAGGAGGAAGCTCCCAAGCTGGACGTTGTCGGACGCCATCGGGCGCTCGCCCTGGGAGACCTTGATCTCGACGGTCGACTGGTTGTCGGCCGCGGTCGTGAACTTCTCGCTCTTGCGGGTCGGGATGGTGGTGTTCCGCTCGATGAGCTTCGTGAACACCCCGCCCATCGTCTCGACGCCGAGGGAGAGCGGCGTCACGTCGAGCAGCAGGACGTCCTTGACCTCGCCGGCGAGCACGCCGGCCTGGATCGCGGCGCCCATCGCGACGCACTCCATCGGGTCGACGCCCCGCTCGATCGGCCGGCCGACGAGCGTCTCGAGCATCTTCTGGACCATCGGCATCCGGGTCGGGCCGCCGACCAGGACGATGCGGTTGATGTCGTCCTTCGTGAGCTTCGCGTCCCGGATAGCCTGCTCGACGGGTCCGCGGCAGCGGTCGACGGTCGGGCGCACGAGCTCCTCGAGCTTTGCGCGGGTGAGCGTCAGCGTGAGGTGCTTCGGCCCCTCGTTCGTGGCGGTCAGGAACGGGAGGTTGATCTGGGTCTCGAGCGTCGACGAGAGCTCGATCTTCGCCTTCTCGGCCGCGTCGCGCACGCGCTGGGCGGCCATCTTGTCCTTGCGGATGTCGACGCCGGAGTCCTTCTGGAACTCCGCGGCGACCCACTCGACCAGCGCGTTGTCCATGTCGGTCCCGCCCAGCTGCGTGTCGCCGCTGGTCGAAAGGACCTCGAACACGCCGTCGCCGAACTCCATGATCGTGACATCGAGCGTCCCGCCGCCGAGGTCGAACACCAGGATCTTCTGGTTCTTGCCGGCCTTGTCGAGCCCGTAGGCCAGCGAGGCGGCCGTCGGCTCGTTGATGATGCGGACGACCTCGAGGCCCGCGATGGCGCCGGCGTCCTTGGTCGCCTGGCGCTGGTTGTCGTTGAAGTAGGCCGGCACGGTGATGACGGCCTTGTCGATCTTCTCGCCGAGGAACGACTCGGCATCGCGCTTGATCTTCTGGAGCAGGAAGCCGCTGAGCTGCTGCGGCGTGTACTCCTTGCCGTAGATGCGGTACTTGTAGTCCGTCCCCATCTTGCGCTTGAACGCGAAGACGGTCCCCTCCGGGTTGGAGATCGCCTGACGACGGGCGGGTTCGCCGACGATCAGCTGCCCGTCCTTCGTGAAGGCCACGTACGACGGGAACGCCTTCCCGCCCTCCGCGGTCGTGCCCTCGGCGCTCGGGACGATGACCGGCCGGCCGGCTTCGAGGACGGCGGCCGCCGAGTTGCTGGTTCCTAGGTCGATTCCGAGAATCTTTGCCATGTTGGTTGCTCCCCGGGGGGATCCCTGCCGAAGGCGGGATCGACCCCGGATTTCAGGAATAGTGAACCATATCTCGTATAAAAAGACTACTCACTTCCACCTCAGAGAATCTACCCTCTCCGAGGGGGAATCCGCAGGAGACGGAGCACCGCGGCGTGGAGCCTCCCGTTCGTCCCGACCCCGTCGCCGCCGTAGATCGTCGTCGATCCCTTCCAGTCCGTGAACCGGCCCCCCGCTTCCGCGAGGATCGGGACCAGGGGCGCCGCGTCCCACGGGGACATACCGGCGTCGAGCATCACTTCGGCGCGGCCGGTCGCGACCAGGGCGTACCCGTACCCATCGCTCCATCCGCGCTGGCTCGCGGTCGCCTCCCAGAGCCGTCGGAACGGGACGCCGCGCTGCTCGACCGCTCGGACCGAGGTGGTCAGCAGCATCGCCTCGGCGAGGGTCCCGATGCCCGACACGTGCGCCCGACGTCCGTTCCAGCGGCACCCGAGCCCCACCGCCCCCTCGACCGTCTCCCCGAGCGCGGGCAGGTGGATCACGCCGACGACCGGCCGTCCGTCGACCTCTACGCCGATGAGCACCGAGAACATCGGCACCCCGTGGACGAACGACTTGGTCCCGTCGATCGGGTCGACGACCCAGCGAACCCGGGGATCGGTGCCGGTCTCGCCGCCCTCCTCGCCGAGGATCCGGTGTTCGGGCCAGCGTGCCCGGATCACCCGACGGATCGCCGCCTCCGACGCGCGGTCGAACCTGGTCACGGGGGATCCATCGGATTTCCGCTCGGGCCGGAGCCGTCGGCCGAAACCCTCCAGCGCCCGCTCGCCACCGGCCCGCGCCGCCTCGAGCGCGACCGCTCGGAGTTGGGGGATCGAGGGTACGGACCGAGCCGGCGCGCGAGCGACCATGACCACGCCCCCGGAAGAGCCCGGGCGCCCAAGACGCTTCGGGGCGCATCGCGGGGGCGGCGCGCAGCCTATCTCCCGGCCGCACCTGATCGAGCGGTGCCTTCTCCTTCGCGCGCCGATCGTGAGGCCGACGCGGCCTTCCCTCGGCTCGTCCTCTTCGACATGGACGACACGGTGTTCGATCATTCGCTGTCGTGCCGCGCGGCGCTCGTGGCGACTCGACGCGAGTTCCCGTTCCTCCGCCGCACTCCGCTCGACGAGCAGTGGCGGTCGTACCTTACCCTGCTCGGGGCGACGCACGGCCCGGTGATGCTCGGCCGGCGGAACGCCCTCGACGCCCGTCGCGAACGCCTGATCCGGCTCGCCGCGGCCGCCGGACGATTGCTGTCGGCGGACGAGGGAGAGCAGCTCTCCCAGACCTATCGGGGCCACTATCAGCGACTCCGACGACCCGTACCGGGCGCGCCGGAAACGCTCCGTCGACTTCGTCGTCGAGCCCGCATCGGGATTGTCACCAACAACACGCTCGCCGAGCAGACGGAGAAGCTCGGGTTCCTGGGGCTCGCGGACGTCGTCGACCCGTTGGTGACGTCGGAGGAGATCGGATTTGCCAAGCCCGACCCCAGGATCTTCGCGGCCGCGCTCCGCCGGGGCGGCGCCCGCCCGGCCGAGACCGTCATGGTGGGCGATTCGTGGTCCGGGGACGTCGAGGGCGCCCGGTCCGCGGGCATCCGCCCGATCTGGTTCAACCGCTTCCGGATTCCGAGACCGGGGGCTCCCGCCGCACCGGAGTTCGCGTCGTTCCGCAGCGGGCGCGTCCTCGAGACCCTGCTCGCGCCGTGAGCCGTCGGACCGCCGCGCGTTCGAGGCGCACGGGCGCTCGCCATATAGGGCGGGGCCGCTGCCGGCGCCCGTGCCCCGGAGCGACGAAGGCTTCACGTCGGCCGCCCGAGGCGCGTTGCCGGCGATGCGCGCGTGGCGGAGCGCGTTCCATCGGGACCCCGAGCTGTCGTTCCACGAACGCCACACCCGGGACCTGGTGATCGCCGCGCTGCGCGAACTGGGCGTGCCGTTCCGGACGTTCGACGGCTCGACCGCCGTGATCGGCACCTTCGGCGAGGACGCGAGCGGACCGGTGGTCGCCCTGCGCGCGGACATGGACGCGCTCCCCGTGACCGAGGCGACCGGGCTCGCGTTCGCCTCCCGCCACCCCGGTCGGATGCACGCGTGCGGGCACGACGTGCACATGGCGTGCGTGCTCGGAGCCGCCTCGATCCTCGCCCGCCGGGAGCGGACCTCGACCGGTCCGGTCCGGCTGCTCTTCCAGCCGGCCGAGGAAGACGGGCTCCTCGGCGGCGCGCTGCCGCTCATCGAGGCCGGCGGGCTCGACCGCCCTCACGTCGACTACGTGATCGGCCAGCACGTGGAGCCCACGATCCCCCTCGGCACCGTCGGGTGGCGGGTCGGTCCGTCGATGGCCGCGGCCGACTTCGTCCGCATCGTCGTGCGGGGGCACGGAGGGCACGCCGCGCTCCCCCACCAGGGCCCCGACGCGGTCGTGATCGCGGCCGAGATCGTGACCGGCCTCCAGGCCCTCGTGAGCCGCGTTCGCAACCCGCTCGATCCGGTCGTGGTGAGCATCGGCTCGATCCACGGCGGCACCCGGCACAACATCCTCCCCGCCGAGGTGACGCTCGAGGGGACCGTCCGCACGTTCCGGCCCGCCACGCGGGACCTGATCGAGGCCGCGCTGAAGCGCCGGGTCCGCGCGATCGCGGCCAGCCTTGGGGCGAAGGTGCGGATCGAATACCGGCGCGGATACCCGGCCCTCGTGAATCCCGCGGAGCCGACCCACACCATCGTCCGCGCGCTCCAGGTCGAGCTGGGCCGCGAGCGCGTCGCGGAGCTCGGCGACCCGTTCACCGGCGCCGAGGATTTCGCCCGCTACCTGGAGCGCCGCCCCGGCACCTTCCTCCACCTCGGCGTCGGGGTCCGCGGCGTCCCGGCCAGCCTCCACTCTGCCACCTTCGCTCCCGACGAGCGCGCGCTCGTCACCGGGGCCGCGACCCTCGCCGCGGCCACCGCGGCGGTCCAGCGGGCGCGACCATGATCCCCGAGGCGATCCGGGCGGACTTCCCGGCGCTGCGGTCGGAACCCGGCCGCACGGTGCCGGTCTACCTCGACTCCGCCTGCATGTCGCTGGTGCCGTCGCCGGTCCTGCGGGCGATGGAGGAGTACTACGGGGACTTTCCCGGGTGCGCCGGCCGGAGCCTGCATCGGTTCGCGGAGGAGGTGGGGCGCCGGTACGAAGGCGCGCGCACGGCGTTCGCCCGCTGGCTCGGTCGCCGGGACGCGGCGGGCGTCGTGTTCGTGCGGAACGCCACCGAGGCGCTCAATCTGGTCGCCCAGGGACTCACCTATGCTCCGGGGGACCGGATCCTGGTCACCGATCGCGAGCACAACTCGAACCTCATCGTCTGGCAGCGGCTCGCACGCGAGCGCGGCGTGCGCCTGGACATCCTGCCCCTGCCGGACGATCGCCCGTTCGACGGCGATGCGTTCGAGGATCGACTGCGCGGCGGCGTGCGGGTCGTGAGCTTCTTCCACACCTCCAACCTCGACGGCCGCACGCTGCCGATCCGGGAGATCACCGAGCGGGCGCACGACCGGGGCGCGCTCGTGTTGTTCGACGGCTGCCAGGCCGCGCCGCACCTCCGATTGGACCTCGATGCGGCCGGGGTCGACTTCTACGCGATCTCGGCGCACAAGATGATGGGCCCGACCGGCATGGGCGTGCTCGCGGCCGCGCCCGGCCCGATCGCGGAGCTCCGGCCCCTCCTGCTCGGGGGCGAGACGGTGGAGTGGAGCACCCTCACGGACCACGCGCTCCGGCCCCCGCCCCACCGGTTCGAGGCCGGGCTCCAGAACTACGCCGGCGTGATCGGCGCCCACGCCGCCCTCGACTACCTCGCTCGCGTCGGGCCCGAGGCGATCGTAGCCCAGCAGGAGTCGCTCAACCGCCGCGTCTCTCGCGCGCTGGACGGGGAACGCCGGGTCCGCGTGCTCGGACCGCCCGACCCCGCCGACCGCCCGAGCGTCTTCGCCTTCGCGCTCGAGGGCATCGATCCCCACGATGCCGCGCTCTTCCTCGACGAGGGCCACCACGTGATGGTCCGGTCGGGGATGCACTGCGTCCACTCGTGGTACGAGCGCCGGGGTCTTCCCGGCAACGTCCGCGCCTCGTTCTACCTCTACAACGACCGCCACGACGCGGACGCCCTGGTGGCGGGGATCGAGGAGCTGCTCGCCCGGGTCCCCGGCGCTACCGGTACATCGGCTGCGAAGCCTGCTGCGGCTCCCCGGCCCGGCCCCGATCGGCCGCGTGGCGCTGGATCGACCGCAGCTGCTGCTCGATCCGCTCGGCCTCGGCATAGAGCGGCACGGGGTCGAGCGGCGTCCGGAGCAGGATCCGGTTGATCGTCTCGATCACCTTCGCGGCGGCGCGGGCGTCCGGGTAGTCGGACTGGGCCTCCGCCAGGAACGTCAGCACGTCGAACCCTCGGCGCCGCCCCTCGTTGAGCAGCACGCCGGCGATCCCGGTGATGACCCCCTCGGCGAACGGGATCATGTTCGGCTCGATGTACAGCTCGCGGGCCTTGCGCGTCGAGGCGACGCCGTAGACCTTCACTTCGTTCAGGCGCGCGGGGCCGCCGGCCCTCCCGTGGGGCGGGCCCGCCTCGACGACCAGGCCCTCGGGCGAGACCAGCAGCGAGCACCGCTGTTCCTGCACCCAGTCGATGATCGCGGTCGCCAGCGGGTGGATGATGGTGGGCGCCGGATGGAACTCGGAGACGAACGCGACGATCTTGTCCGCGCCGCGCCCGGCGCGGTCGGCGGGGGGGCGTCCGGCGTAGACGCGCACCGGATGCTGCGGGTCGCCGTTCCGGACGAGGGAGACCGTGGGGAACGCCGGCGACTCGACGATCCCGATCTGGTCCATCTGGAGGGTGTCGATGAGGTAGTTCGCGACGATCGAGCTCACCAGACCGACCGACGGGAACCCGTCGATGACGATCGCGCCCTCGAGATCGATCCGCTTGACCTCGTAGATCCGGACCTGGTCCGGTCCGAGCGTCATGGCGCGAGGGACCTCTCCACGATCTGGCCGAGCTCCTTCGAGAGCAGGTCGACCAGGTCCTTCGTGAGCGCCCGCCGCACCTCGGGCGGCAGCGCGTGCAGCCCGAGCCGGGCGGTCGCCGTGCCGACCCGGACCAGCGCCGCGTACTCCGTGGCCCGCGCCGCCAGGAGGTCCTTGACCGCGTCCTTGAGGTCCTGCTCGAGGGCCGGGTCCTCCTTCAAGGTCTTCTCCAGGTGCCGCCGGATCTCGTCCTTGACGATGTCCCGCGTCGCCTCGCGGACGAGCTCCTCGGGACGCAGCAGGTCCCGGGTGCTCTTCACGAGCAGATCGAGCGGCTCGCCTTCCTGCGGACCGTCCGCCATCGACCGGCCGAGCCGGACCCTCGCCTTAAGACTTCGCTCCGTTCCGAGGTCTCCGGACGCGACCTCACGGTTCCGGGGGCCGCGGCGCGCCGCGACCGGCCACTGCCCGGGAGGCCCGCTCCTGCCGGCCGGAAATCTCCGCCGGCCTTTTGTGTTATACGCCCTTCGGGCCCGCATGACCGCGCTGCGCAGGATCGTCCTGCTGCTCGTCGTGGCGACCGCTGCCCTGATGGTGCTGCCCGGCACTTCCCTCGTGAACTCGGCCCATCTGGGAGGAGCTTCGACGGACGCCGCGTCCGCCGCCAGTACCGCTGCGCCGGTCGCTCGCAACCCGCTCCAGGCCGCCGACCTCCGGGCCCGCGCCGCCCTCACCGCGGACGGCGTCCCCTCGTCGGAGCAGTTGCTCCCCTCGTTCGATCCGGCCGTGACCGTCCACGATGGGCAGCTCACGCCCGGTTCGTCGCTCGCGCCGGAGCCCATGGGGATCGCGGACTACGGGATTTCCGAGATCGACGGCTCGAACGTGGGCACGATCTACTACACCCCGACCGTGAAGGGCGTCCTGCAGCTCAACGGGATCGACCTCCAGTACCCCGACAGCTACGGTCCCGACGAGTTCACCAGCCAGCTGAACTCTGTGGCGACCGGTATCACCGTGCAGGGCGACACCCACCTGCAGTTCTGGACGCAGAACGTGATCTACTACTTCGAGTCCGACTCGACGCTCCACCTCGCGAGCGCGATCGTCAACTTCACCGGGACCTCGTTCAACTTCCCGGACAGCACGATCCTCGGCGGTCAGCAGTACATCGACCCCGGATTCGGGTACTTCTACCCATACGGGCCGTCGATCTACGCCCCGTCGCCGTTCACGATCGCGTTCTTCACGAACCTGACGGTGCTCGCGCACCACCCCGCGGTCTACTTCAACTACTCCGTGACCAGCGCCGCCGGCACGCAGTCCGGGTCGTACAGCCTCGTCGTCTTCAACGGGACCGTGTCGCCGAGCCAGCTCCCCGCCTTCCAGATCAACGGCCAGGCGCTCGGGGCGACCGGCTACATCCCGAACGACGTCGAGCTCATCCTCGGCGGCGACGGCGGCGGATCGACCACGACCGCCCTCGGGATCAACGGCGCGATGAACCTCTACATCCAGCCGAACGGCACGACCCGGTACGAGGAGGTCCCCGAGGCGTACGACTTCGGGAGCGAGACCGGGGAGACGATCGAGGGCGTGTCCGAGTGGGCCACCGGCGGATCCAACCCCACGGTCCACTTCAGCGCCGGGCCCTCGGTGCAGCAGCCCCTCTGGGGCGTGATCGGCGCGCCCGCCTTCGGGCACACGACGATCACCTTCCACGTGAGCCCCGCGAACGCGTTCGTCTTCGCGTCGATCGGTACCACCTTCGACCCGGACTCCGCCGACTGGGCCTACGTCCCGACGGACGGGGTCGCGCCGTTCGTCCTGCCCCACGGGAGCTACTCCTTCGAGGTGCTGCTCAGCGGCTACGACCCGGTCACGCTCTCGAACGTGAAGTCCGGCGCGCAGTACGTCTCGCTCGTCGCCGACCCCGGGACCGGCATCTACACGCCGCTCTGGGCCCACGGCAACGGCCAGCTGGCCGCGATCTCCCAGGGCGGCGCCGGCACGGTCGGGAACCCCTACGTGCTGGAGAACGGGCCCGTCGTGCCGATGAACCCGCTGTTCGGCCAGTACAACGACTACATGTTCCCGGTCTTCCAGGGCGTGCTGCTCGCCGGTACCAGCGCCTACGTGGTCGCGTTCGACGAGGCGCCGTTCGAGGTCTCGTACTCGCTGGCCAGCGAGCAGTTCTACGCCGGCGTGCTGCCGCTCGACAACCAGCTCTCCTGGTTCCTCGACGGGACGACGCACGTGACGGTGCTCGACAACTTCGACATCGGCGGGTACTTCAGCTACGCGATCTACGGCGGGGCGAGCCTCGTCCTCTGGAACTCGAGCGACGCGCTCATCGCGGCGAACACGTTCGAGGTCGCGAGCGTCGGGATCATCGAGTTCGGCGGCACGGGCAACACGATCTGGGGCAACGTCTTCGAGACCGTGCTCCCGTCGGCCCTCGACCCGGGCTACGTCCTCAACTACGGGGACCCGGTGGCGCTGTACCTGTACGAGGCGGGCGATCTCCTGTACAACAACTACTTCGGGACGCCCAACACGGCGTTCACGCCGGAGTACAACCCGTACGACTGGTCGTACACCCCCGAGGTGTGGACCGACCGGTGGAACGTCGTCGAGCAGCCCGCGACCGACGTGAAGGTCGTGAATGGCTTCGCGCTCTCGGGCAGCATCCTGGGCCTCTCCTACGAGGGCGGCAACTACTGGTCGAACTACGGGACGCAGAGCGATCCGTACGGGATCCTGCCGTACGACAACGGCGGGAACATCGGGTACGGCGGGGACCACGTGCCCCTCGAGCCGTTCGCGCTGTACGCCGTGACCTTCACGGAGCACGGGCTGCCGTCCGGCACGCCGTGGAGCGTGACCCTCAACGGGATCACCGAGTCGTCCACGACCCGCTCGATCACGTTCTGGGACCCGGTCGGCGTCTACGCGTACACCATCGGGGACGTCGGCGCGTACGTCCCGCACCCCGCGCTCGGCGCCGTCGACCAGACCGGCGTCGCGGAGTCCGTCTCGGTCCACTTCACGTAGGCCGGGCCCGGGCCGCCGGCCCGGCGGGGCGCCCCGCCCCTCGCCGGCGGCCAGAGCCTATATCCCGCCGCCGGCGTCGCCGCGGCGGTGGGCCGGTAGATCAGCGGAAGATCGCTACCTTGGCAAGGTAGAGGTCGCGAGTTCAAAGGGGCGGGAGCGCCGCTCCGCCCGGAGACTCTCGCCCGGTCCACTCCGCCGGCCGCCGGGGGATTCGGCACCTGTCGAGCGCGTGCACCGACACCAAGGCTATCGATTTATACCTCCCGTTTCCTCGGAGCGCCTCGTGGAGGCCGAGATCCGCGAGAAGATCGCGGGCGAGGTCGTCCTTTCTCCGCATCCGGGCCGCACGCTCCGGAAGTGGCGCGAGGACTTCGCGATCTCGCAGCGGGACCTGGCGAAGCACCTGCAGACGGTCCCGTCCGTGATCAGCGACTACGAGAGCGAGCGGCGGGTCAGCCCCGGCGCCGCCTTCATCCGGCGGTACGTCGACGCGCTGATCGCGGTCGACGCGGACCACGGTGGCAAGGTCGGCCAGCGGCTCGGGCTCCGCCCGCACTCCGAGGGGATCCTCGGGATGCGGGAGTTCGCGGTCGCGATCCCGTTGAAGGCGCTCTCCGACCGGCTCGACGCGCGGCCGGTGAGCCGCGTCGACCTCCATCGCGACATCCACGGCTTCACGGTCCTCGACGCGCCCCGCGCGATCCTCTCGATCGACGCCTCCCGCTTCGTGGAGGTGTACGGATGGACGACCCAGCGGGCGCTGATCTTCTCGAACGTGAAGTACGGCCGGTCCCCGATGGTCGCGATCCGCGCCCATCCGCTGAAGCCGGCCGCCGTCGTCTTCGCGAGCCCCGGCCGCATCGACCCGCTCGCGGTCCGCCTCTCGGAGGTCGAGAACATCCCACTCCTCACCACGTCGCTCGCCGCACCGGCGGTGCTCGAGCGCCTCGAGGAACTCTAACGGAACGCACAGGGGGGGCACAGATGGAAGCAGGCATCGTGAGCTACGGAGCATACGTCCCGCGCTACCGGATCACGCCCGCGGAGATCGGGCGGGTCTGGGGCTCGGACGGCGAGAGCATGGGCCAGGGGCTCAACGTCGAACGCAAGAGCGTCCCCGCGCCCGACGAGGACACGATCACGATCTCGACCGAGGCACTGCGGATGGCCCTGGTGCGGGGCGCGATCGACCCGCAGCAGATCGGGGCGGTCTACGTCGGGTCGGAGTCGCATCCCTACGCGGTCAAGCCGACCGCGACCGTCGTCGCGCAGGCGGTCGGCGCGACGCCGAACCTGACGGCGGCGGACTTCGAGTTCGCGTGCAAGGCCGGCACGGCCGCGATCCAGACGTGCCTCGGGCTCGTCGGCGCGGGGATGGTCCGCTACGGGGTCGCCATCGGCACCGACACCTCCCAGGGGGCGCCCAGCGACGCGCTCGAGTACTCGGCGAGCGCGGGGGGCGCGGCGTTCGTGATCGGCCGCGACCACGTCATCGCGCGCGTCGAGCGGACGCTCTCCTACACGACCGACACGCCCGACTTCTGGCGGCGCGAGGGCCAGCGCTACCCGAGCCACTCGGGCCGGTTCACGGGCGAGCCC
The DNA here is from genome assembly GCA_030041735.1 of Thermoplasmata archaeon. Taxonomy (GTDB): domain Archaea; phylum Thermoplasmatota; class Thermoplasmata; order Lutacidiplasmatales; family UBA184; genus Lutacidiplasma. The sequence continues at coordinate 13,243 of JASIBA010000031.1, read as the reverse complement.
GCCTACTTCCGGCACGAGACGGAGTGCGCCCGCCGCATCATGGAAGCGTCGGGCACGGAGCCGAAGGACTACGCCCACGTCGTCTTCCACCAGCCGAACGGGAAGTTCCCGCAGCGCGTGGGTAAGCAGCTCGGCTTCTCGGACGCACAGATGCGCTACGGGCTCGTGACCCCGTACATCGGGAACACCTACTCCGCCGCGGCGCTGCTCGGCCTCGCGAACGTGCTGGACCACGCCGGTCCGGGCGAGCGGGTCCTCGTGGTCGGCTACGGCTCGGGCGCCGGCTCGGACGCGTTCGACCTCACGACGACCGACGAGCTCGCCCGCTTCGACCGGTCGTTCGGCCGCCCCGTGCAGTACCACCTCGACCACGGGACCGAGCTCTCCTACGCGGTCTATGCGAAGTTCCGGGGCAAGATCCAGATGGGAGGCAGCTAGCCGTGCGCGAGGTCGCCGTGCTCGGCGTCGGCATGACGAAGTTCGGCGAGCTGTGGGACCGGTCGTTCCGGGAGATCGGGATCGAGGCCGGCCTGCAGGCGCTGGTCGACGCGAAGCTCTCCTCGGCCGACCTCGGCGCGCTCTACCTCGGGAACATGGCGAGCGGCTCGCTGATCGACCAGGAGCACATCGCGCCGCTGATTCTCGACTACGCCGGCCTCGGCAGCCGCCACCTGCCGGGCGTCCGGGTGGAGGCCGGGGGCGCCTCGGGCGCGCTCGCGTTCCACCAGGGCTACCAGGCGGTCGCGAGCGGGCTCGTCGACTTCGTCGCGGTCGGCGGGGCGGAGAAGCTCACCGACGTGCCCGACGTGACGGGCAACCAGATCACGAGCGCGGCCGCCGACCACGAGTGGGAGGTCGTCTTCGGCGCGACCCTGCCCGCGCTCTGGGCGCTCATCGCCCAGCGGCACATGCACCAGTACGGCACGACGCGCGAGCAGCTCGCGCGGGTGCCGGTCCAGGCGCACGCGATGGGATCCAAGAACCCGAACGCGCACTACCGCAACCGGATCACGCTCGATCAGGTGCTCGCCGCCGGCCCCGTCGCCGAGCCGCTCGGGGTCTTCGACTGCGCGCCGCTCTCGGACGGCGCGGCCGCGGTCGTCCTCGGGCCGCTCGAGGTCGCGCGGAAGTACACGGACCGGCCCGTCCGGGTCGCGGCCTGCCAGGTCGCCTGCGACACGATGGCCGTCCAGCACCGCAAGGACGTGACCGTCCTCGACTCGACGGTCGTCGCCGCGCGCCGTGCCTTCGAACAGGCCCGCCGGGCGCCGCGCGACATCGACGTCGCGGAGATCCACGACGCCTACTCCATTAGCGCGCTGGTCTCCCTGGAGGACCTGGGATTCTCCGAGAAGGGGCACGGCGGGCCGGACTTCGCCGCCGGCCGCTTCGCGCCGGACGGCGAGCTCCCGGTGAACATGTCCGGCGGACTCAAGGCCCAGGGCCGTCCGTTCGGCGCCGTGGGCGTCGCCCAGATCGTCGAGATCGTCCGCCAGCTGCGAGGGGAGTCGAACGAGCGCCAGGTGAAGGACGCGCACCGCGGGCTCGCCCAGGACGTGGGCGGGACGGGTGCGACGAGCGTCGTGACGATCCTCGAGGAGGCGAGCTAGGACGATGTCGATCGCCCGGTTCTGGCGCGAGACCCCGCGCCGCTACAACCTCGGGGGGTCCCGCTGCACGACGTGCGGGACCGTCTACTTCCCGCCCCGGCTCGTCTGCCCCACCTGCACGCACCACCGCCAGTCGATCGGGAAGATGGTGCCGTTCCAGCTCTCCGGCGACGGCGAGGTGTTCTCCTTCACCATCGTCCACGACCCGGCGGAGGGCTTCGAGATGCAGGTGCCGTACGTGGTCGCGCTCGTCCGCACGGTGGAGGGCCCGATCCTGACCGGCCAGGTGGTCGACATCGGGCCCGAGGAGGCCCGCATCGGGCTCAAGGTCCGCGCGACGTTCCGCAAGCTGCGGGAGGAGGGGAAGGCCGGCGTGATCCACTACGGCTACAAGTTCGCCCCCGTCGACGAGCTCCCCGAGCGGCCGCCCGCCGGCCGGCTCGCCGAGGCGCCCGCCGAGACCGCACGGGGCGAGGACCGGGCGCCGGCGTGAGCGCGCCCGACCGGACCGGCGGACCGCCGCCCGCTCCGGTGGAAGAACCTCCCGCGGACGAGGAGTTCGCGCGCACCTACGCGGCCGGGTACGAGGAGGGCGTGCGGAGCGCGCTCAAGGAGGTCCTGCAGCACGCGGCCCGGGGCCACACCGCACAGGAGCTCCGCATCCTCGTGGAGAGCCGGCTCGCCCGGCTCGACGAGGAGGTCGAGGTCAAGCGGCGGAGCCTGCTCGCCCCGCCGCGTCGCCCCGCGTGGAACTCCCTTCTGCGGGCCCCGCAACCGGCCCGCCCGTGGAGCGCCCCGTTCGGGAGCGGCGCGCCGGCCCCGCTGCGGCTCGGACCGGGACGGAGCATCCTCGTCCGGGAGGAGCGGCCCACGCGGGCGATCGAGCTCCTGCGCTCCGCGGCCCACGACTTCCCGCGGTGCGCCCTCGTCTCCCTCCGGCCGCCCGAGCTCCCCGGGGTGTCGGCGGACCGCCGGGTCGACGTGAACCCGGGCGGAGCCGACCAGGCCGGCACCGGCCGTCTCTCCCCCGGCGAGATCGGGGGCCATCTGCGGGCGCCCACCGAGGCCCCCGGCGGGGCGCTGGTCTACGTCGACGCGCTCGAGTACCTGATCGGGGAGTACGGCCTCGAGCTGACGCTCAAGTTCGCCCAGTGGCTGGTCGGCCAGGTCGAGTCGACGGCGAGCGGGCTCCTGGTCTCGTTCGACCGCCGGTCGCTGGACGCCCGCGAGGAGAGCCGGCTCGAGCGACCGTTCCAGACCATCGTCTGAGCGCGGCGGGCGGGGTGCCGGCGGACCCAAAGAGCCTTCAACCCGTCCCACCGCAGGGGGTCCGGGCGGCCGGTCATGGAGATCGCGTTCTACACCGACTCCTACGTCCCGATGCAGGACGGAGTGGCGGTCGTCTCCGAGGGGCTGGCGCGCTCGCTGCGCCGCCTCGGGCATTCGGTCCGGGTCTACGCGCCGAACCCGCGCGCCGGCCGCGCGACCGAGTCGACCGACGCCGACGGGATCCCGGTGACGCGTATCCGCTCGCTGCCCGTCCCGCTCTACGGCCAGTACCGGTGGCCGCTCAACGCCTTCTCGCTCGTCCGGCGCACGCGCGACGAACCGACGCCGGACGTGGTGCACCTGCACACCCCCGGCCCGATCGGGAGCGCGGGGTTCCTCGCCTCCCGTCGGTTCCACCTCCCCCTGGTCGGGACGTTCCACACGAACCTGCGGGAGATGCGGGCGAGCGTGCCGCAGAAGTTCCTGGTCCCGACGTTCTTCCGGATCGCCTGGTGGTACAACCTGGGGACCTACTGGCGCTGCGACGTCGCGACCGCGCCGTCCCGCGCGGCGCAGGAGGCGCTCGAGGAGTCGGTGCGGAAGCCGTTCCGCCGCCCGGTCGAGGTCGTGCCGAACGGCGTCGACGCCGACCGGTTCCGGCCCGGGCTGACGATCCCCGACTGGCGGCTGCGCTGCGGGCTCGACACCGCGCCGCTCGTCACCTATCTCGGTCGGCTCACGGTCGACAAGGGCGTGCACCGCTTCCTCGACGCCGTCGGGTCCGCGTCCGAGCGGGGGGACCTGGTCGCGATCGTCGGCGGGACGGGCCCCGAGGCCGCCGCGGTCGCCGAGCGGATCCGCACGGACCCGCGGCTCCGGTCCCGCGCGCGGTACGTCGGGCCGGTCGCCGAGGAGGAGAAACCGGCGCTGCTCTCCCAGACCGATCTCTTCGTCCTTCCCTCCACGAGCGACACGTCGAGCGTCGCGCTGCTCGAGGCGATGGCCTCGGGAGCGGCGGTCCTCGCGCCGTCGACCGGCGGCGCGGCGGAGGTCGTCCGCGACGGGGTCACCGGCCGGCGCGTCGCCGTCCTCGCCCCGGGAGCGCTCGCCGACGCGATCACCGGCCTGCTCGATCGCCCCGAGGAACGGCGCCGGCTCGCGGTCGCCGCGGCCGAGGAGGTCCGCCGGACCGCCTCGCTCGACACGATGGCCCGTCGCTTTATCTCTCTCTACGAGCTAGTCATCGCCGCGCGGGGTCACGATGGCGGCGGTCGGCCTTCCGGAGCTTGATCAGCTCGCCCGGACGCTCGCGGGCGACCGTCACGACGCCTACTCCGAGCGGGCGCTCGAGCGGGCCTTCGAGGAGTTCGTCTCCCGTCCCCGGGCCGCCCTCGCGGAGGTCGCGATCGTCGCCGACGGGCGGGAGTTCCCGAGCCTCCCGGCGCTCCTGGCCGACCCGACGGCCCGCTTCGAGACCGGCGAGCTCCGGCTCCTCGGCGCGCCGACGGGGAGCGCCGCGTGGCGGTTCCTCGTGCCGTTCGATCGGATGCGCTTCGCCGCCGACGGGTCGGTGGAGGTGCAGCCGCTCGGCGAGGGCAGCCCGCAGCGCGGGATCGCGCGCGTGATCCTGCGCGAGCACTACCAGGTCCGGTCCCAGGCCGACGAGGCACGGGGCGCCGCGGGCGGTCCGCGCGTCGAGCCGCGCGGGATCCGAGGGACGCTCGCCGAGGCGGCCGCCGCGTGCCGCGCGGAGCGGATCGTCCCGTTCGGCGCGGCCCTGCTGGTCTACCTGCCCGAAGAGCGGGTCCGCTACGAGTTCGACGCCGTGCGCTCCGTCCTTCTCCAGGACGCGCGCGCGGGCCGGCTCGCGCCGGCCCGACGGACGCGTCGCAGCGCCCGCGTGAGCTGGGCGCTCGACCAGTACCTCGCGCGCAGCGACCTCTCGCAGTTCGGCGTGCGGTGCCTCGAGGTGCTGGTCGAGTCCCCCGGGCTCACCTCCATCGAGCTGTCCCACGTTTTCGGCGGCGTGCGCGAGCTGGTCGACTCGACGCTGCAGGGGCTGGTCCAGCGCCGCCTCGTGCTGTTCGACCCGCGCACCGGGCTCTACCGCGCCCGGCTCGACGCCTTCCAGCCGGGCGGGCTCGCGCTGAAGCCCGAGGCCGCGGGGCCCGCGGCCGACCCGGCGCTGCGCACGAGCGTCCAGGAGCTCCTCGCCGCCGCGGACGCGCGGGCGACCTGTCCCCTCTGCGGCCGGGTGCTCCCCGCCGGTCCGAAGGCGATCCTCTGCCCGGACTGCGCAGCGCTCGTGGGACCCGCCTGAACGGGGGCTCGGGCGGGCCTGTCGGGATGTCCCGCCCCGAGCGCGCGGGGCGCCCGGGGCCTTTGAACCCGAGATTGCTGGCTTAGAAGGCCAGTACTTTGTCCAAGCTAAGCTACAGGCCCACGCCGGGAACGGCGGCCCCGGGGCTTAACAGTTCGTTCGCGCGCGCGCGGCACCTCGGCCGGTCGCGCGGGCCGTGCGCTCCGGGCCGACGCGATCAAGTGCGCGAGGCGAATCGGCTCGGGCCAGTGCCCGCGGACCGTCGCGCGGCGGATCAGGGCGATCGCGTCCGCCCGCCGGCATCCCACCGCCGCGGCGAGGATCGGACGCTCACCGGTCGGAACGGGGAACAGCGCATGGGCGCGCAAGAGCCGCCCGCGCCGGGCGGCGTCCCGCCCGAACCAGCGCGCGAGAGCGGCCCGGATCCGGGCGAAGTCGGGCGGCCGCCGCGTCACCGCCACCACCGGCAGGCCGAGGGCCCGATGGAGGGCGTCCAGGTCGAGGACGTTGAACCCTCCGACCACGGCGCCGTCCAGCAGGACCGCGCGCACGCCGTCGAGGGGGCCCAGCGCGCGCGCGAGGGCGACGAGCCGGTCCGTCGCGTCGCGCCCGTCGACCTCGACCTCGCCGACGCGCACGGCCTCGACGTAGCCGGGCAGCACGACCACGACGGCCGCGACCGGGGCCGTCCGGTCGTCCCGGGCGAACGCCCCGTCGTCGAACGCGAGGACGCGCGGGTGGGGCTTCGCGAGCGCGCGCCGCAATGCTAAGAGGTCCGTCGCGCCTGAGACCGGACGATGACCGGTCCGGCGGTCGACGTGACGTGCCCGACCTGCGGGCAGGGCCTCCACGTCGTCCTCGCGCCGTCGCCGCCGACGCAGTGGTTCCCGTGCCCGCAGTGTCGCACCCCCGTGCCCGTGGTCGTCCCCCGCGACCCGCCGCCGCTCTACGCCTGGGAGGTGCTGCCGGGACTTTACCCCGCCCTGCCCGCGCCGCGGATCCCGCGCCGGCGGCGGATCACCTTCGTCACGGTGGCGCTGCTCGTGATCGCCGTCCTCGGGGCGACCCTCGCCGGCGTGCTCGTCTACGATTCGTGGGCGGCGGTGCAGCCGGGATCGTACGCCGTCGCGGGCACGGTCGAGACGACGGCGAACGGCTACGCGCAGCCCCTCGCCGGCGCGACCGTCGTGCTGACGAACGACGCGAACCAGTCGACCCGCATCCTCACCGGCGTCGGCGGGGGCTTCTCCTTCGGCGCGGTGCCGGCGGGCGGGATCACGCTCAACATCTCGGCGTCGGGCTACCAGTCGGTGTCGGTGGCGACGTTCGCCTCGCCCGTGTACGCCGGCCCGACGCAGGGCCTCTTGATCGACCTCACCCCCGGGAGCTCCGCGAACGTCACGACGGTGGCGCTCGCGAACTTCCCGGACCTCGTGCAGTTCGTCGCGGCCCTCGGGAGCGGCGCCGTGCTGTTCGCGGCCGTCGCGATCGTCGTCGGGGCGGCCGCCGTCGTGACGAGCCGCGCGGACCGGCCCGCCCTCGCGGTCATCGGGGGCGGGGCCGGGGTGCTCAGCCCGCTGGTGGTGGTCTACCTCTCGCTGACGCCGGTCAGCGCGGCGGTCACCGGCGCCAGCGCGGCGATGGCGGGGATCGGCGCGTTCGTCGTGGCCTGGCGCGCGCTCGGTCTGGCCCAGAGCGGGCCCGCGCCGGACTGACTCAGCGCGAACCGCGCGCGGGCGCGGTCTCGCGGTCCGGCGCCGCGTCGTGGGTCGCCGGGGTGAGCGGACGGCGGTTGCGGAATCCCCCGTCGAGCGGATGGTAGAACGCCACGCGGGGCTCCCCGAGCTGCCAGCACAGGAACACCAGCTCGCCGGCTTCGAGCCCGTAGAAGTCGACCAGCCCGCTCTCGAGGTCCTTCAGCTCGATCCCCTCGGTCCGAAGACCCGCGACCGCCTCCTCGAGCCGCCGGGTGAGGTTCTCCCACTCGGCGTCGAGGCGCAGCTTCAGCTCGTGATCGGGGTGATCGGCCGCCCCGACCTCGGCGCCCCAGAACCCCGCGAGGCGCTGCTCCTGGCCGTGGACCTCCCGCAGACGGACCACCCAACCGCGCAGGCGCGGGAGCAGCTCCTCCAGCGCCCGGATCCGGTCGGTCGCCTGCGCCGCGGTCCAGAGCCGGGGCGGCGAGGGAAGATCGTCCGAGCGGTCGGGAGCGCGCGACGCCATGGTCCTCGCAGCGCCAGGTACCATGCCGGCAGCCTATTTACCCCCGAACTGGGGGACGTGTAACCGACACGGGCCGGCGGCGGGTCAGGTCGGTCCGAGCGGCACCCGTTCCACCGACCAGCCGCGGGCCCGGTACGCCGCCTCGACCTGGTCGCCCTGGGCGGCGTCCCGTACCTCCAGCTCCAGCTCGACCGTGACCTCCCCGGGCGGTCGATCCGGCGACTCGCGGCCGTGGAAGATCTGCCGGACGTTGGCGCCGGCCTCCGCCGCGACGTGGAGGAACTCCTCGAGGCGCCCGGGCAGGTCGCGCAGCGGCGCGCGCAGCCGGAGGAGCCGGCCCTCGGCCGCCAGCCCGATGAAGAGGATCCGGTCGAGGAGGAACGGGTCGATGTTCCCGCCGCTCACGACGAGCACGATCGGTCCGTCGGCCGCGAGCTCGGGATGCTCGAGCAGCGCCGCGAGCGGCGTGGCGCCGGCGCCTTCCGCGAGCACCTTCGCCTGCTCGAGGAGGAGGAACGACGCCCGGGCGATCGTCCGGTCGTCGACGACGACGGCCCGCGCCTTCGCGGCGGTGAGGATCTGGAACGGCAGGTCGCCGATCTGCCGGGTCGCGAGCCCATCGGCGAACGTCGCGGGGCGACCACCGACGACCACCCGACCGTGGTCGAGCGACGGTCGGAGCGTGTCGACGCCGCGCGGCTGCGCGCCCACGATGTCGGCGGCGCTTCCGCGACCCCGCACGGCGGCGGAGATCCCGGCAAGGAGGCCCCCGCCGCCGACCCCGGCGATGATCCGGCTCACGTCGGGGAGCGCGTCGAGAATCTCGAGCCCGACCGTCCCCTGTCCGGCGATCACGTACGGGTCGTCGTACGGGTGGATGTAGGTCAGGTGCTCTTCCGCGGCGAGCCGGACCGAATGGTCGTGGGCCTCGTCGTAGTCGGCGCCGCGGAGGATCACGCGGGCGCCGAGCGACCGCGTCAGGCTGACCTTGAGCGGGGAGGCGGTCTCCGCCATCACGATCGTCGCCGGTACGCCCCGCGCGCGGGCGGCCCAGGCCACGCCCAGCGCGTGGTTCCCCGCCGAGGCGGCCACGACGCCCCGCTTCGCTTCCTCGGCCGAGAGCTGCGCGATCCGGTTGGTCGCGCCCCGGAGCTTGAACGAACCCGTGCGCTGCAGGTTCTCCAGCTTCAGGTAGATCGGGACGTCGGGCAGGCCGGGGAGCCGCGGCGCCGGGAGGAGGGGCGTGGGAAGGATCTGCGGCGCGATCGTGCGGGCCGCGCGCTCCACCGCCTCGAGCGGAACCGGAAGGGCGGGAGGCTCGGGCATCGAGGACTCCGCCGCGAGCCGATGGGGCCCCATAATCCTGCCCCTCCGCGGACCGATCCGGGGCGACGGCGCCGGTCCGCGCCTCTACGCGCGCGTTCGAGGCGGCCGATCCGCCGGCGCGCGCTCCCGGCGAGAAAATGCGCGATTCTCTCGAGGAAACGACTCGAACTTTCGGTGCCGTTATATAGGGTACGTTTCTCCCCCGTCCCCACCGGAGGCAGGACCCCCTATCGACCCATGGCGAGGCGGCATCGGCCCCGGCGCGGCTCGCTCGCGTATTCGCCCCGTTCGCGCTCGGCGCGGATGGTGCCCCGGATCCGGGCGTGGCCCGCCGGACCCCAGAAACCCGCGATCGAAGGCTTCGCGGGCTACAAGGTCGGCATGACCCACGCCTTCATCGTCGACTACCGCAAGCGGTCGACGACCGCCGGCCAGGAGCTGGCGGTGCCGGTCACCGTCGTCGAGGTACCCCCGCTCCGGGTGGTCGGTGCGCGGATCTATCGTCGCGGCCCCTACGGTCTCCGCATCGCGGGCGAGGTGTGGAGCGCGGGCGCCGCGCCCGAGCTCGCCCGCCGCATCCCCCCGCACCCTCCGAGCGACGCCCCGGCCCTCGATCGGTTCGGTCACACGGGCGGCGACGAGGTCCGTCTGCTCGTGCATACGCAACCCCACCTCCTGAGCGGCTCGCCGTCCAAGACGCCCGACCTGTTCGAGGTCCGCGTCTCGGGCGAGAAGTTCGACGAGCGACGGGCCTTCGCGACGCAGCAGCTCGGTCAGGAGGTCCCCGCCGACCAGCTCACGAAGGAGGGCGAGTTCCTCGACGTGGTCGGCGTCACGAAGGGGTTCGGCTTCCAGGGCCACATCCAGCGCTGGGGCGTCAAGCTGCAGCCCCACAAGAACTCGAAGCACCGGCGTATGATCGGGACGCTGGGGCCCCACAACCCGAGCTTCGTCTCCTATCGGATCCCGCAGGCGGGCCAGCAGGGCTTCCACCGCCGGACCCAGACGAACATGCGGGTCCTTCGGGTCGTGCGCGACCCGCGCACCGACCCCGTCACGCCCGCGGGAGGGTTCCCGCACTACGGGGAGCTCCGCACCGCCTGCCTCGTGCTCCACGGGTCCCTGCCCGGGCCGGCGAAGCGCCTCCTCCGATTCCGCGCGCCGCTCCGGCGGCGCGTCGCCTCCGTCGAGAAGGTCGACGTGCGCTACTTCAGCACGCGTTCGAAGCAGGGCGCATGACGCCGTCCGCACCCGCCGGGGAGGGGCCGGCGCCGGCCGCCCGGGAGCACGCCACGCCGCACCACCGCGTCCACGTCACCTCGGTCGCCGGCAAGGCGGGCGCGACGGTGCTCCTGCCGCTCGCGTTCTCGGCCCCGTTCCGGCCCGACCTCATCCGCCGGGCGATCGACGCGGCCCAGAGCCACCAGCGCCAGCCGTACGGGACCAGCCCCAAGGCCGGCCTGCGGCACTCGGTCTACTGGTCGGGCAAGGGCCGCGGCGTCGCGCGGACGCCCCGGCTGATGGACTCGATGCGCGGCGCCCAGGCGCCGAACACGGTCGGCGGCCGGCCGACGCATCCCCCGGTCGTGGACCGCATCTGGACGAAGAAGATCAATCGCAAGGAGCGGGCCCTCGCCTTCGCCTCGGCCCTCGGCGCGACGCGCGATCCCGCGCTCGCGAAGGCCCGGGGCCACGCGGTGCCGAGCGGACTCCACCTCCCGGTCGTTCTCGAGGATCCCGTCGAGGGCGTCGCGACGTCCGACGACGCGCGCGCCCTGCTCGAGCGCTTGAAGCTCTGGAGCGACGTCGCGCGGGCGCGCGACGGGGTGCACGTCCGCAGCGGGCGCGGCAAGCGCCGCGGCCGCGTGCGCCGCTCCCCGCGCAGCCTCCTGCTCGTGACCAGCGCGCCGGGGAAGGCGCGCGGGTTCCGCAACCTCGCGGGGGTCGACGTGGTGCCCGTGGTCCGCCTCGGGACCGAGGACCTCGCGCCGGGGGGCGCGGCCGGTCGCCTCACCCTGTTCTCGCTCGCCGCGGTCGAGGGGCTGCGCGCCCGCCTCGGGGAGGCGGCGCCGTGAGCGACCTCCAGCACCGCGTCGTGCTCCATGCGTACGTGACCGAGAAGTCGATGGACGAGATGGAGCGGCTCAACAAGCTCGAGTTCGCCGTCGACCGGCGCGCGACGCGCGCGGAGATCAAGCACGCGATCGAGCGGCTCTACCAGTGCCGCGTCCAGAAGGTCAACACGAAGATCGTCCGGGCGGGCAAGATCGCGACCGTGACCTTCACGAAGGACTTCTCGGCGGAGGACATCGGGAGCCGGGCGGGGGTGTTCTGATGGGAAAGAGGATCATCTCGCGGCGCCGCGGGAGCGGCACCGGCACCTACCGGTCCCCGAGCCACCGCCACCCCGGGCCGATCTACCACCCGCCGCCCTCGATGGTCGGCGAGGGCACGGTCGTCGCCATCGTCCCGTCGCCGGGCCGGACCGCGCCCGTCGCCGAGGTGGATGGGCCGGGCGGGGAGTCCGTGCGCATCCTCGCGAGCGCGGGGCTCGCCACGGGCGACAAGGTCGCCTTCCAGGAGGGGCGCGTCGACCGCGGCGGGATCCTCCCGCTCGGACGGATCCCGGACGGGACGCTCGTGTCGAACCTCGAGGTCAAGCCGTTCGACGGCGGGCGGCTCGTCCGCGCCGCCGGCGCGAGCGCGCTCGTCGTCGCCCACACGGGCACCGAGGTCACGGTCCAGCTCCCCAGCGGGGCGTTCAAGCAGTTCCTCGCGACCTGCCGGGCCCAGGTCGGCGCCGTCGCCGGCGGGGGCCGGCGCGAGCGGCCGATCATCAAGGCGGGGAAGAAGGTCCTCGCGACGCGCTCGCTCGCCCGCGCGCCGTTCAAGGTACGCGGGGTCGCGATGAACCCCGTCAACCACCCGTTCGGGGGCGGCGCGCACCAGCATGTCGGTCGTCCCAGCACGGTCCAGAGCGGCACCTGGCCCGGCGCGAAGGTGGGCCGCTTCTCGCGCGCGACGCGCACCAAGCGCCGGCTCAAGGCGCAGAAGGGAGGCTCGTAGCGATGCCGAAGGCGCGGCGGGGCAAGAAGGTCGAGGCGCGCCGGAAGCGCGAGTTCACCTTCCGGGGCAAGACCCTCGAGGAACTGAAGGCCCTCAGCCTGGAGGAGTTCGCGAAGATCGCCCCGGCCCGCGCGCGGCGCTCGATCCGGCGCGGGTTCAACTCGGAGACCACGGTCTTCTTCGAGCGGATGCGGACGACGCCGGCGGACCGGACGATCCGGACGCACTGCCGCGACGCGCTGGTGCTGCCCGCCCACGTCGGCCGGAAGGTCGCGGTGCACAACGGCAAGGAGTTCAAGGAGATCGAGGTCCGGCCCGAGATGATCGGCCACTACTACGGCGAGTTCGCGCTCACGCGGCGCTTCGAGAAGCACTCGGGGCCGGGCGTCGGCGCGACGCGGTCGTCGAAGTTCATGCCGTTGAAGTGAGGGAGGACGGACGACGATGCGCGGCTACACCTACCGGCCCGAACCCGGCGTCAAGGTCGCCCGGGCCCGGGGCGTCGAGATCCCGATGTCGCCGAAGAAGACCTACGAGGTCCTCAACGCGATCCGCGGGCTCCCGCTCGACGCGGCCCGCCAGATCCTCGAGGAGACGGTCGCGATGGAGCGGGCGGTCCCGTTCCGTCGCTACAACCAGGAGACCGCCCACCACCGCGGGACCGGCCCGGGCCGGTTCCCCGTGAAGGTCGCGAAGAACCTCCTCCAGATCCTCCGCAACGCGGAGGAGAACGCGGAGTACGACAGCCTCGACACCGACCGGCTCTACGTGAAGGTCGCGGCGAGCAGCCGGGGTCGGATCCGCCAGGCCTCGATGCCGCGGGCCCAGGGCCGCGCGACCCGCTGGAACGAACAGACGACGAGCGTCGAGATCGTGCTCGCCGAGGCGAAGGAGGCGGCGTGAGCGCGGAGCGCAAGGTGATCCAGGAGGCGACGCGGCGGGTCCTCCTCAAGGACTACCTGGTCCAGGAGAGCGCGCGCGCCGGCTTCGGCGGACTCGAGATCACCCGCACGCCGATGGGCACCCGGGTCACGCTCATCTGCGAGCGCCCGGGCATCCTCATCGGGCACCGCGGGGAGCTCATCAAGAACCTGACCGAGGACATCCAGCACCGCTTCCAGCTCGACAACCCGCAGATCGAGGTCCAGGAGGAGCGCCAGCCCAGCCTGAACGCCCAGCTGATGAGCGAGAAGCTCGCCTCGACGCTGGAGCGCGGCTGGCACTTCCGCCGGGCCGGCCACTCGACCGTGCGCCGGATCATGGAGGCCGGGGCGCGGGGCTGCCAGGTGATCCTCTCGGGCAAGCTCACCGGCGAGCGGCACCGCACCGAGCGGTTCAAGGCCGGGACGATCAAGTACTGCGGCGAGGCCGTGCACCTCTGGATCGACAAGGGGTTCTCGCAGGCCCGCCTGAAGCCCGGCGTGATCGG
>JASIBA010000160.1 GCA_030041735.1 Thermoplasmata archaeon | reverse complement strand
CCGCTTCTGGAACGTCTTCCAGCACCAGCGTTGGAACCCGGTGAGCGACGAGTGGGTCGGCTGCTGGCCGCGCTTCAGGCGAACGGTCCGGACCGGGGTCGCCGTCGCGACGGCGCTGCCCACGTCCGCGTTCACGCTCGCCGGCATCGTCGCTAGCCTCCGGTAGCCGGTGCGTCCGCGCCCGGGGGGTCCGGGGGCGGGGCCGGGCCCGCACCGGGTTCGCTCGCGGCCGGGGCCGACTGGAGGCGCTTCATGACCTCCATCGGGTCCTTGTAGTACTCGGCGATCGTTCGCCAGAGCTGACGGTAGTCGGTGATGTCGCGCTCGACCAGCGAGCGGATCACCTGGGTACGCCGCTGGAACTCCGCGTCCATTTCGTCGGTCGTGAAGTTCTTGAGATCCATGATCTTGTCAAAGAGGAACGAGTGCCCCTTGAAGACGAACTTGTCGGTCGCGGGGTCCCACTCGTAGACGGTGTTCGTGATCAGCTCGTTCGTCTCGGGCTCGAACCCGACGATCTCGAGCACCTGCTTCAGGCGCCGCACGACGCCCTTGTCGGTGCGCGTCTGGATCTGGATGATGACGTTGTTGAGCGCGCTCAGGAGGATGCGCGGGGTGTTGATCGGCGGGTTCTCGAGCCGGTTGACCATCGACTTCACGCTGTCCGCGTGCATGGTCGAGTAGGTCGTGTGGCCCGTCGCCATCGCCTGGAACATCGTGTAGGTCTCCTTGCCGCGGACCTCGCCCACGATGATGTAGTTCGGCCGCTGCCGCAGCGCGGCGCGCACGAGGTCGAACATGTCGACCTCCCCCGCCGCCTTCCCGTCCGCGCCCCGGTCGCCGGCCCCGCTCCGCGTGGCCCCGGGGATCCAGTTCTCGTGCGGGAGGTTCACCTCGCGGGTGTCCTCGATCGAGACGATCTTCGAGGTCGGCGGGATGAACAGCGCGATCGCGTTGAGCGTGCTGGTCTTGCCCGCGGCGGGCCCGCCGCAGATGATGACCGACTCGCCCTGCTCGGCCGCGAGCCAGAAGTACGCGACCATCTCCTCGCTCGCGCTCCCCATCGCGACCAGGTCGACGGGCGTGAACGGCCGCTCCTTGAAGCGCCGGATCGTGAAGCTGGCGCCGCGGGTCGTCACCTCGCGCGCGTAGGTCGCCTGCACGCGGTGGCCCTCAGGGGTCGTGCCGTCCAAGATCGGGGCCGAGACGCTGACGGACTTCCCGCAGCGCTGCCCGAGCATGACGATGAACGAGTTGGTCGCTTCCTCGTCCGCGAAGACGACGTTGGTCTTCACCGACTCGTACTTGCCGTGGAAGATGAACAGCGGCACGTCGACGCCGTCGCAGGAGATGTCCTCGACCTGCGGGTCGCGGATCAGCGCGTCGACGGGGCCGTAGCCGACGAAATCGCGGAGCACATAGTAGATGATCCGCTCGGTCGAGATCGGCGAGAGCGTGATGCCGCGGGTCCGGAAGTACGCTTCCGTCTCGTTCCGCAGGAACGTCCGCTTGTCGGCCTGGTTCAGCGTGTTGACCTCGCTGCCCAGGATCATCGAGAGCGTCGCCTTGACGTGCTCGACGAGGTCCTTCTCGCGGGGCGTCAGCTGCGGCTCGATGACCTCGTAGAGGTACTCCTTCGTCCGGTCGTTGTAGCTCACGCGCGAGTAGGAGTACGGCGCGTTCACCGCGTTGATCTCGAGCTCCTTCATCGAGGGCTCGGGGAGCGGCGGCATCGCGGTGATGAACGTGCCCGGCACGTCGGTCGGGGTCTCGAGCGGCCGCGCGGCCCCCTCGAGCGGGGCGGCGTCGCCGGTGGGGGCCCCGGCGCGGGGGATGCGCACGCGTACCGATCCGCTCGACATCGTCCTCCTACGTCGACCCCACGCCGATCCCGACCTGGACGCCCGCCAGGTAGTAGGCGGCGAAGTTCACATCGTCGATCGTGATGGTCAGCACCTGGGTCGCCCCGTCGGTGCTCGTGCACGAGGTCCCCTGCGTCGTGAAGTAGGTCGTGACGGGCGTCGAGGCGTAGGTCGGGCCCGTGCTCAGCGAGAAGTCGGCGCTCGGGAGCCCGCTGGTATTGTAGACGAGATTGTTGAAGAACGAGCCCCAGGCGCACGGGTACTGCGTCCCGATCTCGTACTGGAACGTGAACGGCGTGTAGGTGTCCGTCGCCGAGTTGAGCGCCCCGTTGGACGTGACGAGCTGGGTGTAGCGGAGGTGCGTGTATACTTGCTCCGTCCCGGTCCCGACCACGCTCGACGCGTTGCCCCAGAGCTGGACGAGGCTCGACCAGACGGTGGTGTTGGCCCCTACGCGGGTGATGTTGAGCGGCGGCGGGATCGACATGACCGAGAGGCCGCCGCCCTGGCTCTGGATGACCGCGTCGTCCTCGAGGTAGAGCGTCTGGGCGGAGTAGTACCGGTTCGGGAGCACGAACTGGATCACGCCGGTCTGAATCGCCTGGTAGTACGGGCCGGATCCGCCGGGCCCGGTGGTCTCGGTCACGTTCGCGAACGTGCAGGCGGCCGCGTTCACCGGTTGGCCCAGGTTCGTCTTGGACTCGCCCGTCGCGCCGGAGGTGTAGAAACCGTTCGGATAGGTGTAGTACGTGTCACCGGAGGCGACGGTCGGCGCCGGGCAGCTCTGGGGGATGAACTGCAGCGAGCCTTCGGTCGGCTGCGCCAGCAGCGGGATCCCGTTCGAGCTGATCACGACCGGGGTCCCGTACGACTGGGGCCCGCCGAGGACGTACTGGGTGTCGATGGCCGACTTGAGCTGGGCGAAGGAGGCGGCCGCCTGGGCGGTGAACTCCGCCTCGTTGTCGGTCATCCACAGCGGCACGTACTGCGTGAGGAAGATCCCGAACAGCGCGAAGAAGACCAGCAGGGCCAGCAGAGTCCCGATGACCGCCACGACGCCCCGCCGTTCGGCCCGGAGCCGGTGGGCCCGACGGAACGACCGTCGAGCGTGCGCCCTCTCCCTTGCCCCCATCCGACAGATCCGACGGCGCTGGAGTTGCGCCGGGCATCGAGAATTAGGCCGGTTCCGAGTATAAATACGTGCGTCGAAGGCAGCGACTCCGACCGCTCCCGGCGTCGAACCTTTACGCGGAGGCCGTCTGCCGGACCCCGTGACCCTGCGGGAGATCTCGCTCACGCTGCCGAACCGTCCCGGGACGCTCGCCGGCGTGGCCCGCATCCTCGCGGAGGCCCGGATCAACCTCGCCGCGGTCAGCGTCGATTCGACGCCGGCGAAGGGACGGGTCCGGCTCATCGTCAGCGAGCCCGATCGGGCGGTGGAGCTCCTCAATGGGGCCGGGTTCACGACCGAGGTCCGCGAGCTGCTCGCGGTCCGGCTCGAGGACCGGGCCGGGAGCTTCCTCCGGGTGCTCGAGGTGCTCGCCCGCGCGAAGGTGAACCTCCAGAGCGCCGCGATCCTGGTGGCGCGCGACGGGAACCAGCCCGTGGTCGCGCTCTCGACCTCGGACCCGGACCGCGCCCGCAAGATCCTCACCCGGGGGGGCTTCGCGAGCCACGGGCCCGAAGGTCTGCTCACCAACTCGGACCTGCTCGCGGGGGCGCCGACGGTCCCGAGCGAGTCGGTCGCGCTCCTGCTCTGACCCGGGCGAAACCGTAAGAGTCCCGCGCGGTGGGAGACGGGCGCGCGGTTGTGGTCTAGTGGTTAGGACGGTAGCTTCCCAAGCTACCTACTCGGGTTCGAATCCCGACAACCGCATCCCCGCGGCGCGCGCCTTCACTCGGCCGGCTGGAACCAGTACTCGTTGCCGTCCGGGTCCAGGAAGCGGGCCACCCAGCCCCACGGCAGCTCCTTCGGGCCGAACGAGAACTTCACGCCCCGGCGCTGGAGCCGGGCGCACTCGCGCAGGAACGGCTTCGTGGTCGAGAGGAGGATGCCGGTGTTCCCGACCTCCGAGCGGGCGGGCTTCTTCCCGGGGCGGTCGCCGAGCTCGCAGAGGTGCACCCGGAACCGGCCCGAGGCGTCCCCCACGGTCGTCCAGTGCTCCGGGTCGTCGTCCAGGATCTTCCAGCCCAGGACCCGGCGGTACCACTGGGCGGCCTTCCGCCGGTCGGTGACCGCGACGGCGACGGAGATGCCCCGGATCGTCATGCCGCGCGGAAGCGGGAGCCGCCGGGCCGCAAGAGCCTGACCCCTCGTCCGACGCCGGTCATCCGAGGGGGGGCGCCGGCGCCGAGGGGAGCGCGGCCGCGTACGCGGCCGGCATCAGGTCCGGATCGATCTTGCCCGTCGTCGCGTAGCGGAAGAGGGCGGCGCGGAGGATCCCCTCGGCGGCCGATCCGATCAGCGCGACGATCACCCCGACCGCGATCGCGATCCCGAGGAGCGTGAGCCCCAGGGCGATCGATCCGCCGGCGAGGACCACGAGGCCCGCCACTCCGAGGAGGAACGCCGCGAAGACCCCGAGGCCGATCAGCAGCCCGAGCGCGAGGTTCGAGAAGAGCGTCCGTCCGAACGTCGAGACGAACAGGTGGGCGGAGCGCTTGAGGGACGCCCACGCCCCCTGGTTCTCGTAGAGGAGGACCGGGATCGCGAAGTACGTGATCACGCCCCAGGAGAAGGCACCCGCGGCGCCGATGACCGCCCCCGCGATGCCGCCGACCCGCCGCGAGATCGCCTGGATGACGAGGCCGACCGTGGCGGTGATCAGGGCCCAACCGATGAGCCGGCCGAGACGGGCCCGGGCCACGCGCCAGCCGTCGGCCGCCGTCGGCTGTTGTCCGCTCAGCTTCAGCGTCGCCGCGCCGATCAGGGCCGCCGTGCAGTACACCGAGATCATGGTGGACGCCAGGTAGGCCACGAGGAACAGGACGAGCGCCAGGACCTCGTACGGGGTGGTCAGGGAACCGCCGCCCACGATCACCGGTGCGACGAACCAGTACTCGGCCGCGATGAGCAGCACGATCACCGCGATCGTCGCGATACCGGCGACGAGCGGGAAGACGAGGAGCGCGCGGTCCTCGCGGATCAACCGGAAGGAGGTCTTCGTCAGCTTCCAGGAGTCCGAGAACGTGCCGGGCATGGCGGGACTTCCCGTCACGGGACGCGGGCCTACTTGACTCCTCGGCCCGGGACCGACGGACCTCAGGTCCCGGCTGCCTGACTCGAACAGGCGACCTGAGGATCTCCACGGGGGCCGCCGGAGGTCCGGCGGACTCGCCTACAGTCCCCCGCTCTACCACTGAGCTAAGCCGGGACGCGCTGAGGAGCGGGCGGCGCACTATAAACTTGCCGTCGGCATGGGCGGCCGAGAGCGCGGATGCGAACGCTGCAGCATCGGCGGCACAGCCAGCGGGACCCGAACGGCGTGCACCTGAACGCCGCCGGCCTGGCCCGGGCGCGCCAGGTCGCTCCCGGTCTCCCCCGCTTCGCGCGGGTCGTGACCTCTCCGCGGCCGCGGGCCATGGAGACCGCGGAGGCGCTCGGGTTTCCGGTCGACGCGACGCTCTCGCTCCTGGGCGAGCTCCCGGACGACCTGGGGATCGACCTCGTCGAACGACTGCGCGGGCTCGACTTCGAGGGGTACGCCCGGCTGGCCCAGCGGAGCACGGAGTTCCGTCGGTACGCGTCGGAGCAGGCGCGGCTATGGAGGGAACAGCTCGAGCGCGTGCCCGACGGGGCCTCGATGCTCATGGTCAGCCACGGCAGCATCATCGAGGCCGGGGCCGTCGGGGCGCTCCTCGACGTCGCCGCGGACTGGGGACCGGCCCTCGACTACCTCGAAGGCGTAGAGCTGCGGCTCGACGACGGCCACTGGGTCTCCGGTGCCCCGCTCCGAGTGCCGGGGGACGCGAACGGCGCGGGCTGAGGCCCGGCGGTTCTACGCCAGCAGCCGAAGGAGCCGCCCGGCGACGTCCTGCGGTTCGCCGCGAGCATCGAGCGTCCGGAGGAGCTTGCGGCCCGCGTAGTATCGGGTCAGCGGGGCGGTCTCCTCGGCGTACACGGCCAGGCGGGTCCGGATGGCCGCGGGCTGATCATCCGGCCGCTGGACGAGGGTCGCCCCCTCCCGGTCGCACACCCCGGGCGTCGCCGGCGGGTTCGTGACGATGTTGTAGACCGTGTGGCACACCGGGCACACCCGGCGCCCGGCGAGGCGCGCCTCGAGCTCGGGGAACGGAAGGTCGAACGCGACCACCGCGTCCAGCGGGGTGATCCGGGCCAGTGCCTCGGCCTGGGCGAGGTTGCGAGGGTAGCCGTCGAGCACGAACCCGCGCTGGGCGTCGGCGGCGCTGATCCGCTCGGACAGGATCTGCAGCACGAGGTCGTCGGGCACCAGCCGCCCGGCCTCCATGTACGAGCGGGCTTGCTGTCCGAGGGCCGTGCCGGCGGCCACGGCCGCGCGCAGCATGTCCCCGGTCGAAAGGTGCGCGAGGCCCCGCGCCTTCGCGAGGATCGCGGCCTGGGTCCCCTTGCCCGACCCCGGCGGGCCGACGAAGACGATGCGGGGCACGGCTCTCCCGAGAGGGCTTCGGCTAAATCAGTTGCGAGCCGGGCCTACTCGACCCGGCTCCCGGCGAACGGGCGCCCGCGGATCGCGGCCTCCAGGTTCTCGAGGTCCCGCCCCGCGACGACGAGGAGCGGGATGCCCGCCCGGGCGAGCGTGTCGGCGCCGAGCCGGTCGAAGAGGAAGTTCTGCCCCGCTTCGCCGGACGCGGCGGCGTGCACGGCCTCCCGGAACTCCGGCCAGCGCAGGCGGGGCACGCGTCGAGCCCGGGGGTCGGCCCGCGGGTCCCGGTCGTAGATCCCGTCGACGTCGGTGGCGTTGACCAGGCGCGCCGCGCGCAGGCGGACCGCGAGGAGCGCGGCCACGCCGTCGGTCGTGTGGCCGGGCTCGGTGCCCCCCAGCACGACCGGCGACCCTCCGGGGAGCTCGTGGACGGCCTGAGCGATCGTGACGGGAGGGTGCGCCGGCGTCGGGGGGCCCAGTCGCGCCGCCAGGAGGCGCGCGTGCAGCCGGGTGACATCGATCCCGAGCTCGTCGAGTTCGACCTCGGTCAGCCCGAGCTCCCGGCCGAGCCGGATGTACTCGCGGGCGGTGCGCCCCCCTCCCGTGGTCACCACGAGAGGGAGTTCGGCGCCGATCCGGTGCAGGAGTTCGGCCAGCCGCTCGAGGTAGGCCCGGTCGTCGTCCCCGGTCAGGAGCACCGAGCCTCCCAGCGAGACGACGACCGCGCGGGACGCGGAGGTCCGGGCCGGCATCGGTGCCGGGGGAGCGGTGTCGGGCCTTAGGCGTGTCGCACTCGCCCGCCGGGTTGAAGAGCCCGGACCCCTCCCCCGGGGCGTGGCCGCCGATCTCGAGCGCGCCAAGGAAGCGGCCGGTCAACGCGCGGTAACGCTGGTCCGACCCGGCATGCACCTCGCGCTGGGCACGGGCTCGACGGCGGACCATGCGCTCCGCGCCTTGGCGGTCCGATTTCCCGGCGGGGTGCTCGACTGCGTCGCGAGCTCGCGCGCCACAGAGGAGCTCGCCCGGTCGCGGGGGATCGCGGTGCGCCCGCTCCGCGACGACGATCGCTTCGACCTGATGATCGACGGGGCGGACGAGGTCGCCCCGTCGCTCGACCTCACCAAGGGCGCGGGGGGTGCGTTGCTGCGGGAGAAGCTGCTCGCGGGCCTCTCGCGGGAACGGGTGATCGTGGTGGACCCGACCAAGATCGTGGACCGGCTGGGCTCGCGCATGCCGGTGCCGGTCGAGGTCGTGCCGTTCGCGCGCGGGGTCCTGGCCCACCGCTTCGAGACGGACGGGTACCGGGTGGCCCGGCGCCTCACCGCGGACGGCGCGCCGTACGTGACCGACAACGGCAACGAGATCCTTGACCTCCGGCCGGCCCGACCCATCGACGACCCGGCCGCAGTGGCCGCCGCGCTGTCCGCCCCGACCGGCGTGGTCGCGACCGGGCTGTTCGTCGGGCTGGCCGATCGCGTGCTCGTCGGGCACCCCGACGGGTCGGTCGACGAGCGGCGCCGGTCGGCCGGCGCGCCGCGCTGACGTCGCGCGGGGCGTCGCGCTTATCCGCCCGAGGGAATGGCGACCGGCGCGCGCGCCCCGCCGGGCGCCGCCGGGGCTCCATGCAGGGTCAGTACATCCGGACGCGGACCGACGACCACGTCGGCTACCTCGAGATCGGCAAGCCGAAGGCGAACACCTACGACCTCGACATGATGCGCGAGGTCAACGCCGCGATCGACGAGTTCCGGTTCAACGACGAGGTCCGGGTGATCGTGCTCGCGAGCACCGTGCCCGGCTTCTTCAGCGCGGGCGCGGACATCGAGATGCTGCGGAAGAGCACGCCCGACTACAAGGCGATGTTCTGCCTCTTCTGCCAGGAGACGCTCGACAAGTTCGCGAAGACGCCGAAGGTCGTGATCGCCGCGCTCAACGGCCACACCGTGGGTGGCGGTCTCGAGATCGCGCTCGCCTGCGACCTCCGCCTGATGGCGAAGGACTCCGGCACGATCGGGCTCCCCGAGGTCACGCTCGGGGTGCTGCCCGGCACGGGCGGGACCCAGCGCCTCCCGCGGCTCGTGGGCCCCGCCCGGGCGCTCGACCTCATGATCACCGGCCGGCGGCTCTCCCCCGACGAGGCGCTCGCGATCGGCCTCGTCAACTACGTCTACCCGAAGGAGACGTTCGCGCACGACGTCCAGGCCTACGCGAGCGCGCTCGCGCACGGCCCGGTGCGCGCGGTGAGCCTGATCAAGCGCTCGGTGGTCGAGGGCGTCGAGATGCCGCTCACGGCGGGCCTCGCGCTCGAGCGCGAGCTGCAGAACCGCCTGTTCGTGACCGAGGACGCGAAGGAAGGGCTCACCGCCTTCTCGGAGAAGCGGAAGCCGAACTTTAAGGGGCGTTGACGCCTCTCACGGAGCGAGCATGAGCGGCGCCGCCCCGCCTCCGCCGAACCCGCCCCCGGCCCGCGCCGGCGCCGGCAGCCTGAAGGACGGCGGCACGGTCGTGCCCGTGCGCGAGATCCTCTGGGGGGAGTCCGCGGGCGTCCGCAAGTTCGAGTCCGCGGAGGAGCTCCCCGGGGACATGGCGAAGCTCATCGTGAAGCTCATGGTCGTGCAGGCGGACACGGAGTTCGCCTCCATCCAGCAGCACCGGCCCTGGCTCGACAACGCCCCGACGCTCGAGGACCGGTGGATCGAAGCGCGCATCGTCGCCGACGAGGCGCGTCACGGCCTCCAGGCGTGCCGCATCCTCCGGGACTTCGGGGAGTCGGGCCAGCAGTACATCGACGAGCTGCTCGCGAAGCGCGAGGGCGAGCACAAGCTCGACGCGTTCAACATGAAGTTCGACGCCTGGTCGGATGTCGGCGCGTTCACCTGCTTCGTCGACCGGGTCGGCGTCTACCAGCTGCGCGCGTTCCAGGAGTGCTCGTACGGGCCGCTCGCGCGCGCGATGCCCCTCATGCTGAGCGAGGAGCAGCTGCATCTCAACTTCGGCGCGAGCGTGCTCCGCCGGATGG
Source organism: Thermoplasmata archaeon (assembly GCA_030041735.1). Classification (GTDB taxonomy): domain Archaea; phylum Thermoplasmatota; class Thermoplasmata; order Lutacidiplasmatales; family UBA184; genus Lutacidiplasma. The sequence continues at coordinate 11,996 of JASIBA010000160.1, read as the reverse complement.
TCCAGGACGGTCCGAAGTACTCCGGTTCCAAGGAGGAGGCGCAGGCGGCCGTGCGCAAGTGGTACCCCCGCGCCCTCGACATGTTCGGCCACTCGAACTCCGAGACCAGCCGCCGCGCGATCGAGTGGGGGCTCAAGCGCTGGACCAACGAGGAGGCCCGCGCCCGCTACATCCAGGAGGTCACCCAGCTGACCGCCTCGATCGGACTCGAGCTGCCGCCCGCCGACGTCGACCGGCACGTCCTGTAGGCGCGCGCGGGATCGGGCGCGCCCCGGGTCCCGGCCGGACCACCATCGTCCGCTCGACCCCGTCGATCTCCGCGACGCACCGGCGCACCGCGGCGAGGTGCCGGTCCAGCGTGAAGACGTGGACGTGCGCCCCCGCGTCGTGGGTGTAGGCCGCCACGGGGCGGCCGCGCGCGCGGTTGAGCGCGACGACCGCGTCGAGCACGGTCCGCGACGTGTCGGTGAGGTAGTCGAGCTCGGGGTCGGTCGTCTCGCAGACCTGCCGGAAGCTGTCGCACTCCTCCATCACCAGGGGGAACAGGCGGTCGGCGTCGCGGTGCGCGATCGCCGTGCGGATCCGCGCGAGGCGTCCGGGCAGCGCGCGCTGCCGCTCGGCGTAGAACGGGCTCGTCGCGACCGAGCGCTGCATCGCGTCCTGCGAGCGTACCTCCTTGACGGGCGCGCCGCGAACGAGGACCACCAGATCGACGAGCGGAGGCCAGTGCCGCGGGCCCGCGAGCGGGCGCGCGTAGCAGTCCCGGCCGTCCGGGCGGTGTCCCGCGCGCCACTCAACGAACCCGCCGAAGATCGAGCGTGAGGCGCTGCCGGATCCGAACCGCGCGAGCTGGGAGAGCCCCCGGGGGGAGAGCGCGAGGCCCGCGGCGCCGGAGGCGGCGGAGGCGAGCGCCGCGAACCCGCTCGCGCTCGACGCGAGGCCGCTCGCGGTCGGAAAGTTGTTCGCGGAGACGACCGAGGCCCGCGCTTCGAGTCCCGCGAGGCCGCGCACCCGATCGAGGAAGCGCACCACGCCGTCGCGCGGGCCGCCGCGCGCGGCCTCCCCGTTGAGCACGACCCGGTCCTCGGTGAGGGCCGGATCGAATCGGACGGTCGTGCGCGACCGCAGCCGATCCAGCGTCACGGAGAGCGACGAGTTGTACGGGAGCGCGAGGGCCGGGTCCCGCACGCCCCAGTACTTCACCAGCGCGATGTTGGGCGGCGCCTCGACGGTGACGGAGCGCCCGGGCGCGCGCGAGCTCACGGCGGGCGGGGACGGCGCCGCGCAGTACTTATCCGCGCCGTCCGGCTGCGCGCCGCGTGCCCCGGCGCGCCGCTCCGCCCGACCCCCGGCCCGTGGCGCCGACGCCGGACCTGTTCGTGGCGGCCCGCCGCGGGTTCCACCACGAGGTCGGCTTCGGGATCGATGCGGGGCGGAGCCGCCGCGGCGTGGTCACCGTCACCGGTCGGGTCGAGCCGCGCCATCTCAACATCAACGGGGTCGTGCACGGCGGCGTCTACGCGACGATCCTGGACACGGCGATGGGGGCGGCGGTCGTCTCCCTCCTGAACGCCGGGGAGACCACCGCGACCACGTCGCTCTACGTCGAGTTCCTGCGCGCGGCGCGCGAGGGCGAGACGCTCACGGCGCGCGGCGAGGTCCTACGCCGGGGCCGCCACATCGCGTTCGCCGAGGGAAACCTCACGGGCTCCGACGGCCGGCGCTTCAGCCAGGCCCGCGGCACGTGGTACATCTGGTCCACCGAGCCCGCGGCCGCGCCGGCCCGCTAGGCCCGGAGATCGCGGAACCGCGGTGCGGCCCGCTCCAGGATCTCGAGGCGCTCGAGCCCCTTCGCGATCCCCCGGGCCCCTTCGGGGAACGTGTGGTCCCGGAAGAACGCGCGCACCTCCTCCCCGCGCCCGAGCCCCAGGATCGGGAGCGTGATCTCCATCACCTGGGTCAGGAGGCCCGAGCCCCGCAGGAGCTCGTCGACCCGCGGCAGCCGCTCCCGCATCCAGGCCCAGAGGATCGGCCGACCGACCGGGTTCGCCGCGGCGTTCCGCAGCACGAGATGGAGGATGCCCCGGTTGACCTCGCCCGAGGCGAGGCGGTCGAGCGCCTCGCGCACCAGCGCCGGGTCGGTCGTCCAGACCAGGGCCTGCTCCACGGACTCGCGCTCGTCCTCGGGCAGCGGCCCGTCCAGCGCCCGCCGGAGCTCCCGATACCCGACCGGGCCCTCGACCCGAGCGCGCGCGGCCGCCACGGCGGGCTTCAGGTCCGGGTCGACGTGCGCCCAGTCGACGAACAGCTCCGAGAGCTCGCGCGCGAAGCCGAGGTCGACCCGCATCCGGCCGAAGGAGACCCGTTCGCGCAGGATCCCCTCGGTGTCCGGCTCGCCGGGGCGTCGCGCCGGCCCGAGGCGGGCGAACTGGGTCGAGAAGAACCACTTCGCGAGGTCCTGCACGGGGGCGGCGTCGGGGAAGAAGAGCGAGTACGGTCCGAGCGTTCCGACCAGCACGTCCACCACCAGGCGGTCCGGGGCGATCCCGAGGGTCCGCACGGCGCGGGCGTAGGTCGACCAGGGGACCTGACCGGTCAGGACGAACGCGCCCAGGTCCGCGAGGAACGTCCACCGGTCGGCGGCGGGCCGCGTGGGGAGCGCGCCCAGCAGCCGTTCGGTGAGCACCGGATCGTAGAGGACGCGGTAGAACCCGGCCGCGCCCGGGTTGAGGTGGACCGTCGCCTCGGACGGCAGCGGCAGCGTCATCGTGCGGTCCTCGAAGCGGAGCCGCTCCCGGCGGCCGTCGAGATCGGCGACCATCGGGATCGGCCAGGGCGGGGCGTCGAGGGTGCCGAGGTACGCGAATCGACGCTGGGCGAGCTCGAGGCCGCCGGACCCGAGGTGGGCCTCGATGAGCGGGAGCCCGGGCCGGTCGAGCCAGGGGTCCATGAGCGGCGCGATCGGCTCGCGGCTCACCTCGCTCAGCGCGGCCCACAGGTCGGCGGTCTCCGCGTTCGCGTAACGGAACCGCGCGAGGTACTGCGCGACCCCCTTCCGGAACACCTCCTCGCCGAGGTACGACTCGAGCATCGCGATGAGCGTCGAGCCCTTCCCGTAGCTGATCTCGTCGAAGATCTGGGCGATCTCCTCCGGCGAGCGGACGGGCGTCCGGACGGGATGGGTCGCCCGCAGCGAGTCGCCCTCGATCGCGGCCGCGGTGCCGGCCACGCGCAGGAAGAAGTCCGACGCGACGTCGGTGCCGGGCTCGACGCGCCCCGAGATCTTCGTCTCCAGGAACGACGCCAGGCTCTCGTTGAGCCAGATGTCGGTCCAGCCCCGCATGGTCACGAGATTGCCGAACCACATGTGGGCCACCTCGTGGGCGATCGTCTCGAGGACGTCCCGGCGCGCGAGCGAGCGCGTCGAGGCGTCGACGAGCAGCCGCGTGTCCCGGAACGTGATCGCGCCCCAGTTCTCCATCGCGCCGAAGCTCGTCTCCGCGATGCAAACCAGGTCGAGCTTGGGGAGCGGGTACGGGATCCCGTAGTAGCCCTCGTACTCCGCGAGGACCCGCGGGGTCGTCGCGAGACCGTAGTGGCCCATCGGGGCCTCACCCGGCGGGGTGAAGACGCGGAAGCGGACCGAGCCCTGGGTCTCCTCGAGCACGTCGAACCGTCCGATCCCGAGGTAGAACAGGTAGACGGACATCGACGGGGTCGGGTAGAACGTCCACTCGCGCTGCGCTCCGTCGTGCCGCGTCGCGCGCTCCATCGTGTTCGAGAGGACCGTGAGCTCGGGGTCGGTCCGCACGCGCAGGAGGATCCGGCTCTTGCGATCCGGTCGATCGAGGCACGGGAAGATCCGCCGGGCGCCGATCGGTTCGCACTGCGTGGTGAGCACGTAGCTCCCCCCCTGGCGCGATCGGTACAGCCCGATCAGGCCGGCCTCCTGCACCGTGCCGCGGAACCGGACCGCGACCGGACCGGGGCCGAGCGCGGGCAGCTCCAACCGCTGCGCGGCGGGCACGAGGCGGGTCTCGATCGGCCGCCCGGCCGAGGTCACCTCCAGGATCTCGAGGCCGTCCACGTCGAGCGCGAACGGCGCCGCCCCGTCGGGGAGGTCGAACTCCACCCGACCGGTCCATCGAAGACCGGCGAAGTCGACGTCGAGGTCGAGACGGTACTCGGGGACGTTCGGAGGATCCCCCGATTCCACGATTGTCCCCCCACCCCGACGGCGTTCTACGGCCCGCGTGGCGACATGAACCTTTGGCCCCGCGCCGGACGTCCGACGTGCGCGGTCCGCCGAAGCAAGGTTAAATAGCGCGCCCCTGTCGGAGACGCTGGCTGACGGCCAAAGCGGCGGGGAAACACCCGGTCCCATTCCGAACCCGGCAGTTAAGCCCGCTGGCGTTCCGCGCGGTACTGAAGTGCGCGAGCCTACGGGAAACGCGGAAAGCTGTCAGCCTCCTTCTCGCGAGCGTGCGGGCCCGGCGGCGAGCTCGGCGAGGCGGCCGACCGTGTTCCAGTTGCGACCCGTCCCGCGGGTTCCCAGCGCCTTCTCGATCCGCGGCAGGGTGAGCGGCGAGCGCCCGATCCCCTCGGGGTAGGTGACGTAGGCCGTCGTCCCGACGACCCGGGCCTCTTCCGGCCCCGGAAGCCCGGCGACGAACCTGTCCACGACGCCGCGGGCCGGAGCGTCCTTCAGGAACACGAGGAGGAGGTGGGAGGGGTCCGCGCGGGCGAACGCCGCGAACGGGTTCGCGGCGCGGACCGCCGCGAGCGCGGTCCGGTCGCGCACCAGGAACTCGAGCGCGAGGCCCAGGGCGGGCCCGCAGGCGGCCTCGAGGCGCCGCTCGACGCGACCGGCGTCCCCCTCCTCGGACTCGAACACGAGGTTGCCGGAATTCAGCAAGGTCCGGACCTCGGAGAACCCCGCGTCGGCGACGGTCCGGCGGAGGTCCGTCATCGCGACCGTCCGTCCGGCCACGTTGACGGCGCGCAGAAACCCGACGTAGGTCGTGCCGCGACCCATGTCCGGCGGAGCCGTCGCCCGCGGATAATCCCCGCGCGGGCGGGCCGGCCTAGCCCGGGGCCGCCGTAGGGATCGGCGCCGGGGAGCTCTCGCTCGCCGGCCGCTCCTTCGGGATGAAGTCCCTCAGCGACGGCGTCGAGACGAGCGCGTACCACGGGGCGAGCACGTCGACGGAGGCGCCGACGATCCCGTACAGCACGAACCGGGGGATCGAGATCCGGATCGGGAGGTACTCCCGGTGCATCCGGTACCCTTCGACGTAGCCTGTGATCATCGAGATCCAGATGAACCCCGTGAACGCGCCGGTCACCAGCAGGAGCGGACCGTAGCGGAGTTCGAGGCCGGCGAGGAGGACCAGGACCGAGGGAAGGGCGGAGAACCAGGACATCGCCGAGTACAGGAGCGTGAGCTTGCGCTTCGGCGGGAGCGCGCTCGTGTGCCGCAGGGCGTGCAGCACACCGTGCATCCAGCGGCGCCGCTGCCGCAGCTGGTCGCCGAGCGAGAACGCGCCCTTCTCGTACGCGAATCCCTTGAGGACCCCGAAGACGGAGCCGTACTTGCGGCGGACCCGGATCTCGAACGTGAGGTCCTCCGCCGGCTCGTAACCGATGGAATCCCAGCCGACGTCGTCCTCGATATCCGAACGGACGAGGATGTGCGAGCCGTGGACGCCCGAGGTCGGGTTGCCCGGCATCGTCATCGAGTCGAGCACGCGGTAGTCGTCGTACGAGCGCGTGAGCTCCTGGATGTGACTCGGCGAGCCCGCCCAGTCGATCGGATAGAGGATGATCCCCACGCCGACCTGGAAGCGTCCGTCGTCGAGGAACTCGGAGATCCCGAGCACGGTGTCCTCGCCGACGCAGGTCTCTTCGTCCTGGTGGTACACCCAGGTGCCGTCGTCCGAGATCCCGAGCGCCTGGCGCTGCTCGACCGCGTACTGGAGCGCCCGCGCCTTGCCCCGCGCCCCGAGCGGCGTCGCGTACTCCGCCGGCACGATCATGAGGCGGCACCCCTCGGCCTTGAGCTGGTCGTAGAGCGCCGGGTGCGTCGCGTAGCCGGCCGGCTCGATCACGAGCCAGACCTGGCCCCGAAAGGCCAGGTTCGGCGTGCGCCGCAACCAGTACAGGACCGAGCGGGCACTGTCTGCCAGCGCGTGCGGGTTCTTCCCGATCGCCGTGATCTGGAAGAGCACCGAGGGGAACCTCATGTCCCCCCGGCGAGGTCGAGGCTGTTCTGCGCCACGATCCGCTGGGTCGCCCGGAACGAGACGAGGAAGAACGGCACCGGAATCAGCCAGACCACGGGCAGGAGGGCGAGCCAGAGCGGCGGCGTCGCCTCGCGGGCGAGCACCGTGAAGGTCAGGAGGGCGCCGCTGATCACCACCGCGAGACCGATCGTCCACGCGGCGATGGCGCGACGGCGCACCTTGACGGAGCCGATGGTGGTCCGGTAGCGATCGGCCGTGAACTGGCTGTACGGTGCATCGACGGGGGTCTCCCGCGACGCGGCCCGCGCGGCGAGCGTCTCCGACGCGGAGATCAAGGGCCCGCGCGTTCCGACGCTCGCGGGCGCGCCTTCGGCCCGCGCGCGCAGGTACTCGATCTCCTGCGCCGCCTCCTCCATCTCCTGGCCGAGACGGTCGGCCGCGACCTGCAGGTCCCGCCACTGGCCGTCGATCGCCCGAAGGCCCGCGCCGAGGTGGACGAGCGAGGCGCTGGCGAGACCGAGCCGCTCCTCGAGGTAGGGGCTGAACTCCGCATCGACCGGCACGGGGTCCTCGGAGTACGGCGCGGCGGACGCGGCCGAGCTCGTCGTCGTCGAGGCCGGCGCCGGCGGTGGATCGCGGGCGTTCCGGCGGGGCTTGAGATCCGCATCCATCCGATCGAGCTCGCGAAGCACGCGCGCGGGATCGTTCCAGTCGGAGTGGGTCGAGGCGTCCGGCGCCGAAGGCTCGCCGTCCCCGGAATTCTCCGAGGGCGCCACCTTTGCGTCCGACCCGCCGGCGGAATCCGTCGGGGGGAGGTCCCTCGGTTCCTGAGCGGTCGACGGCGTGCCCCCAGGAGCTTCCGGTGGCGACGCCGGGCCGCCCGCCGCGCGGCGTCGCCCGAACACTGCAGTGTGGTCGCGAGTTCGCCCGCTTAAATGTTTGGGCGTGAGCGCGCGTCCGGGTCCGGCCCAATCCACACGTATGCGTATCGAGCCGGCGAGGCTAAACGGTGCATTCCTTGGCCCCGGGGATGATCCTCGGGGCGCACATCGGCATCGCGGAGGGCCTGGTCGAGGCGGTCACGACGCTCCAATCGATCGGGGGCGAAGCGCTCCAGATCTTCTCGAAGAGCCCGCAGATGTGGGCGGGCCCGCCCCTCGCGCCCGAAGCGGCCGCGGCGTTCCGCGCGGCCGTGCGGGACCAGGGCGTGCGCGCGACCGCGGTCCACCATGGCTACCTCATCAACCTCGCCAGCCCGAAGAAGGCGAGCCTCGCGCGGTCGAGGCGGGCGTTCTGGGACGAGATCGGACGGGCGGAACTCCTCGGCGTGGACGGTCTGATCTTCCATCCGGGCGCCCGGCTCGACTCGACGGTGGAGGCCGGGCTGGCCGCGATCACGGAGAGCGTCAACGGCGCCCTGCGGAAGTTCCCGGAGGGCAAGGTGCGGCTCCTGCTCGAGAACGCGGCGGGCCAGGGGACGACGCTCTGCTCCCGCTTCGAGGAGCTCCAGCAGATCCTGGCCGCGGTCGAGACGCCGGCCCGGGTCGGCGTCACCCTCGATACCTGCCATCTCTTCGCGGCGGGGTTCGACTTCCGGACGGAGACCGCCTACGGCGAGCTCCTCGACCGCATCCGGTCGACGATCGGGCTCGAGGCGGTCCGCGCGTTCCACCTCAACGACGCGAAGGAAACCCTCGGCTCGCACATCGACCGGCACGCCAACATCGGCCACGGTCAGATCGGCGCGGCGGGGTTCCAGCCCCTCCTCCGCGACGCGCGGTGGAGCGCGACCCCCGGCTACCTCGAGACCCCGCTCGACGACCACGGCTACGCCCGATATGCCGAGGACCTCGCGACCCTCCGCGCGCAGATCGGAGCCTCGCCCGCGGACGCCGGGACCGCGCCGCGTCGCGCCCGGGCGAGGGCGCCCTCCTCAACGGTCAAATAGGCTGGCCTACCTCGCGCGGCCCTGCATGGGGGAGGCCGTCCCCGCCGACCGGATCCCCTCCCTGGAGTCGCAGGCGCTCGAGATCCGGCGTGACGTCGTCCGGATGACCTACTGGGCCGGCAGCGGCCACCCGGGCGGCAGTCTTTCCGTCGCCGATCTTTTGGCCGTGCTCGTCGGGGACGAGCTGCGCATCGATCCCGCTCGCCCCGAGGCGCCGGAACGGGACCGGCTCGTCCTCTCGAAGGGCCACGCCGCCCCGGCGCTCTATGCCGCGCTGGCGCTCCGGGGCTTCCTGCCGCGCGCCGAGCTGCGCTCCTTCCGGAAGCTCGGGAGCCGACTGCAGGGGCACGTCGACCGCGGCACGCTACCGGGCGTCGACGCCTCGACGGGGGGTCTGGGACAGGGGATCGGGGTCGCGGTGGGGATGGCGCTCGACGCACGCCTGAGCGCCCGGCCGAGTCGCGTCTACGCGGTCCTGGGCGACGGCGAGTGCCAGGCCGGAACGACCTGGGAGGCGCTGATGGCCGGCGGGCACTACGCGCTCGAGAACCTCGTCGTCCTGCTCGACCGGAACGGCTACGAGTCCGACGGGGCGACGGAGGCGATCCTGGGCATCGAGCCGATCGCGGACAAGCTCCGCGCCTTCCGCTACCATACCCTCGAGATCGACGGGCACGACGTCCGCCAGATCCTCCGCGCGCTCGCGACCGCCCGGGAGACCACGAGCGGACCGACCGCGATCGTGGCCCGGACCGTGACCGGGAAGGGGGTCTCGTTCATGGAGAACGACCACACCTGGCAGGCGAGGGCACCCACCCGCGCGGAGGCCGAGCGAGCGCTGGCGGAACTGGGGACCGCCGGGGAGGAGGCGGGACTGTGAGCGCGCCGTCGCCGGCCGGGAGCCTTCGCGCCGCGTACGGCGACGCGCTGGTCGAGCTCGGCGGGCGCGACCCCGAGGTCGTGGTCCTCGACTCCGACCTCGCGGGCGCGACCGGCACGGCCCGCTTCGGGGAGCGGTTCCCGACCCGGTTCTTCAACGTCGGGGCGATGGAGGCGACGATGATGTCGATCGCGGCCGGGATGTCGCTCGGGGGCCGGCCGGTCTTCGCGAGCTCGTTCGCGGTGTTCGCTGCGGGCCAGGCGTACAACGCCGTCCGGCAGTCGATCTGCTACCAGCGCGCGAACGTGAAGATCGTCGCCTCGCACGGGGGTCTCCTGGTGGGGGCCGACGGCGCCACGCACCAGATGGTCGAGGACCTCGGCCTGATGCGCGGGCTGCCCGGGATGACCGTCATCGTTCCCGCCGACGCCCCGAGCGCGCGGGCGGCGACCTTCGCCGTCCACGATCGGCCGGGGCCCGCGTACGTCCGGCTCTCCCGGGAGGACCTCCCGACCGTGACCGACGGGTCGTTCGCGGTCGGCCGGGCCGCGGAGCTTCGCCCGGGCGCCGACCTCACGATCGTCGCGGTCGGGGCGCTGGTCGCCCGCGCGCTCGCGGTCGCCGAAGAGCTCGCGCAGGTGGGGGTCTCCACGCGCGTGCTCGACTTCGCGTCGGTCAAGCCGTTCGACGAGCCCGCGCTCCTGCGGGCGGCGCGAGACACCGGGGCGATCCTCGTGCTCGAGGAGCACTCCGTGCTCACCGGGGTCGGCGCGCTGGTCGCCGCGACCACGGCCGAGAACTACCCCGTGCCGGTACGGCGCGTCGGCGTGCCCGACATCTTCGGCGAGTCGGGCGAGCCGTGGGCGCTCGTCGACCGCTGCGGGATGTCGATGGAGCGCATCCGCGACGAGGCCTGGGAGCTGCTCCGGCTCAAGGGCAAGGCGCCTTGACCCGGGAGGGATGGGGGAGGCCGCGATGGAGCTGTTCCTGGATACCGCGAGCGTGACCGAGATCCGGACGATGTGGGAGACCGGCATCCTCGACGGAGTGACCACGAACCCCTCGCTGGTCGCGAAGGAGGGGCGTCGGTTCGAGGACGTGCTCCGGGAGATCTGCGCGCTCGGCGTGCCCAGCGTGTCGGCCGAGGTGGTCGCGACCGACACGGAGGGGATGCTCCGGGAGGGCCGGCATCTCGCCAAGATCCACCCGTCGATCTACGTGAAGTGCCCGATGACCCCGGCCGGTCTCCGGGCGACGCGGACGATGAGCACGGAGGGGATCCGCGTCAACATGACGCTCGTCTTCAGCGCGAACCAAGCGCTCCTGGCCGCGAAGGTCGGCGCGACGTACGTGAGCCCGTTCATCGGACGGCTCGACGACCAGGGCCAGGTCGGCATGGACCTGATCCGGGAGATCGCCCAGATCTACCGGAACTACCAGTTCAAGACCAAGATCCTGGTCGCGAGCGTCCGCCACCCGGTGCACGTGCTCGAGGCCGCGAAGATCGGCGCCGACATCGCGACGATGCCGTACGCGGTGATGGAGAAGCTCGTGCAACACCCGCTGACCGACATCGGGCTCGCGCGCTTCCTGAAGGACTGGGAGAAGGTCCCGAAGGGCTGAGCCGCGGCCCGGACGGATTATATCACGCGCCCGGCTTCGCCCGCTCCGCCCGTGTCGGACCCGTCCGTCCTCGAGCGCTACCTGCGGCTCACCCGCGAGGCGCTCGAACGGGTCACCGCCGCCCCGCCGGCCCGCTCCTTCCTCCGGGGCGCCTCGGACGACTTCGTCGCGATGGCCCGCGCCTACCTCGCCGACGCGGAGCACTTCCGCGACGCCGGGGACGCCGAGCGCGCCCTCGCCGCGGCGAGCTACGCGCACGGATGGCTCGACGCCGGCGTACGCCTCGGGCTCCTGGACGGAGGTGACGATGACCAGCGGTTCACCCTCTTCAAATAGCGGCGACCCGGCCCCGTCGGCCGGCGTGCCGGACACCGTGCTCGCGACGATCGAGGCGCACCTGCGCCAGCGCGAGCTGCGCCGGGAGGACCTGTACGAGCGGGCGCGCCGGCTCCGTCGGCTGGCCCAGAGTACGATGACGCGCCTGCACTCCAACGGGGGCGCGGCCGTCGAGCTCGCGGAGGTGCGCCGCGGGATGGCCGACCTCGCGGACTGGCTCCATCGGGAGGGTCGGGGGGATGAGCCGCTGGCGATGGACGCGTTCCAGGAAGCGGTGGAGGCGGTGCTCCTCGGCGCGATCGCGGCCGGCCAGCCCCTGCCCGGACCGGCCGAGCTCGGGGTCGACCCGGAACCCTACCTGCTCGGTCTCGGCGACGTGGTCGGTGAGGTGCGTCGGCGCGTGCTCGACCGCCTGGGCCGCGACGACGTCGCGGGCGCCGAGGCCGACCTCGCGCTCATGGAGCGGCTGACCCGATCGCTGCTCCGCTTCGACACGACCCGGGCGATTGTGCCCCTCAAGCCGAAGCAGGACACCGCGCGCGCCCTGCTGGAGCGGACCCGGGGGGAGGTCGTCATGGCGCGCTTCCTCTCGCGGGCCCGGCCCGACGGCACGCCGACCGGGGGCCACCCGCCGTGAGCGGCACGGTCCGCCGGACCGTGGCGGTGATCGGGGGCTCGGGCATCCGCGGGCTGTTCGACGCGGGGCCGACCGCGACCCATGCGATCGCGACGCCCTGGGGCGCCCCGAGCGCGCCGATCGAGGAGAGCACGCTGGGCGACCTGCGCGTCCTGTTCCTCCCCCGGCACGGGGTCGGCCACACGATCCCGCCGCACCGCGTCAACTACCGGGCCAACATCGACGCGCTGCGCGAGCTCGGCGCCGAGGCGATCGTGACCGTGAGCTCCGTCGGCTCGCTGAAGGAAGAGCTCGCGCCGGGCACGTTCGTGCTCCCGAGCCAGTTCGTCG
>JASIBA010000159.1 GCA_030041735.1 Thermoplasmata archaeon | reverse complement strand
GCGGGGGACGGACGGCGGGAGGGCCGGGTCATCCTCATCGGAGGCGGCCCGTACTCGGGCGCGCCGGCGCTGGCCGCCCTGGCCGCTCTGCGGTCCGGCACGGAGCGCGCGACCGTCGTGGCCCCCGAAGGCTCGGCGGACCGCATCCAGGCGTTCGGGCCGAACCTGGTGGTCGTGCCGGCGGGGGTCGATCGGTTCCGCCCCACGGACGCGGACGGTATCGTCGAGTTCGTGCGGGCTTCCCAGCCCCAGGCGGTCGTCCTCGGCATGGGCGCGGGGCATCACCCCGAGACGGTCGAGGCGCTCCGGACCGTGGAACGGAGCCTGCTCGGTGAAGTGCCGCTGGTGGTCGACGCGGACGGGCTCGCCGCGCTCCCCACGGCGGACGAGATCGCCGACCATCCCGGCGCCACGATCGTCGCGACCCCGAACGGGGGAGAGTACGCGCATTACTTCGGCGGGGCACGATCGGCGGACGCGACCGCGACCGGCGAAGCGGCCCGGCGGATCGCGGAGGAGCGCCGTGTCGTGCTGCTGGCGAAGGGGGACCCGGACCTCCTCTCCGATGGCGTCGACTGGTTCGAGAATCGCCATCATCCCGGGGCGATCACCGTCGCGGGCGCCGGGGACGTCCTCGGCGGCGTCGTGGGCAGCCTGCTCGCCCAGGGGATCTACGCCCGGCACGCGATCCGGCTCGCGACGTGGTGGTGCGGAGAGGCCGGCGTGCGCGTGGCGTCCCACAGGGGCTACGGCCTGGTCGCCACCGACGTCCTCGACGAGCTCCCGGCCGTCCTGGTCGCGGCGCTCGCGCGGCTGCGACCGGGCGCGTGACCGCGGGCCCTACGCGTAGCGGACCCGACCCTTGATCGTCCGGGCGCGGGCCCGAACCTCGGCGGCGCCCGTGGGGTTCCCCTCGCCGTACCCCTCGAGGAACGACCGCTGCAGCGCGTCGGACTTCGGGTGCAGGGCCTTCAGGTCCTCCTCGACGAGATGGAGGTCGATCCCGAGCTCCTCGAGCCCCGGGCTCCGCGTCCCCATCGATAGATCGAGGAGCGCCGGGGCCCCGCTCGGCCCGTCCGGGAAGAGCACGTTCGAGCTCGTGAGGTCCCCGTGCGCGATCCCCCCGGCGTGCAGGCGGCCCAGCGCCGCGCCGAACGCGCGGACCGCCCGGACGAGCTGCTCGGGGTCGATATCCGGGTCCTCGAGCAGCTGCTTCAACGTGGGCCCGTCGAGCCGCTCGAGCACGAGCCGATGCTTGGCGAGGTCCAGGTCGTAGACGATCGGCGTCCGGACCCCGAGCTTCCGGGCGTCGACGAGCAGCCGGGCCTCGGTCCGCGTCCGCTCCTTGCGCAGGCGCTCGTCGAGCGCTTTCGGACGGTACCGCTTCGCGTCGCGCTCCTTGAGCAGCGCCGGGAGTCCCATCCACTCCACCGCGCGGAGGGTCGCCTCCGCGCCCCGAGAGACCGTGCGGCCGGCCTCGAGCTCGTCCCCGGCCATGCGCCCTCCGGCTCAGCGGCCCTTGCGCGCGGCCACGTTCCGCACGATCGCCTCGCGCGCGAGCCGGGCGGCGAGCGCGCTGGTGTTGCCCGTGTCGTAGTGCGGGCTGACCTCCATGATGTCGAACCCGGCGAGGCGCGGCGCGGCCTGGTCGATCACATGCTTCACGTCGCGGGGGGTGATGCCGAAGGTCTCGGGCGTGCCGGTGCCCGCCGCGTAGGCGGGATCGATCACGTCGATGTCGAGCGAGATGTAGAGGCGCTCGGTCTTCAGCATGTTGAACGCGCGCTGCACGGCGGACTCGATCCCCTCGCGCGCGATCTCGTGCGACGTGATGTACGACATCCCGATCCCCTTGTTGTCGTCCATCTCCTCATGGCTCACCGAGCGCACCCCGAGGACCACGATGTTGCGGGCGCCGACCTTCTCGAGCATCCGCCGCGAGGAGCACGCGTGGCTCCGCGGGTCGCCGAGGTAGCTCGCTCGGAAGTCCATGTGCGCGTCCAGGTACAGGATCCCGATGCTCGGGGCTGAGTCCGGGTAGGCTTCCACCACGGGCGGCGCGCAGGCGTGGTCGCCGCCGAGGGTGATCGGGATCTTGCCGGCCGCAAAGATCGGTCGGACCTCGTCGCGTACGATCGGGACCATGTCGGCCGCGCTCCCGAACTCCTCGGTGTTGCCGAGGTCGTGGATCGGTACGTCCGTGAGGTCGATGCCGGTCTCGAGGTCGTACGACTCGAAGTTCCACGAATGCTGGCGGATGGAGTCGGGCCCGAACCGGGCGCCCGGTCGGAACGACGTGGTCCGGTCGAACGGCACGCCGAGGATCACGAACTCCGCCTCGTCAAAGGCGGCCTGCGCGTCGGCGAACGTCGTCGGCCGTTGCACGGGACGACGCGACGATGGCCCGCTATAAGAGGGTGCGCGGACCCGGGGCCCGGTCACGCCGCCCGGCGGTGCTCGACGAGGAGCGCCCGCAGCGTGATCATCTTGCTGGGGCGTCCGGGCACCTCGAACGCGAGAGGCGTCGGTCGCTGGCCGGGGTGCTTCCGATAGAACTCCTCGTAGTGGGCCGGCGCGTCCGGGTGCACCGCGTCCAGGTTCCAGCGCCCGTCGCGCCGTCGTTTCCTGCGGAGGTGGGCCAGGGCGAAACCGAGGCGAGGATCGTCGGCGTACCCGAGCGCGGTGAGAGCGTCGAGACCGACGAGGAGATCGTAGTAGTAGTGGACGGGCCAGTGGAACCGATACCACGGCGGATAGCGGGCGCCCTGGCGATGGAGCTCCCGGTCGAGGAAGTACTCGGCCGCCCGCTCGACGGTCTCCCTCATCGCCGGACTCCACTTCGAGCGCGGATAGACCGCGAACGCGGCGAGGCCCTCCCACGAGTCCAGGTTCCGGGACTGGGAGGGTCCGGGCCCGTACGAAAAGCAGCTCCATCCGCCCTTCGGGTGCGCGGTCTCGACCAGCCACTCGTACGCGCGCCGCACCCGGGGGTCGTCCCCGTAGCCGAACCTCACCAGCGCCCGCGCCATGTTGCCCGTGTAGCAGTGGTGGCCGTTCCCGCCGGAGTTGCCGCCCACCCCTCCGCCCTTCAGGGGCGAGCGCGCCATCCAGAGCTCGCAGGACCCCCGGACCGCCGCGTCGGCCCGCGTCAACCCGAGGTCCGCGAGCGCGAGGAGATTCCAGTTCGTGGAGATGTACTTCGGAGTGTAGAGGCTCCGTTCCCGGACCCACCAGCCCTGGGGATCGCGCCGGGCGAGGATGTCCGCCGCCCAGCCGACCCGGGGGATCCGGGTCCGCGCGGCCCGCACCTCGGGATCGCTCGCCTTCCGGCCCAGGAGTTCGGTCAGCGTGCGGTACTGGATCGACGGCTGGTCCGGTTGGAGCAGCCAGTCGATCACCGCCGGCGAGGCCATCGCAGGTCCACTCCGAGCAGGGTATAGGAAGGACGGGGTGGGGTGCTGCAACGCCGGGCCCGGGGGGTTCGCCGCAGGCTCCCGGGAACGCGGCGGCTCCGCCGTGTTTATGAGCCGACCTCCGTTCGCGCCGATGGGACGAGCACCATGGCGGACGGGGATCGCGTCGGGCGAAAGAGCGAGGAGGACGGGGTCGAGATCCTGATCCTCAAGAACCCGCCGGTCAACGCCCTCAGCACGGCGGTGATCGCCGACCTCGACCGTCGCGTCCAGGAGCTCGCCGCCGACCCGAAGGTCCGGGCGGTGGTGCTCACCGGGGACGGCCAGTACTTCAGCGCCGGCGCCGACGTGAAGGAGATGGCGACGATGGACCTCTCCCAGGCGCCGCAGGTCGCGCGCCGGGGGCTCGAGGTCTACGGACGCCTCTCCACGCTCGCCGCGCCGGTGATCGCCGCGGTCAACGGGCTCGCCGTGGGCGGCGGCCTCGAGCTGGCGCTGGCCTGCGACCTCCGCATCGCCGGCGAGTCGGCGAAGTTCGGCGCGCCCGAAGTGACGCTGGGACTGATCCCCGCGTACGGAGGCACCCAGCGTCTCCCTCGCCTGATCGGGATCGCGAAGGCCGAGGAGCTGATCTTCACGGGCGCCCTGATCTCCGCCGCCGAGGCGGCCCGTATCGGACTCGTCAACCGCACCGTGCCGGCGGGCCAGGAGCTGCGCGCGGCGCGCGACCTCGCGCACACGATCGCCCAGCGGGCCCCGAAGGCGGTCCAGGCGGCGAAGCGCTCGATCCGCGAAGGGCTCGAGCTGCCGCTGGAACAGGGCCTGCAGAACGAGACCCACCTGTTCGAGGCCGAAGTGATGTCGAGCGAGGACCTCGCCGAGGGGATCATGGCGTTCGCCGAGCGTCGTCCCCCGAAGTTCAAGGGGGCCTAGTCCGATGGCGATCGACTTCGCGTTCACGGCCGACCAGGACGCGTTCCGGGAGGCGGTCCGCGCGTTCCTCCAGCGGGAGGTCGCGCCGATCGTGCCCGCGATGGACGAGTCCGAGGAGTTCCCGCGGGACTCGGTCCGCAAGATGCAGGCGGAAGGCTACTTCGGGGTCCCGATCCCCGAGGAGTATGGCGGCCTGGGGCTGGGGAAGGTCGGCTACTGCATCTTCCTCGAGGAGCTGGGGAAGGTCGACGCGTCGCACGGCACCATCGTCGGGGCGCACACGTCGTTGGGGACGACCCCCCTGCTGTACTACGGCACCGAGGAACAGAAGCGCCGGTGGCTGGTGCCCGCGGCGAAGGGCGAGAAGCTGCTCGCGTTCAGCCTCACCGAGCCCGGCTCGGGCAGCGACTCGGGCGCGGTGCACACGGTCGCGGAGCACGTCGGCGACAAGTGGGTGCTCACCGGCGACAAGATCTTCGTGTCGAACGGCCGCGAGGCCGACACGGTCGTGCTGATGGCGGGCAACGACGTCAAGCTCGGCCCGAACGGCGGCGTCACGGCGTTCCTCGTCGACACGAACCGGCCGGGGTTCAAGGTCGGGCGCAGCGAGAAGAAGATGGGGCTCCACGGCACCTCCACGGCCGAGCTCGTCCTCGACCACGTGGAGCTGGGGCCCGAGTGCGTGCTCGGAGAGGTCGGGAAGGGGTTCCCCGTCGCGATGACCGCCCTCGACGTGGGCCGGGTCTCGCTCGGCGCCGCGTCGCTGGGCGGCATGGAAGCGGCCACCCACGAGGCGCTCGAGTTCGCGAAGAACCGCACGCAGTTCGGCCTGCCCATCAGCGAGTACCAGGCGATCCAGTTCAAGCTCGCCGACATGGCGATGAAGATCCACGCGCTCCGCTTCATGGTCTACCACGCCGCGGAGCACCAGGACCGGATGGGCACCGATCCGAAGAAGTGGAACCGGCTCGA
>JASIBA010000158.1 GCA_030041735.1 Thermoplasmata archaeon | reverse complement strand
GCCGACCCGCGGGAAGTGCCGGAGGCCCGACCGTTACCGGAGCTCTCGTACGAGGAGGCCGAAGAGCTCGCCCAGTTCGGCGCCCGGGTCCTGCACCCGCTCACGATCGAGCCGGCGCGCGCGGCGGCCCTGACCCTCCGCGTCCGCTCGCTGGACGATCCCTCGATCGTGACCACGATCGGCCCCGGCCAGCCCGGGCGACGCAACCGGGCGCTGACGATCCTCCGCCCGCTCCGCCTCGTGCGGCTTCGCGTCCCGGGCGGTCGACAGCGCCCCGGGATCGTCGCCGAGGTCGCCCAGCGGCTCGCGGCCGACGGGGTCAACCTCGTCCAACTATACACGTCCTCGGCTCTCCTGTGCCTGGTGCTCGAGCCGCGCCAGGTCGTGGCGGGCATCCGGGCGCTCGCGCCGGTCACCCAGGAGGCGGCCGCGATGCTCGACGGACCGTACCGCGTCGCGTTGGTGACGGCGATCGGCGACGGCATCCTCGACGATGTCCATCGTCTGCCCGAGAGCGTGGTACGCGGGGCGCAGGGGTTCAGCGCGACGCCCCGCGCGCTCTCCCTCGCGGTACCCCTCGACCGAGGGAGCGCGATCCTCCGCGAGCTGCACCGGGTCCTCGTCTCGGAGGTCGACGCATGAGCGATCCGTGGGAGTCGTTCGTGCGACTCGCGGAGGGGCGGGAGTACGTGGGCTACTTCGAGACCGCCGGCTCGGTAGGGCGGACCGGGTCCGCTGTCTCGTTCCTGCGCCCGGACGCCCTCGTCGAACTGCGCCGGGGCTCGGACGGCGGGGAACGGTTCCGGACGATCGATCGATTCCTGCGCGCCGAGCGCCGCGGGACCGCGATCGGATTCCTGGGGTTCGACTCGGTGGGACTGTTCGAGCCGGCCCTTCGACCGGTCCCGAACGGAGACCCGTTCCCGCTGGGGATGTTCGCCCTGGTTCGCTCGCCCGAACGCGGGCGGATACCTCCGCGGCGCCGGCGGCCCGCGCCGCCGTTCGCGCCCGTGGGTCGGCCGCTCGACGATTCGCTTCCCGCGCGGCGCTACGGTCGATCCGTTCGCCGCCTGGTGGAGGAGATCCGCAACGGGGAGGCGTACCAGATCGTGCTGGCCCACCGGAGGACGTGGGCCCGTCCCACCGAGCTGATCGATCGCGCGGGTCTTCTCCGGGCCAGCGAGCGATTCGCGTTCTTCTACTACCTCCGGCTCGGGGACATCGAGATCGTCGGAGCGTCGCCGGAATCCGTCGTGGAGCTCCGGGCGGACCACGCCTTCGTGAATCCGATCGCCGGGACGATCCCCCGGGGCGTGGGCCGGTCCGGGCGACGGCCCCTCGCGGTCGACCCGAAGGAGCTGGCGGAGCATCGGATGCTCGTCGATCTGGCCCGCAACGACCTCGGGACGGTCGCCGTCCCGGGCACCGTTCGGCTCACGTCTCGGGAGCGCATCGAGCGGTACGCCCGGCTGAGCCACCTCGTCTCGCGGGTCGCGGCGCGCGTCCGCCCCGGCGTGAGCCGATGGGCCGTGCTCGGCGCGGCGTTTCCCTCCGGGACCGTGTCGGGGGCGCCGAAGATCCGGGCGACCCAGCTGCTCCGCCGGGAGGAAGCGAGCTGGCGGGGGCCGTACGCGGGGACGGTCGGGGTCATCGGGCCGGGCGCGCGCGCGTCGTGGGCCCTCGCGATCCGGACGGCATTCGCCCGGGGACCCCGGCTGTACACCGCCGCCGGCGCGGGCATCGTCCAGTACTCGGAGCCTCGTCGCGAGTTCGACGAGACCCGGATCAAGCTCGCGCAGGTCGAAGCCGCGCTGGTCGGGGGCGCCGCATGAGGATCCTCCTCGTCGACCACGAGGACTCGTTCGTCCGCAACGTCGAGCAGGCGCTCCGCATCGAGGGCGCCCGCGTCGAGTGCCTCCGGGCCCGCCGGCCTCTCCGCGAGTTCGTGCGGGTCGACCCCGACGCGGTGGTCCTCTCGCCCGGCCCGGGCCATCCCCGGGACCGGTCGATGACCGGCGTGGCCCGGGCCCTGTTGACCCGATGGGACGACGAACGGCCGTTCCTTGGAGTCTGCCTCGGACACCAGATCATCGCGGACCACTACGGCGCGTCCGTCGTCCGGGCCGCCGCGCCGGTCCACGGCGAAACGACCGAGATCCGCCACGACGGCCGCGGCATCTTCCGGGGGGTGCCGGACCCGACCCCGGTCGCCCGTTACCACTCCCTCGTCGTCGACCCCAGAACCGCGCCGCCTTCTCTCGAGATCACCGCAACCGGGGATCGGGTCGTCATGGGAATGCGCCATCGGACCCGGCCGGTCGAGTCGGTGCAGTTCCATCCGGAGTCGTATCTCACCCCGGCCGGGCGACGCATGTTCCGAAACTTCGTGCGGGGGCTCCGTCGATGATCGCGGACCAACTGGTGCGGTTGCTCGAGGCCCGACCGCTCGCTCCGCGCGACGTCCGCCGGGCGTTCGAGACCCTGGTCGACCCTGCGACCGAGGATGCGGATCGGGCGGCGCTCCTCGTTGCGCTCACGGTCCGGCCGCGCTCGCGCAACGAGCTGATCGCGTTCGCGCGCGAGATGCGGCGTCACGCGCGGCCGTTTGCTGTCCCGGCCCGGGACAGCGCGATCGACCTGTGTGGCTCGGGGGGCGCGCCGAACCCGTCGTTCAACGTCTCGACGGTCGCCGCGCTCGTGGTGCGGGCGGCCGGCGGCCACGTCGTGAAGCACGGCAACCGAAGCCGCCGGATCTGCGGATCGAGCGACCTGCTCGAGGCCCTCGGTCTGCCGGCCACCCGCTCCCTTGCGTTCGCCCGCGCGTCCTACGATCGTCTGGGGATCGCCTTCCTCCATGCTCCGCTCTACCACCCTGCGACGGCGGCCGTGGGGCCCGTCCGCCAGCGTCTCGGCGTGCCCACGATCTTCAATCGACTCGGACCGCTCTCCAACCCCGCCCGGCCGTCGCGCCAGGTATCGGGGGCCGCGGACGTCCGCTCCGCCGCCGAGGCCGCGGAGGCCTTGCGCGGCCTGGGCGTCGCCCGCGGGATCTCGATGAGCTCCGACGACGGGTACGACGAGTTCTCGCCGGGACGGCCAACGACGGCCTTCGTCTGGGACGGCGCGCCGCCCCGGCGGATCCGGGTCCGTCCCGAACGCCTGCTTCCGCCGGAGGATCGACGGGGAACCCTGGGGGCTCTCCCCCCGGGGCCGGCGGCCGAGGAAGCCGAGCGCATCCTGGCGGGCGGAGGTGGAGCCCGCCGAGGCTCCATCCTCCTGACCGCCGGGGCAGCGCTCTGGGTCCAGGGACGCGCGCCCGACTTGGCCCAGGGCGTCGCCCGCGCGCGGGAGTCCCTCGACGACGGGCAGCCCGAGCGCCTGCTCGCGCAGCTCCGCAGCCTCGCCTCGCGGTACGGTCCGAGCGTCGGCCGATGAGCGACGGATTC
>JASIBA010000030.1 GCA_030041735.1 Thermoplasmata archaeon | reverse complement strand
GGAGACCGAGAGGTCGGCGTGGGAGACGATGAAGGTGAGGATGATGACCCCGAGGACGACGGGGATCAGCTGGAGGAGACGTTTGGAGACGAAGATGATGAGGTCACTGAGGCTGCGGCCCATTCCCACCTTCCTCGTTGGGGCCGGACCGGGGCCCGTTCCGGCCGTTCGCTGCCCATCGGCTCCGCCTACTTAATTCGCCCGCCGGGTCCCAACCCGGGAGCGGCTAGGGCAGGTAGTCCCGAGGGAGCGTCCGGAGCTCCCGGAACGTCTCGTGGGCGGTCGCGACGAACCGCTCCACGTCCTTCTCCGTGTGGGCGCTCGAGAAGGTGATCCGCTCGTAGTTGTCGGGGTGGATGTAGATGCCCTTGTCGAGCAGCAGCTGGTGGTGCCGCAGGTAGAGGTTCCAGTCGATCTGGAGCGACTCGCGGTAGTTCGTGATCTTCTTCCTCCGCGTGAAGAAGAACTGCAGCATCCCGTTGACCGACTGGACCGCGACCGAGATCTTCTCGTCGCGGGCCGCCTCCTCGAGGCCCTTCTCGAGCTTGTCGGTGAGGCGAGCGAACCGGGCGTAGAGCTCCTCCCCGCCGCGGTGCAGGATTTTGAGGTTCGCGAGCGCCCCCGCGAGGGAGAGGTTGTTGGCGAAGTAGGTGCCGCCGAAGGAGATCCGCCCGGGGGCGATCAGGTCCATGTACTCTGCCTTCCCCGACACGGCCGAGATCGCGACGCCGCCGCCGAGCGCCTTGGCCCAGCACGAGAGGTCCGGTTCGACCCCGTAGAGCTGCTGCGCGCCGCCCGGCGCGACACGGAAGCCCGTGAACACCTCGTCGAAGATGACGAGCAGCTCGTTCTGGTGCGCGATCTCGACCAGCCGCTTGAGGTAGTCCGGCGCCGGCGGGATGACGCCCGAGTTGGCCATCACCGGCTCCAGGATGACGCATGCGAGGCGGTCCCGGTAGCGCTTGACCATCCGCTCGAACGACGGCAGCGAGTTGTACTGCGCGACCATCACGTAGTCCGTCACGCCCGGCGGGATCCCCGCCGAGTTCGGGAGCGGGCGCGGGTACTCGTCGAGCCCCGCCACGATCGGCGGCGCCTCCGCGCTGATCAGCGCGTAGTCGTGCTGGCCGTGGTAGTGGCCCTCGAACTTCAGGATCGCGTCCTTGCCCGTGACGGCCCGCGCGATCCGGATCGCGTTCTGGGTCGCGTCGGTCCCGTTCGAGCAGAACGCGACGCGCTCCGCGTTCGGGACCATCTTGCGGAACATCTTGGCGACCTCGATCTCGAGGGAGGTCGGGGCCGCGAAGTGCAGCCCGAGCTCTGCGCGCTCCTGGATCGCCTTGACCTGCTCCTTGTGCGCGTGGCCGTTGATGAGGCAGCCGTAGGCGAGGTTGAAATCGAGGTACTCGTTGCCGTCCTCGTCCCAGATCCGGGCGCCCTTCCCCGCCGCGATGAACGGTGGGCACGGGTCGTACGAGGCGACCCGGATGAGCGAGCTCGACGCGTTGGGGATGTACTTCTTGCCCTCGGCGAACAGCTTCGCGCTGGTCTTCAGCTTCGGCACGAGCCGGGCGATCGGGATCGGCAGCGGCTCGGCCTCGGCGGCCGGCGCCGCCGCCTCCTTTGTCTCGGCCTTGGCCTCCGCCTTCGTCTCCGCTTTGGCGAGCTCCTTGGTCTCTTTCTTGTCCTCGGCCTCGGGCTCGGCCGGGGTCTTGTGCGACGGCTCGGTCGCCGGGGTCGGAGGAGGTTGGACCTCGGAGTCCGCGGCGGTCAGTCCGACCGCGCGCTCGGCGTGCGGAGAGCGCTTCGGCCCATCGGCCTCCCGGACGGGGAGGAGGGGTGAAGGGGCGGTTGGAAGGTCCGCCATAACGCACGCATCGCGGGCGGGCTTCGGACCCCGGGCGCCGTATATAATCTTGGCTTGGAATTCTCCCGCGGACCGCCGGTTGATATACACTCCGGCGGCCCGGAGGGGTCCGTCGTCCGGCTCGGGCGGCCCGGTCTCTGCGACTAGAAATGTGCCCATTGATTGGGCGCGGGCGCCGCTCCTGAGCCGGTGAGAGCCGGGTATGCGCCAATATCGGCGGCTCGCCCTCGGGAGGGGGCTCAGCCCTGGACCGGCGGCGGGGCGCCCAACGGGGGCTCGGGCGGTGAGATCGCCGTCTCGATGCGCCGACGGGCGAGCGCAGCGCGGAACGGCTCCACGGGGATGCACCGCTCGGGGGGCACGACCCCGACCTCCTTCACGACGCCGGTCGCGAGCATCTCCGCGCCGATCGCTCCGACGACTCCGACCGCGTACTCCGTCGCGGTGAGCTGCCAGTCCGGCCGGGCCGGGAACCGCGCCACCGCGTGCCTCACCACGGGCGCACCGTCCTTGGTACCGCGGACCTCGATGTCACAAACCTCCCAGTCGGTGACGGTCACACCCTCGGGCACGCCCAGCAGGTTCTCGCGCTTGACCAGGGCCAGCGTGAACTCCTTCGGCACCACCGGCTGGCCGCGGACGATGAGCGGCCGCTCGGAGGCGAGCCCGAGGAGCGCCATCGTCCGCAGCACCTCGATCCCGGGCCCCCCCTCCCGCCACTCGCAGTGGCGGAGTCCCTTCGCTTTCAGGCTGTCGGGGAGCGTCGCAGCTTCGGAATGGATCACCCGGTAGACCCGGGTCCGCCCGACCGGCGGCAGGAAGTCGTACTCCTCCGCGCCGCTCATCGGAGGGTACTCGCGGTAGGCTCCGTCCTCGAACACCATCGCGGGCAGCACCATCTCGTCGAGGAAGGTGCTCGGCGACCACGTGAACGAGATCTCGGGCCCTCCGACGGTGAGGTCGCGCCAGCCGTCGCGGATCAGCAGCGAATCGACCCGATCGAGGTCGGCGGTCGCGGCCATCGCGAGGACATTGGAGACCCCGGGGACCTGCCCCAGTCCGGGGATCGCGAGCAGGCCGGCGTCGCGGAACGCGCCGTCGAGGGCGAGCTGGCGACGGGTCATGTGGAAGAGCCCGCCGAAGTCCAGGTACGGGACCGCGGCCTCGAGGGCCGCCTCCATCACCGTGAGGTTGAATCCGTACTGGACCGCGTTCACGACGACGTCCGCCCCGCGCAGGAGCTGGACGAGCGCCGTCCGGTCCCGGACGTCGAGCCCGGCGGCGGACGCGCGTTTCCCGGCGTGACGCGCGGCCGCCTCGGCGAGCGCGGGGTCCAGGTCGGCGGCGACGACCGCGTCGAAGACGCCACCGGTCGCGAGGTCGCGCACCGCGCACCGACCGGTGAGGCCGCCCCCGCCCAGCACGATCGCCCGCATCGAGTCCGCGCCCCGGCTCGGCCCGAGGGGGACCGGCTATACGAACCTTCGGCCGCGGCCTAGGACGGCGGCGGACGGGCGCTCGACGCGCGGCGCCCGGACCTCGGGGTTCGTGGCTTGGATTCCGGGGCGGGCGCAGCCGCCGGCGCCGAAGCGGTTGCCGGCTCTCCGCGGGTACGTTCGAACAGGTCCCGGAACGTCTCGAAGTACTTCAGGAACGGATCCGCGCGCCGTTGCTCCTCGAGCTCGAGCAGCGCGATCTCCAGCTGGGCTTTCGCCTTGGGGTCGCCGGTCGCCGCGCGGACCAGGTACACGCACAGGACCTGGTAGTGCGGCAGCACGAACGCGTCGGTTCGCGGCGTGCTCATGTCGCCCTTGCGGGGCCGGTAGATCTTGTCGACCGGCACCGCTTCGGCGACCGCCCGCCGGTGCGAGAACCCGAAGTACCGGCCCGGTCCAAGGATCCGGGTCACTTCCTTGAGATTCCCTTGGAGGTTGAGCGTGAGCCGGTCGCACTCGTGCCAGCACCATAGACCGAAGCCGTAGTCGCCCTCGAGATAGACCCGCCAGGCGTGGTCGTACAACGCCCGCTCCCGCTCCTCCTCGGAGGACTCGGGATCGAGACCGGCCCGCCAGTCGGAGATCAGCACGTCGACCCGCATCGACGGCGAGAATTCCTTCACCTCCGGCACGGGGGCGGGTTGCGCCACGGGCCGGTGGAGCCGTTCGCCGCCTTAGCCGTTTAGCCGGGAGCGGGGGCGATCGGCACGCCGGCGACCCATGCTTCGCGCACGGTCGGGGCGCCCGCGGCGATCGCGGCCTCGAGCGATCGGGACCCGGTCACGATCAGGTCGGCCGGCGCGCCGGGCTCCAGGAGCCCGAGGAGCGGCTCGCCGAGGGTGAGCCCGGCGTTCACCGTGTACATCGCCACGGCGGTCGGGGCGTCGAGGGCCTCGCTGGGCTCCGGGTTGGCCGATCCCCCGCCCGGTGCGGTCCGTTCGAGACACGCGCGGAGACCGCGCCAGGGATCGACCGGGTCGTACGGGGCGTCGCTCGACCCGACGAGCAGCTGACCGTGCGCCAGCAGGCTGCGGAACGCGTAGGCCCACCGATCCCGCGCGGGTCCCAGCCGAGCGGGGAGCCAGGTGTCGGTCCAGACGAACCCGGGCTGCACGACGAGCGCCGGGCGGACGGCGTCCAGGGCCGGGAGGAGCGCGGGAGGGGTGAGCGACGCGTGCTCGATGCGCGTCCTCAGGGCCCCCGGCAGCCGGACGCCGCGCAGCAGGCCGAGGGCCCGCGCGACGGCGCCGTCGCCGATCGCGTGCAACGCGGGCGCGAGGCCCTGCCGAACGGCGTCGCGGATGAGCGAGGCAAGGTCGGCGTCCGATCCGACCGACAGGCCGGAGGTCGCCGGGTCGTCGGCGTACGGGGCGGTCAAGAGGGCGGTCCGGGGACCGAAGGCCCCGTCCGTGAACGCCTTCACGCCGACCACCGAGAAGAGTCCGGGCGGACCGGACGGGCCCCCGGGATTCTGGAAGTACTCCCTCCAGCGGTCGCCCCGAAGGTACACGCGAACCCGCCCCGACCATCCCCGCTCCTCGGCCAGCTTTCGGAGCGCGGTCGCCTCCCCCGGGCTCGCGCTCATCGGGACCACGGTCGTGAGTCCGAGCGCCGCGGTCGCGCGGAGGGTCCGCAGCAGGGCGTGGGGCTCGACCGGATCGAGCTCGGGAAGCCGCGCTTCGAGCCACCCGACCGCCGCCTCGTAGACCCGTCCGTCGAGCTCACCGGTGGAGGTGCGACCGAACCGGCCGCCCGGTGGATCCGTAGGCGCCCGGTCCACGCCGGCGGCCGAGAGCAGGGCCGAGTTCACGACGAGCGCGTGGCCGCTCGCGTGCACGAGGACGAGCGGCCGGTCCGGAACCAGGCGGTCGAGATCGGACCGGGTCGGCCAGGCGCCGCCGGGCCAGTGCTCGGGATCCAGACCCCGGCCCACCACCGGTCGGGTCGGGTGTGCCTCGGCCCAAGCGCGCACGGTCGATCCGAGCGCCTCGAGCGATCCCGCGCCGGATACGTCGAGGCCTTCTCGCCGCCGGGTCAGCTCGGAGAGGTGCAGATGCGAGTCGATGAGCCCGGGGAGGAGCAGCGACCCGCCCAGCGGCCGGACCTCGGTCCCGGTCGCGGCCGCCCGACGGACCTCGTCATCCGAGCCCGCGACGACCACCTCGCCGCCCTCGACCAAGAGCGCGGAGCAGTAGCGGCGGCCGGTGTACACGCGTCCCTCGACGAAGGCGGTGGCGCGCGACATCCGGGGGCCCACAGACGGACGCGGAGTTGAAGGATGGGGTCGCGCGGCGCCGCGACGGAAGGGGTTCGAGGGGCTGATCCTACACGTCGAGGTACTGGTAGAACTCGAACGGGTGGGGCCTGAGGTTGAGCTCGAGCTGCTCCTTCCGCTTGAGCTCGATGTACGTCTCGATCAGCGAGTTCGCGAAGGCCGGCCGCAGGAACGCGTGGTCCGACGCGAGGGCGTCGAGCGACTCGTCGAGCGAGCCGGGGAGCTCGCGGATCTCGAGCTCGCGCCGCCGCTCGGGCGTCAGCTTGTAGATGTTCTCGTCCACCGGGGGTGGGGGCTCGATCTTCTTCTTGATCCCGTCGAGGCCCGCGAGCGCGAGGGCCGCCTCGGTCAGGTAGATGTTCGCGGCGGAGTCGGGCGTGCGGTACTCGACGCGCTTCGGGGCCATCCGTCCGCGCAGGTAGGCCGGGATGCGGATGCTAGCGGAGCGGTTCCCCTTGCTCCACGCGATGAAGACCGGGGCCTCGTACCCGGGCACGAGCCGCCGGTAGGAGTTCGTGGTCGGGTTCGTGATCGCGCAGAGCGCCCGGGAGTGCTTCATCAGGCCACCGACGTAGTACCGGCAGGTCTGGCTCACTTCGGCGTAGCGGTCCGAGGCGTCGTAGAAGACGTTCTTCCCCTTCGTCCAGAGCGACTGGTTCGTGTGCATCCCGATCGCGTTGTCGCCGTAGACGGGCTTCGGCATGAGACAGCCGACCTTGCCATGCTGCCGGGCGACGTTCTTGATCACATACCGGACGTCCTGGACGTGATCGGCCATCGGCACGAGTGCGTCGAACCGCACGTTGAGCTCCGACTGGCTCGCGGTCGCGACCTCGTGGTGGTGGGCGTCCATGACGATGTGGAACTGGTCGGCCAGGATGTTGCACATCTCGGCCCTCAGACCCAGCAGGGAGTCGACCGGCGGAGTCCGGTGGTAGCCCTCCTTGAACCGGACCGTGCCCTGAATCGGCTGGGACTCCCACGGCGCCTCGCTGTGGTGGATCCGGTAGCCCGCACCCGCCCAGGCGTCGTGGACGCCCTGGTAGGAGGGGAGGAGCTCTACCCCGTCGAACACCCAGAACTCGATCTCGGGCCCCCAGTACGAGGTGTCGAACCCGGCCTCGGCGAGCACGGCCTCGGTCTTCCGGGCCACGCCGCGGGGGTCGTGCTCGTAGGGCGTCTTGGTCCCGCCGATCCGGACGTCGCAGATGAACCGGACCGTCCCGCCCGCCTCGGGGTTCCACGGGATGGTCGCCAGGGTCCGCGGATCCGGGACCAGCAGCATGTCGGACTCGAAGATCTCGCGGAACCCCCGGACCGACGAGCCGTCGAGCTTGGGGACGCCCGAGGCGAACGAGTCCTCGTCGAGCGTGTGGAGCGGGACGTCGACCTGGTTGAACCCGCCGAAGACGTCGGTGTAGAACAGCTGGACCCAGCGGACCTTGTCCGTCGCCAGCTGCTCGAGGATGCGGGCGCTCTCCGATTGGGGTCTCGTCTCCTTCGTCGCCCGGGCGGGCGCGCGCGACTTCGTGGGGGTCACACTCGGTCCTCCGCGGGCCGCGACGCCCCCGCGCTACATCAACATTCACCTCGCGAAATTGGACGATTGTCCAATCTCATGTCAGTTCACCTTATTTCCTACTACACCTATATCGATTCATGCGGCGAACGTCCACGCTCGACGAGCTCGACCGGTCGATACTGGAGGAGCTGAACGTCGACGCCCGGCGGAGCCACCGCACCATCGCGCACCGGCTACGGGTGTCCCCCACGACCGTGAGCGCGCGCGTCGCGCGGATGGAGTCCCAGGGCGTCATCCGCGGGTACATCCCCCTGCTCGACGACGAGCAGCTCGGCTGGGACCTCTGGGCCGCGATGGGGATCCGCATCTCGAAGGACCGCCTCCGCGAGGTCGAGGAGCGCCTCGCGCGCGACGCACGGGCCTACGCGATCTACGACATCACCGGGGACACGGATGCCCTCCTGATCGGCCGCTTCCGCGATCGGCGGGACCTGGACCGGTTCGTCAAGCACGCGCTCCAGGACCCGCACGTGGAGCGGACGAACACCCAGGTCGTGCTGAACCGAGTCAAGGAGGACCGGCGGGTGCCGGTCTCCCGGCGGTCCCCGGACGCGGCCGCCGAGGCCTGACGGGGGCCGGGAACGTCCCCGGAAACCCTCAAAGGCGCGCCGGGTTCGGTCCGGCGAGAGGCGACCATGGACTGGGGCATGGAGAACCGGATGGGCCGGATGTTCTCGCCGGCGAGCGGGAACACGGTGATGCTCGCGGTCGATCACGGGTACTTCATGGGCCCGACCCGAAGTCTCGAGGATGCGCGGGCCACGATCGCCCCCCTACTGCCGCACGCGGACGCGCTGGCCCTGACGCGTGGGATCCTGCGGCGCTGCGTGCCGCCCACGGCCTCCACCCCGATCGTCCTCCGCGTCTCGGGCGGGGTGACGGTCCTCAAGGAGGACCTCTCCGATGAGCACATCACCACCTCGATGCGCGAGGCGCTCCGATTGAACGCGAGCGCGGTCGCGATGAGCGTCTTCGTCGGCGCGCCCCACGAGCACGAGTCGCTGGTCCACCTGGGGGAGCTCGTCGACGCCGGAGAAGACGCGGGCATGCCGGTGATGGCGATCACGGCCGTCGGGAAGGAGCTCGAGAAGCGGGACGCCCGCTACCTCGCGCTCGCCTGCCGGGTCTCGGCGGAGCTCGGGGCCCACCTCGTGAAGACCTATTACTGCGACGACTTCGCGAAGGTCGTCGAGGGTTGCCCGGTGCCGCTGGTCGTCGCCGGCGGCCCGAAGCTCGACAGCGACCGGGCCGCGCTGGAACTGGCCCGCCGCGCGATCGACGAGGGCGCGCACGGGATCGACATGGGACGGAACATCTGGCAGTCCGACCACCCCGTCGCGATGCTGAAGGCGCTCCGGGCGATCGTGCACGAGCAGGCGTCGGTGGACGATGCCCTGTCGATCGTCGGCGAGGAGGGCGGCGCGACCGCTCCGTCCGCCGCGCGCCCCCGATCCGCTACCCCGAGAGCGCGCGCGCCCAGTCGGTGAATGGGCCCGCGCCGAACGGCCGCCCGGTGATCTCCCGCAGTCGCGTCCACCAGTCGTACGACGACCCGTCCCGGAACCACCGGCGGACGAGCCACGGCCCGATCCTCCCGTTGGGCCACAGCTCGCCCCCGACCTCCTCGAGCGCGGCCGCGGTGAGCGCGGGCCGCAGCAGCTCGGCGAGGATGTAGCTCACGGAGTAGACCGGGATCTCGAGGGCGAACGAATCCGCGAAGGAGTTGGGCTCGAACGCGTCGCACCCGAAGACGTCCCGCATCCACCGGACCCGGAGCGACTGGGGATCGGGGGCGGGCTCGCGGTAGAGCGCGAGCTCGGGCAGCACCCAGCAGGCGAGGAACGCCATCGAGCCGAGCGGGACGCGGCGCGCCCCCGCGATCCGGCGCTCGAGCTCGGGGTCGTCGTGACCGCTCCGGGTCCTCAGCCAGGACTCCGACTCTGGGATCTGCTCGAAGAAGTGCCCCTCGCCCTCGGCCAGACCGGCGAATCCGGGCAGATGCTCGTGCCAGCGCAACAGATGGGTCGGCTGGCGCACCGAGCGCGAGGCGATCGCGTGGCCGACCTCGTGGAAGATCGCCCGGCAGTAGGGGAAGCCGCCGGCCCGGTGCACGACGATGCGGACGTCGCGCGGCGGATCCGGGGCGACGCACATCCCGCCCGAGGAGAGATCGTGGCGATCGACGCGGAACCTCAGCACGTCCCGCGGGAATCCCCACCGCCGGATCGCGGTCACGGCCTGTTCGAAGAGCGACGCGCCGGGGAACAGGGCGTCGGGCAAGGCGAAGTCGAGGTGGGCGGCGTAGCCGATGTCCCAGGGGTACCAGCCGCGCTCCCCGGTGCGGTCCTGGAAAGAGTCCCGGAGCCGCCGCATCTCTGCGCGGACCGGGCCGAGCGCGCGGCGCACCAGCTCTTCGAACCGGGGCACCGAGAGGCCTTCGAGCCGGAGCCGGTAGTCCGGATACGACCGGAACCCGAGCGCGCGAGCCCTTGCGTTCCGCCGGCGGGCGAGCGCGATGAGCTCTGGCTCGAGGGGGCCGTAGAGCGGCACCTCGGCCCGATAGCCGCGTTCCCGCTCGGCCCGGTCCGGGCTCACGCGCGCGGCGCGGCGCACGACGGCGCGGGCGACGCGGCGTCCTCCCCATTTCGGGCGAAAGGCTCCAATCCGGCGCTCCAGTACCGAGCGACGGCGCACGATCTCGGGGTCCTGCTCGATCCGACACTGCAGCGCGGCTCGCCCCAGGAGCTCGAGCCGGCGGTCGAGCTGTGGATCCGGCGATCCGGCCCGATACCGCCGGATCCGGTCGAGCACGTCGGGGGGCGAGAGCAACCGGTGTCGCGC
>JASIBA010000029.1 GCA_030041735.1 Thermoplasmata archaeon | reverse complement strand
CTCGCCCCGCACGAACCGGCCCGGATCGCCCAGCGGTAGCGAATCGTCGTGGGTCAGGAGGGCGTCGATGCCACCCTCCCCGCCCGTCTCCTCGTCGCAGCACGCGAGCAGCCGCACGTTGCGCGGCGACGGGGACGAACCCGCGGCGAGGCGCTTCATCGCGAGGATTGCGGCGACGACCCCGCTGCCCAGGTCGTCCGCGGCGCCGCGGCCGTAGAGCCGGCCATCGGCACGGAGCGTGAGCGTGTGCGGCGGCGTCTTCCAGCGGGCGAGCTGCTCGGCCGGTACGGGGACGACGTCGTAGTGGGCGAGGACCAGCACCGTCTCCTTCGCCCTGACGTCGAGGTCCACGATGACGCTCGGGCGGTTGGCTCCGTGCCAGTCGTGGGATGTGTCGCCCGCGACCAGTGGGTCGTAGACGCGCGTCGCAAGGCCGGCCGCGCGGGCGGCCCGGACGATCACGTCGGCGGTCCGGAGGTAGTTGGGCTTCTCCCAGATCCGATGCGCGATGTCCTCGACGTTCTCGGGGGCCGCGGCGACCAGCTGCGTGAGGAGCCGGAGGGATTCCTCGTCGCCGAGGGACCCGGCCGCGGACCGCAGATCGGGATCGCTCGCCATCGCCCGCGGTCCCCTCAGCGCACCGCGAACGTGACGACCAGCGAGCTGGTGAGGAGGAGGAGGAACGTCGCCACGGCCATGTTGGAGAACATCGAGAGGGTGTCCCCCAGCGAGGTCAAAAGCCGAGCGGTGAAGCCCCCGCCGAGGACGTGCACGCCCGGCACGTTCGTCTCCCCGAACCGTACGGTCGCGGGCCCCAGATCCGCGACCGCCGCCCGCAGGACCTGGGTGGCGTCCCGGGTGAGGTCCGCGAGCGATCGCCGCTCGCCGACCGGATTGATGCCCCCGTCGACCTCGTGGACCACGTGGTTATCGGTCGTCATCACCTCGGCGATGTCGACCACGGTCTCGAGGGCCCGGACGATCGGATCGCGGAAGCCGAGCTCGAGGTTGTTCCCGTCGATCAGCACGTACCCCGTCGTGCGCCCGGCGGCGCGGACGACGAGCGCGCGGATCCCCTCCGGCCCGATCCCGTCGCGCCCGGTGAGATAGCCGGCCCGGGCCGCGACGCCGATCTCGATCGGCCCGGCCACCGCGGCCTTGGCGGCCGCAGCGACCGCCGCCCGCGCGTCGGCGACGACCTTCTCGGCGATGGGGGTCCCGTAGAGGATGTCGCCCTTGCCCTCGACGTAGGAGTTGTGGGCGTCCACGAGGGCGATCCGCGGTCCTCCGCTCGCGGGACCGACCTCCCGCTCCAACCGGTCCGCGACGGAGAACGAGATGTCGTCGGTCGGCTGGGGCGCCTGGGTGATCACCACGAGCGCCACGTCGCCGAGCCACTGGGCCCGGGCCGCGCTCCCCGCGTACGGGAGGACCAGCGGGCTGGCGCGCGCCGAGAGATCGGGGCCCGGCCGGGCGAGGAGCTCCCGGCTCGCGGCCGCGAACCGCTCGACCTCGGCCTCGGAGGGCAGGTCCAGGTCGTGGTCCGAGGGCGTGTGGGGCACGAGCACGAGCCCGGCCTCGGGACCGAGCCGCTCGGTCAGCTTCCTCGGAAGATCGCTCGCGCCGAGCGCGGCGAACGGACCGGGATGGACGGTCGGCAGTGCGAGGGTCGCGCGCACGCGGTCCCCCTGCCGGAACGTCATCAACGCCATCTTGAGGTCGGCGGGGAACGCGAACTTCTCGAAGAACGCCTCGAGGGCTCGCGTGGACGCCGGGTCGCGGAGCGCGACGTGGTCGAGCAGCGGGCGGATCAGCGAGATGCCCGACGACTGGAACTCCCGGCGCATCGGACGGTCGGCCGCCCGGAGCAGCGCCACGCCGCACGCGAACCCGATCGCGAGGAACGCGGCCGTCGCGGCGAGCACCGCGGCGGACGGCGGCAGGAGGTAGAAGAGGCCGATCAGAGAGAGCACCGGCTGCAGCAGAGCCGGCGCCAGCGAGGCGGCGTGGTTCGGCCGCGAGAGCCCGTAGAGGCTGATCTGACGGAACCAGAGGGAGGGGCCCGCGAGGAACGCGCCGAGATAGAGCAGGCCGGGGGTCGAACCGGGCCAGAGGGCGAGGGCGCCGCGCCACACCGCGGCGAGCGGTACCTGGAGGACGAGCACCGTCAGGGAGAGGAAGATCGCCCGGCGCATCTCGAGCCGGCCACCGAACGCCGCAGCCACCGGCGGCGTGAGGAACGCCGCGAGGAGGGCCGGGATCGCCCAGGCGAGCAGGAACCCCTCGGCGAACCGATCGACGCTGGGGGCCCACATCAGGGCCGCGAGGATCGCGCTCAGCCCCAGGATCGCGCCGATCGCGATCGGGGGGCTCGGCGCCCGGAAGAGCAGGCTGGTCTGACGGGCCGCCGGCTCGGTCGAGGTCGGCCCGGCCTCGGGTCCGCTAGCCACGGTGCCGCCGCACCTCCTCGAGGATCTCCCGGAACCCGCCGCCGAGCCCCTGCTCCTCGGTCACGGTGCCGGTCACCAGGATCTGCGCGCCGGCGTCGAGCAGGGAGCGCGCGTCCGCCCCGCTGCGGATCCCGCCCCCGACGATCAGCGGGATGCTGAGCGCGTCGCGCACGGCCCGGACCATCGGG
>JASIBA010000028.1 GCA_030041735.1 Thermoplasmata archaeon | reverse complement strand
CGACGACGCGACGCTCGACCTCACCGACCACCTCGTCGCGACGCGGGGCGATCGAGTCGAGCTCGTCGATGAAGATGACGCTCGGCGCGTTCTTCTCGGCCTCCTCGAATTTCTCCCGAAGCTCCTTCTCGCTCTCTCCGTAATACTTCGAGATGATCTCGGGCCCTTGGATCCCGATGAAGTGGGCGCCCGCTTCGTTGGCGACCGCTTTCGCGATCAGGGTCTTGCCGGTGCCGGGCGGGCCGTAGAGAAGAACTCCCTTCGGCGGGGTGATCGCCAGGCGATCGAACAGCTCCGGATGCTTGAGCGGCAGCTCGATCATCTCGCGGACCCGGCCGAGCTTCTCCTTCAGCCCGCCGATGTCCTCGTAGGAGACGCGCGGCGCGGCGACCTCGGTCTCGCTGACCGTCTCCTCCTTGATCGTGATCATCGTCGAGGGGGCGACCTGGACGATCCCCTTCGGCTGGGTCGCGACGACCATGAACGGCAGCGATCCGCCCATCAGGAACACGCCCGGGATGACGAACACGTCGCCCCGGACGAACGGCCGCCGGGCGAGCGCCTTCGCCACGAAGCTCTCGAGGCCCGGTCCGAGGTCCATCCGCGCGCTGCCCGCGTAGATCGGCGCGATCGTGACCGACTCGGCGCTCGGGCAGTCGACCCGCTGCACCTGGACCCGGTCGCCGATGCTCACGCCGGCGTTCCGGCGGACCACCGCCTCGATCCGGAGCAGGCCCTTCCCTTCGTCGTCCGCCTGCGCCCGGCTCACGATCGCGGGCGTGACCTTCCGGCCGCGCACCTCGACCACGTCGCCGAGACCGACCTTGAGCCGCTGCCGGGTCTGGACGTCGAGCCGCGCGGTGCCGAGGCCGATGTCCTGCTGGAACGCCTCGGCGACCCGGAGCGTGATCGCGTCGCTCATCGGCGAGGAACGTGGGAGGGAGCCGCGGCTAAAAGTTTGCCTTCGTCAGGACGGCCCCTCGCCGACGCCCAGGGTCCGCTGGCCCGCCTCCCGCGCGGCGCGCGTCAGGTCCGGGACCGGCTCCCCCAGCGCCGCGGCCACCGCCGCGGTCGTCCCGGGGCCGTAGCCCATGAAGTGGTTGTTCGCGTAGGCGTAGATGGGGTCGACGGAGCGCGCCTCGTCCTCGAAGCGGGCGCGCATGCGGGCGAGGTCGTCGCTCCGGTCCCGCTGGACGCGGTCGAACTTCGTCAGGGCGCGATCGCCCACGAACCGGGCGTAGGCGAACGGGCCCGTGACCCAGGCCGGGGGCTCGGTGCCCGGCACGACGGACCAGACGAGCGCCGCGCCCCGCGCCTCGAGCGAGGTCCGGGTCGCGGGGACCCACCACGAGCCGTGGCGGAGCTCGACCGCGAGCGGGATCTCGACGGGGATCGACCCCAGCAGGTGCTCGAGCCGGGGCACCCCCGCGGGCGCCCGGTACGACGCGGGGAACTGCAGCACGACCGCGGCGAGCTTCCCGGCCGACCGCATCGGATCGAGCGATCGCAGAAAGCCGGCGAGCACCGCGTCCCCCTTCGGCTCGTCGGGCTCGTGGGTCACGTCCCGCGGCACCTTCAGAGCGAACCGGAACCCCGGCGGGGTTCGCTCGGTCCAGCGACGCACGAGGAACGGGGACGGCGCCCGATAGAAGCTCGAGTCGACCTCGACGGTCCGGAAGACGCGGGCGTAGCGCTCGAGGTATTCCGCGGGCGGGGTCCCCGGCGGGTAGAACGGACCGGCCCAGTCGTCGTACGCCCATCCGGAGCAGCCGAGCCAGTACCGCCCCATCGGGGCGGGGTCCGGGCGCCGGAAGATGAGCGTTTTCCCCGGATCGGCGGAGGTCCCCTGCCCCACGAACGGAACCCACATATCCCGGGCGCCCGCACGCGCGATCATGAGCCCCCCGGCCCCCCGCACCTCCGCGCTCGGGCGCCTCCTCGAGGCCGCGGGCTATCGGCTCGAGGCCCGCGCCCAGGCGACCCTGGCCGTCCGGGCGAGCGACCATCGGTCCGTCCTGCTGGCCCGGGCCAACCGCTCGCCGGCCGAGGTCGAGGGTTGGTTCCCGTCCGACGCGATCCACCGGACGATCGTCTACGACGACGAGCCCGGCGAGACCGCCCGCCAGCTCGCGGCCGACCGGGGGATCGAGGTGATCTCGCCGGCCACGCTGGGACCGGCGCTCGGCGAGCTGCTGCTCCCCTCGCCGGCGGGCGCGGCGCCCGCGGGCTCGCCCGAAGGGGAGCTCTCGCTCGATGTGCCGACGACCGTCGTGCCCGAAGGGGAGCGCGTCGTGCGCCCCCGCATCGGGCGTCCCGAAGCGCAGACCCTGGCCGGGGTCGAGGGTCCGCGCTACACGCTGCGACTGGTACCGTTCTGGGTCGGCGCGTACCGGATCCGTCCGACCTCCGCGCACGGCGGGCCCGGACCGGTCGTGCTCCGCGTGGTGGCGGTCAACGCCGTGTCCCGGCGGGTCGAGTTCTGGGACGACGGCGACCGGGAGCTCGTCGATGGCATCGACGGACCCCATCAGCGCCTCACGGCGCAGCTCGGGTCGGGCGTGGCGACCGCGATCGCCACCGAGGCGATCCGGCGGCACCACACGATCGACGTGGAGCACACGGAGCAGCACGGCGGCGCGCTGGTCATCGAGACGCGCCGGGTGCTCCCTGCCATCGACGATTTCCGGTTGGCCCCGCTCGTGCTCCTGCATGTGCCGTTCTGGTATGCCGAGGGCGCGGAGGGACGCGTGGTCCTGGATGCGGTGACGGGTCGGCGCGTCAGCCCGACCGAGAACGGCCCGCCGTAAACCGGCTCGACGGTCAAATAGGGCGGACCGCTCGGCCGCGCCGTGCTGCTCGACCAGTTCCGGATCGGCCCCTATCTCAACTTCACCTACCTCGTCGCCGACGAGGCGGGAGGCCAGGGGGTCGTCATCGACCCGTCGTACGGCATCGACCCGGTGCTGCGCGCGATCGACGATCGCGGCGTCAAGGTCCGGTACATCCTCAACACCCACAGCCACACCGATCACATCGTCGGCAACGACGACGTTCGCGCCCGGACCGGGGCGAAGATCGTGGCGCACAAGGTCGCGCCCTATCGCAGCGACCTCGGCGTCGAGGACGGCGACGCGTTCGCCGCCGGCCGCCTCTCCTTCGAGGTCGTGCACACGCCGGGCCACACGCCGGACAGCGTCCTCTACGTGTTCGCGGGCAACGTCGCGACCGGGGACACCCTGTTCGTCGGCGAGTGCGGCCGGACCGACCTGCCGGGCGGCGACCCGGCGGCGATGTACGACAGCCTCCACCACCGGCTGCTCGCGCTCGACGACGCGCTGGTCGTCCTCCCGGGCCACGACTACGGCTCGACCCCGACCTCGACGATCGGGCGCGAGCGCGCCGAGAACTACGTGCTGCAGCCCCGGACCAAGGAGCAGTTCGTCCGGTTCATGCGGGAGTGAGCCTCCGTGCCGCCTCTCCCCCCGGCGAGCGAACGCACGCTGCAGGCCGTGGGGGCGCGTCGCCGGGGCGCGGACGAGCCGTCCGTGGGGACGATCGTGCGGACGATCCGGGAGCTCGCCCAGGGCTCCGAGGCGCTGGTCGCGCTGTTCGACGCGCGCTCCATCGCCGGCGAGCGGCATCTCTACTCGGCCTGGGCGCACCTCGGCCGTTCCCGGGGCCGGGGCGAGAGCCGGCTGCGGGACCGGGGCGCCGAGCTCGCCCTCTACGTCGCGGGCGACGACCAGCTCCCCCGGGCGATCGAGAAGGTCGGGGTCCGCCCGACGACGGACGAGTTCGTCCTGGTCGCGGAACGTCCCCGGGATCCGCGCGCCCTGCTCGACCGGTTCGCCCTGGTCGAGGACCCGTCCGTCTACCCGCGCCCGCCCGACGAGGCGACGCTGGACCGGCTCGGCATCGGGCCGTCGGAGCGGGACCCCGTGCCGCGGTCCGCCTGGGAGGGTCTGGTGCTCGAGCGGGTCGCCCTGCTCGAGCTCTCCGCGCCCGCGCGCCATGCGACCCAACCCACAAAGCCATAACCGCGGGGCGCGGTCGACCGGGCTGCCCCCGGACGGTCGTGCAGGTGTAATCTAGTGGTAGGATGTCAGCCCTCCAAGCTGACCACCCGGGTTCGAAACGTCGGGACCGGAAGATCCCGGCGCGGGTCTCCCGGCACCTGCATCCGCCGCCGGGGGTTCCGGGCGCGACCGAGGGTTTATCCTGACGCGCGCGGCTCCCGCCGCGCGCTGAGGTAGCCTAGCCCGGAAAGGCGCCAGCCTTGAAAGCTGGTGGCGGTTCGCCACGGGAGTTCAAATCTCCCCCTCAGCGTTCCTTCCCCTCGGGTTCGTGCTTATCTGCCGCACCCCGATTCCTCCGCCTCCGATGCCCGCCGCGCCCGCGACGACGCCGCTGATCGAGCAGTACGAGGGCGTGCGGGCCCGCTATCCGGGCCATCTCGTGCTGTTCCGCGTCGGCGACTTCTACGAGACGTTCGGCGACGACGCGCGCCTGCTGGCGCGCGAGCTCGACGTGGTGCTGACCGCGCGGGCCCCCGACGCGTCCGGGGCCCGGGTCCCGATGGCCGGTGTGCCGCACCATGCGGTCGAGACCTACCTCGGCCGCCTCGTCCGGAAGGGGTACAAGGTCGCGATCTGCGACCAGATGGAGGATGCCCGCTTCGCGCGCGGCCTCGTCCGCCGCGAGGTCACGCGCGTCGTCACGCCCGGCACCGTGGTCGAGGACCGGATCCTCGGAGGTCCGGACCACAACTTCCTCGCCGCCATCGTGGAACCGCCGGAGGGACCGGGGGCGTTCGCGGCGGTCGACGTCACGACCGGCGAGTGGTTCCACGGGGCCGCCGACGGGCCCGGACCCGAGGGCCTCGTCAGTGCGATCGCCCCGTTCCGCCCGCGGGAGGTGCTCTGGGGCGCTCCCACCGAGGAGCGAGGGCGACGACTCGAGCGCGCGGTGCGTCGCGAGTTCCCGACGAGCCGGATCGAGGGAGCGCCGACCGCGCTCGAGCCGACGGAACTGCCGGCCGGCTTCCCGCCGGCGGCCCCGGGCCCGGCCCGGGCGGAGGTCGATCTCCGGCTCGCGGCCTACCTCCGCGTCACCCAGCCCCGCCTGCTTCCGCACGTGCGCCTGGTCGAGACGGCCGGGTCCGGCGCGCGGCTGGTGCTCGACGCGCGCACGCTCCGCCACCTGGAGATCCGGCGGCCGATGAACCCGGACGATCCCCTCGGCGCGACCCTCTTCTCCGCCTGGAACGAAACGGTGACCGCCTCGGGCCGGCGGACGCTGGACGCCTGGCTCTCGAGTCCGCTCGCCGACCCGGCGGCGATCCGCGACCGGCAGGACGCCGTCGCGGCGCTGATTGAGCGCGGCGCCGGTCGGGCCGAGCTGCGGGAGCTCCTGTCGACGATCGGGGACCTGGCCCGCATCGCGACGCGGGTCGCGGGGCGACGGGCCCGGCCGCCCGAGCTCGGCGCACTCCGCGACGGACTGGTCGCCCTCGATGCCATCCGGGATCGGCTCCGCGACCGCCCGCTCGAGGGGAGGCTCGCGGAGATCGCGGACGGGCTCGCGCCGCCGGAGACGATCCGGGACCGGCTCCGGTCGGTCCTGGCCGACGCGCTGCCGACGACCGAGGACGGAGGGGCGCTCTTCCGACCCGGCCATGCCCCCGAGGTCGATCGCCACCGCGGCGAGGAGCAGGCGCTGCTCGAGGCGCTCGCGGCCCTCGAACGCCGCGAGCAGGAGACGAGCGGGATCCGGACCCTCAAGCTCGGTTACAACCAGGTGTTCGGCTACTACTTCGAGATCACGCGACCCCACCTCGCACGCACGCCGACCCACTTCCACCGGCGGCAGACCGTCGCGCAGGCCGAGCGGTTCGGTTCGGAGGAGCTCGACGATCTCCAGCGGCGGATCACCGAGGCGCGCGAGGCGGCCCGGTCGGCGGAGTCCGCGGAGTGGGAGTCGCTGCTGGCCGAGGTCGACCGGGAGGTCGCGGCGATCCACCGTGCGATGCGCGCGGTCGGCGAGCTCGACGCGCTCGCCACCTTCGCCGAGCTCGCCGCGACCCGGGGCTACGTCCGCCCGACCGTGGACGATTCCGCGACCCTGGTCGTCCGCGACGGTCGGCACCCGGTGCTCGAGCGCGGTCTTGGGGCCGCGTTCGTGCCGAACGACGTCGAGCTCGACGCCGGCGGGACCCGGCTGCTCGTGCTCACGGGTCCGAACATGTCCGGCAAGTCGACCTACATGCGGGCGATCGGGCTCCTGGTCGTGCTCGCCCAGGCCGGCTCGTTCGTCCCCGCCCGCTTCGCGCACGTCGGGGTGGTCGACCGACTGTTCACCCGCATGGGATTCACGGATGAGATCGGACGCGGCAAGTCGAGCTTCATGGTCGAGATGACGGAGGTCGCCGAGATCCTCCGGTCCGCGGACGAGCGCTCGCTGGTCCTTCTGGACGAGGTCGGGCGCGGCACGAGCACGTTCGACGGGCTCGCGCTCGCGTGGGCGACCCTGCGGCACCTGCA
Source organism: Thermoplasmata archaeon (assembly GCA_030041735.1). GTDB lineage: Archaea > Thermoplasmatota > Thermoplasmata > Lutacidiplasmatales > UBA184 > Lutacidiplasma. The sequence continues at coordinate 96 of JASIBA010000028.1, read as the reverse complement.
CGACGTCACCCGCGCCCGCGCCGTGCTCGCGACGCACTACCATCAGCTCACCGAGCTGGTCGAGAGCCTCCCGTCGGCGCGCAACGCCCATCTGGC
>JASIBA010000157.1 GCA_030041735.1 Thermoplasmata archaeon | reverse complement strand
GATCGTCGTCTGCACGGGCAACCCCTCGGACGACCCGCGCGTGCGGGAGCTCGTCCAGGGCGGTGCCTTCCAGGTGCTGCAGAAACCGGTCCGCCAGCCGCAGATCCGCGAAGTGCTCCATCAGATCCGCGACGAGCGCGCGGACTCCGCATCGGCCGCCTAGCGCGGCCGGGGCGGTCCTTTCAGCGGGCGGCGACGCGGGCCCGCAGCGCGGACTCCACCGCGCGGGCCTCCTCCCGGATCGAGCGCACCGTCGCCGGCCAGCTCCCGGCGTCCCCGCGCTCGGCCATCGCTTCGAGCGCGGACCAGCGGCGGGCGAGCCCGAGGGCTCCGACCTGCGCGCAGGCCGACTTCAACGTGTGGGCCCCGTGGGCCACTGCCTCCGCGTCCCCTCGATCGGCGGCGGCTTCGGTGGCGCGCTCGAGCCGGGGCGCTTCCTCGAGGAAGGCGGCGACGAGCGCCGGCAGGAACGAGCGGTCGGCTCCCCCGAGCTCCTCGAGCTGCCGCCAGGTCGTCGCGTCGAGGGGGTCGGTCGACGCCGGCAACGGGGTCTCGAGGGGGTCCTCCGCCGAGGGGCGTCCCCACACGAGGAGGAGGGGACCCCCGGGGCCCGCGACCGAGTGGAGGACCGTGCCCGCCCGGTCCACTTCCGGAGCGGGCGAGCCGCCCTGCCCTCGCACCGCCGCTCCCACCCAGGCGCCGAGCTCGGCGTCCGATACGGGCCGCCCGAGGGCCTCCGCCCGGAACCGCGCGGTCGCCCGAGCCGGCCCGTCCGGCGGCACGACCGCCGCCGACTCTCCGATCGCTTCGGCCGACGCGAGGAACGCGTCGACCCCGGTCGTCCCGCCGGCGAGGAAGCCCTCCAGCCGCTGTCGCTCGATCGCGCGGCGCAAGGTCGCCGTCAGCCGACCCGCCGGAAAGATCCCCTTGACGAGGTAGTCCTGCGCCCCGGCGGCGAACGCGCGGCGGACCCTCTCGGGGTCCTCCGCCCCCGAGAGCACGACCACGGCGACCTCGGGCGCGCTCGCCCGGATCCTCTCGACGCCGTCTGCCCCCCGACTGTCGGGCAGCCCGAGGTCGAGCAGCACCGCGGCGAACCGCTCGCCCCGGAGCTTCTCGATCGCCGCCGCCACGCGGTCGGCCCGAGCGCTCTCGATCTCGCCGCCGGGCTCATGGGCCAGCGCGTAGGAGACGAGCCGGGCATCGCCCGGGTTGTCGTCGACCACCAGGATCCGGCCGACCCCGTCCGACATCGCCGCGAGCCCGCGGGGGTCCGCCTTTACCGGATCGGCAGCTCGACCGTGGAGAACCAGAAGTTCTCGAGCGTCTTCACGACCTGGTGGAACTGCTCGAAGTCGATCGGCTTACGGATGTAGCAGTTCGCGTGGGCGTCGTAGGCGCGGGCGACGTCCTCCTCCGCCTGCGAGCTCGTCATGACGACGACGGGGATCCGCCGCAGCTCCCGGTCCGCCTTCACTTCGCTCAGCACGGCCCGGCCGTCCTTCCGGGGCATGTTGAGGTCGAGGAAGATGAGGTTGGGGCGGAGCGCGCCCGCGTGCTTCCCCCGCTGGTAGAGGTAGTCGAGCGCCTCCACGCCGTCGGGGACCCAGTGGATCTCGTTCAGGATCTTGCTGTCCCGCATCACCTCCTTCACGAGGCGGGCGTCGGCGGGGTTGTCCTCGACGATCAGGATCTGGACCGGACGCGGCGTCGACTCGGACGGCGGCATGGCAGGCCGGAATAGCCGCTTCCGGGCGTAAGTAGGTGCTGGCGGAAGGGCTCGTCCGGGGGCCGCGTCAGACGAGCTCCTTCAGGCGCTCCTCGATGAGGCTCATCGCCTCGACCTTCGACTGCTTCACACGGACGTCCGCCTCCTCCGGACGCGGGACGGGGAGCGTCGGACGCTCGACAGGGAGCGTGAAGAGGAACGTCGTGCCCTCGCCGGGGACTCCCGTGCTCTCGACCCAGAGCCTGCCGCCGTGCCGCTCGACGACCTTCTTGCAGACGGCGAGCCCGATGCCGGTGCCGGGATACTCCTCGCGGGTGTGGAGTCGCTGGAAGATGATGAAGATCCGTTCCTGGTACTCGGGAAGGATCCCGATCCCGTCGTCGCGGACCGAGAAGCGCCACTCCGCCCCGCGACGCTCGGCGCCGACCCAGATCTGCGGCGGATTCGGGCCGTGGAACTTGATCGCGTTCCCGATCAGGTTCTGGAAGACCTGTCCGAGCTGGATCCGGTCGACCTCGACCGTCGGAAGCGGCGTCCGGTGCACCACGGCGCCCGACTGCGCGATCGCCCCGCGCAGGTTCGTGAGCGCGAGCGTGAGGACCTCGTCCGCGGCGACGCGCTGGAACGGCTCGGCGCGCGTGTCGAGGCGCGAGTACGACAGCAGCGCGTCGATCAGCTCCCGCATCCGATTCGCCCCCTCGCGGGAGTACCGCAGGAACTCGCGCGCATCGTCGTCGAGCTTCGGTCCGTACCGCTGCTCGAGGAGCTGCGTGTAGCTGCCCACCATGCGGAGCGGCTCCTGAAGGTCGTGCGAGGCGATGTAGCTGAACTGCTCGAGCTCGCGGTTCGAGCGGGCGAGCTCGGCCCCCCGGAGCGTCAGCGCCTCCACGAGGCGCTCGCGCTCGGCAAAATCGCGGAGGTAGATCCCCGAGACCTTGCTGCCGTGCATCCCGGCGACGACGGCGCTCTGCACGACCACCTGGAGCGGCACCGGCGTGCCGTCCTTCCGCCGGCCGCGGAAGTCGCCCGAGGCCGTTCGGTCGCCCGGGAGATGGTCGTGAACGAGGGTCTGGATCCGCGCTCGGTCGGCCGGCTCGAAAAGGTCGCCGACCGGCCGGCCCTGGATCTCCGACGGGGAGTAGCCGAGGAATCGCTCGAGGGTGGCGTTCGCGTACTGGATGCGTTGGTCCTCGTCGAGGAGCATGAGCACCCCGACGGGGAGGTCGAGCAGCATCCGGGCCCGCTCGTCGATCGGCTCCGCCGCCGGAGCGGAGCGGCGAAAGAGCAGCCCGAACAGCCCGAGCGCCGCCGCCGTGCGGACGGCCGGCCTCATCGCGACCTCCCGGGTCGCCCGGCCGGGGCACGGACGCCGCTCATCCCTTTTCTCCGTCGGCGGTGCCGACGTCCCGATCGCTCGCGCTCCCGCTCTCGCTCGAGAGTCGGGCCCGAGCCCAGCTCGGAGGATAGTACGCGATGAGGCTCATCGCCCCCGGGACGAGCTGGAGGATGCTCCGGGCGAGCGACCAGGCGGCGGTCGAGCTGGGAACGAAGATGTCGATCGCGAACCAGAGCAGGATCCCCCCGCCGACGAGCCAGATCCGCAGGCGGGCCGCAGAGCCGGCGGGGAGGCGCCGGGCGAGCGTGAGGTACAGGATCGCCCCGACGACCTCGGGTCCCAAGAGGCCGAGGACGACGACCACCTCGAGCGCGGGGACCGCCGGCGCGGAGTAGACGAGGGTCACGCTCCCCGCGAGCCAGGCGACGCCGGACGGAACTCGGGCGAAGACGAAGTAGAGGACGACCACGTAGAACGCGACGTAGAAGGCGCTGAGCTCGAGGAGACGGTAACGCCCCGTGTACACGTAGAGGAGGAAACCGGTGAGTCCCCAGAGCAGGGCGCAGTCGATGAGAACACTGAGGAAGTACAGGGTGAGGGCGCCCGGCAGATTGAGGGCTCCGCCGGCGGCGAGAGCGACCTCCACCGCCGTCAGGAAGACCGTGACGCCGATCCCGCCCCACCAGAGGGCGAACTGGTTCGAGGCGAGGCGAGCCCCGGCGGAGACGTGGCGTTGCGAGAGGCGCCAGGCGAAGTAGAGGTAGACCGCTCCGACCCCGAGCGAGACGATGACCGTGGCGACCGCCGTGGCGAGCTGCGACGAAGGGACGAGTCCTCCCAACGCTCAACCCCGCCGAGCCGCGCGTCGATCGGAGAAGGGTCCCACTCCGCACCTCGAGGTCGCCCGGGCCGGTGGCCTCGGCCCCCGGTCGGCGACGCTGCCTTCCGTGTACGAGGCGAGGCCGCGGGTTAAGTCACTATCGAGCGAGCCGCACGGGGCCCGAGCGGTGCGAAGCGACGCTTCGGGTGGAATCCGCGCTCGCGTGTTTCATATACGAGCGACGCGATATGTCAATCGTCAGACAAAGCTAGGGGTGTTGTCTGACGGACATGGTCGACACGTCGGAGCGGGTGACGGTTCGGATCCCGCAGGAGCTCCTCGAGAAGCTGAAGCAGATCCAGCAATCGAAGGAGACCCCGACGATCTCCGACACGATCCGGGACGGTCTCGAACAGTACATCGAGCTCAACTTGCCGCCCCAGAACGTGCGGAAGGTCGTCGTCGAGCTCTCCCGGCAGGACAACAGCCGGCTCGAGGAGTTCGTCCGGGAGGGGAACTCGGTGAGCGTCGACGACGCCGTCCGCTCCGCCGTTCGCGAGTACATCCGGGGACGGATCGAGCAGCTCGGCCCGTCCACGCGGTCCCATCGCCGGGAAGGGGAGCCGGTCGCCGCCGAGGGCTCCCCTCCGCCCTAGGCGGACGGGAGCGCCGATGCCCTCGGAGCCGAGACCGCCGGAGAACTGGGCTTCCCTCGCGCTCTCACCGCCGTGCGCGGTCGTCGGCCTGGGAGGGGCCGGGAGCGAGGCCGTGCAGGACCTCGTGAACCTCGGGATACCGGGCGTCCGCGCCTTCGCCGTGAACACCGATGCGAAGCATCTGCTCAAGATGGGCGTCGAGGAACGGATCCTGCTCGGCGCGCGCGAGCTCCGCGGCCGCGGCAGCGGCGGCGACCGGGCGCGCGTGCTCCGCGCCGCCGAGGAGGGGCGCGAGGAGATCCTGCGGCGCCTCGCCCCGTTCGAGATCGTGTTCCTCCTCGCGGGCCTGGGCGGCGGCACCGGGAGCGCGCTCCTGCCCTACCTCGCGGCCGAGCTCCGGAAGACCGACGCGCTCCCCGTGCCCGTCGTCTTCCTCCCGTTCCAGGTCGAGCTCGACACGAACCAGGGCCGGCGGGAGAACGTCGAGGCGACCATCGGGGAGCTGGAGGAGATGGGCGGACTACTCCTCGCGCTCGCCAACGAGAAGCTCCGCCGCTTCGAGTCGCTGCCGATCCACCGGGTCTTCCACGTACGGAACGCCTACCTCCACTCGCTCGTCTCGAGCCTGGTCGACATGGTGGAGAACCCGTCCCAGCTGAACGTCGACCTCGCGAGCCTGAAGAACCACCTCCGGGAGGCGGGCCTCTCGACGCTGCTGGTCGGCGAGCACCACATCTCCGAGCCCGAGCGCCTCGTCCATCAGGCGCTCTCCGACTCGCTGCTCGACTACCACCTGTCGGACTCGCCCTCGGCGCTCGTCCACCTCGACGGAGGCGCCAACCTCACGCTGCGCACCCTCGATCGCGTGCTCCGGACGTTCCGCCAGCGTCTCGGCGAGCCGCAGCACCTGGTGTTCGGGACCCGCATGCGTCCGGAGCCCCGGGACGTCGTCCGCCTGACGGCCGTCATCGGCGGCCTTCGGCCCCGCAGCGTCCGCGACGCGCTCCGCTCGCCGACGGCCGCGGGCACCCCGCTCCTCGCGCGCTAGCGGGGGGACGCCTCGCGGCGATCGAGCTCGTTCTGCACCACGTCAAGCACCTGGGAGGTCCGCAGCGAGCGGGGACCGACGGAGACCGGGACCGCCCCCGATGCGACGAGGATCGCCCGCTCGGCGTCGGTCGGCTCGTACGGATCCGAGAGGACCGCGGCGAAGTCTCCCGGAGTGGCAGGGTGGAGGGTGAGCGGGCTCCCGGCCTCGGTGAGCCAGACGACGCCGGGGCGAGCGAGGAACTCCCGCAGGGCGGCCGGGGGATCGACCGGCCCGACCGCGAGGCCGGGCGAGGACTCGATCGGGCGATCGACGGCGGACGAGCGCACGAGCGCGTTCTTCAGGAGCGCGGCCGTGGATCGCTCGTCCGGGTTGAGGTGGCGAAGGCGGACACCGACCAGGTCGATGCGGCGGGCGGCCGTCGCCGGGTCGCCCCCGACGAGGATGGAGAGCTCCACGTCGCGGCGCAGGTCGTTCGAGAGGGTGAACGCGGTGGAGACCGCGCGGGCGATCTCGTCCATCCGCCCGGCTCCGCCGGCCAGGTCGTTCAGCGTGAACGAGCCCGAGACCGGCACCCGGTGGGCCAGGATGAGGAAGCGACGCATCCGCGGCCGGCACTCGCCGTCCGCGTTAAAGATGCGAGGCCGCCTTCCCGGAGCGGTTCGGAGCGGCCCCCCGGCGGGAAGCCGGCAGGCCCGGGAGAAACGGCGCGGGAGGGCGCCCGCCTACTCGTCGTCGGCGAGGTGGCGGCGGCTGCGTGGCGCCGGAGGCTCCGGCGCGGGCATCGGATTCTGGCGGCGCTCGAGCCAGATCTCGTCGCCGAGCTCGTGGTAGACCGCGTGCGCGGCGATGCCGGTCCCGTGCTCCCCGTGGGGCAGCCGGAACGCTCCCGAGCGGTTGGCGTTCGACGAGTAGACGACCTCGGCCTCGCCGGCCGCCGCCATCGCGGCGCTCTCCTGGCGGGCGAGCTCGAAGATGCGGTCCTTGCGGAACATCCAGTAGTGGATGCGCCACTCGCGGCCGTCGTAGAGGGTGGTCTCGTCCCGCTCGGTCTCCAGGATCCCCGTGTCCTCGAGCATGTAGAACGTGTCGCGGTCGTCGGGCTCGAGGACATTGTCGATGATCCGCTCGTTGAAGCCGAAGAAATTGAGCACGTGGGCGGCGATCGAGCGGGCGTCCTCCGGGCGCATGCCCTCGTGGCCGACCGAGCGGCGGATCGCCTTGGCCAGGGAGTCGAAATCGACCGGGCCGGTCGCGTCCGCCAGCGCGGCATCCGTCGGGATCCCCGCCCGGGTCGTCCGGAGGTCCTCCTCGGACCTCAGCGGCACCGGATTCCGCAGGGTGTAGCGACGGCTCGACGACTTAGAATCGCCCGAAGGCCGCATGCCGAAAACTATCCTAGCCTACCGTATAAATAAGTTGGCGAGGCGCCCCGAACGCGGACGCGGAGTGCGACCGTGAGCGGCCCCGGGAGGCGGCGGAAGATCGCTTCCGGGGGCCCTAGAGCACGATCCTCCGGCCCCGCCCCACCCGCTGGAGCGCCTCGATGCCCGGCCTCCACTCCTCCTCCTCGATGCGGAGCTCGAGCTCGGCCAGCTGGGACATCTCCCGAGGGAACGGGACCAGCGCCCGCGCCAGGTAGACGTGGGCGAACGGGCCGTTCGACGGGCCGGACCACGGCTTGCCCGATTCCACGACGGAGCGGTACTCGTAGTATTCCGGGGCCGGCAGGAACCAGACCATCCGGTCGTCCGTGCCGCGGCCCGCGCGGGGTCCCCGGGAGTAGACCTGGAGGCCCAGGTGACGGATAACCGCGGTCGGCAGGCTGAACAGGTGCCGGTCGCCCGGGCGCGCCGAAGCCAGGAGCCTCCCGCGGACGGTCTCGACCGCGAGAGCCTCCTTCGCCGTCGGCGGGGCGATCACGCGGACGATCCCGGCGCCCCGGGCGAGGAACGAGATCGATCGCGCCTGGTTCCGGTCGGGACCCTCGGGGGTCGGGTAGCGGAGGAGGTCCGCGACCTCCAGGGGCAACTGGGTCGTGAGCCAGGTGGGGTGTACGGCCCGGAGCAGCACGTACTCCATCGGACCGGGCGAGGTGGCCCCTCGGAGATAAGAATTCGGGAGACGGGGGGCACCGTTCAGGGGCGGGGGCCGAGCTTTCCGACCGCGCCCGCCACCTCACGGAAGTCGTCCGATCGCAGGACCAGGTCGGCCGCCTGGGCCACGGCGGGCTGCTCGGGATTCAGCGCGACCCCGCGGCCGACCCGGGGGAACAGCGCCGCGTCCGCGGCCCCGTCGCCGATGTGCACGATCCGTCCCGGCGGGACCCGGGCGCGCCGGGCGAGCGCCTCGAGCCCGGGCCACTTGTCGCTCCGGATCTCCCGGGGCGGCTGGACGATCCCGTCGCGTACCTCCTGGATGTCCGTCGCTTCGTAGTCGTCGAACCCGAATCGCCGGACGTACCACCGGCACACGTACGCGGGATTGTGCGTGAGCAGCGCGACTCGGCCGCCGGTCCGGTGGATCTCCGAGATGCCGTCCTCGATACCGGCCAGAAAGGGTGTGGTGGCCAGCGCCTCCTCGACCCGGGCGAGCGGCGAGCCCGTCGCGATGGCGAGCAGATTGCGGAGGTGCTCGTCGGGATCGATCGTCCCGGCCCGGAGCGCCGTCGCGGTACGATCGAACGCCCTCCGGCGGCCCAAGGAGTCGGCGATCACCTCCCAGCCGTGGCGGCGCGTCAGCGTGCCGTCGATGTCGACCGTGACGAGGGGCCAGGGGGCGAGCGCCATCCCTCTCCGCTCAGGACCGGCTCCCAATCCCCATCAGGATGCCGCCGGTCCACAGGGCGAGGATCCCCACGGCGGCGATGGGCAGGAGGTAGGCGAGCCGCGGCGCGGTGGGGAGGAGGACGGCGAGCAACCCCAGGCCGACGAGCGTCAGCACCAGCCCGAGCCCGATCCGCTGGTTCTTCGACAACCCGGCGCGCCGGGCCGGAGCGGCGGAGGCGGGGGCGGGGGCGTCCATCGCCGGCCGACCCGCGGTCGGGGAGATAACCGTACCGGGACTCCGGTACCTACCGCGGGGACTGGGGCAGCTCGGGGCGGTCGCTCGTCTCCGCGCCCGCCGGCGGCGGCAGGGGAAGCTGGCCCGCCCACTCGCTCAGGTCGTCCGACTCCCGCTTCGCCCGATGCGCGGACGCCTGCATCGCCCGGACCATCGGCCGGGCCCCGATCGGCGCGACGATCGTGGTGATCAGACCCACGCCCGCCACGATCGTGAACGTCCCGACCGAGAACACGCCCGCGTCGAGCAGCGTGACCGCCATCGCGAGCTCGACCGCGCCCCGGCTGACCACGAGGAACCCGATCGAGAACGACTCCTCGCTCGACCTCCCGAGGGAGAGCCCGACCCCGGACCCGACGACGAACTTGGAGACGACGGCGTAGCCGATCAGCGCGACGAACGCACCGATCGCGACCGGGGAGGTCGCGAGCGTCCGGAAGTTCGTCCCGTAGCCGACCAAGACAAAGAACAGCGGGATGAAGAACCCCCAGCTGACGGCCTCGAAGATCGTCGTGATCTGCTTGTGGACCCGCTTTCCCGAGATCTCCGGCGTGACGACGAGGCCCGCGTAGAACGCGCCGACGACGTAGGTGAGCCCGAGGTACTGCGAGTAGAGGGCCGCCGCCAGCCCCGCGATCATCAGCAGGGCGAACCCGGCCTCGCGCGAGTTCCAGGTCGCCCGGAACCCCCGGACGAACCGCGTCCATGCGGGCCGGCTGGCGATCCAGCGCAGCAGGAAGTAGACCCCGAGCATCGTGCCCAGGAACAGCAGCACCGTCCCGATCGCGGTCGCCGAAGCGGTGAGGACCGACGAGACCCCGCCGGTGCCGATGCGGAGCAGCACCGCGAAGACGGAGACGGCGCAGAGCTCGTTGACCACCGACGCGTTCATCAGGAGCACGCCGAACGGCGTGTCGAGGAGCTCCAGCTCGCGCAGCATGATCGCGAGGACCGGGAGCGCGGTGATCGAGACGGTGAGCGCGACGAACAGGTCGAGGGTGGTGGAGAAGCCGGGATACAGCAGGTGCACCACGCCGGCCCCCGCGAGGAAGGGTACGAAGAAGATCGCGATCCCGAGCAGCGCGGCGGGCGCGCCGGTCTGGCGCAGCTCCTTCGGACTGATCGAGAGGCCGGCCATCAGCAGCACGAAGAACGTCGCCAGGGTCTCGAGGCCGGAGAACTCCGGGGTCACGGTGACCGACGTGATGCCGAGCGCGGGCCCGAGGAGCGTCGGCCCGAGGACGACCCCGACGAGCAGCTGCCCGACCAGGGGGGCCTGCCCGAGGTGGGTGAACAGCTCCCCGACGAGCACGCCGGCCGCGACGAGGAGGAACAGCCCGACGATGAACTCGGTCGTGGCGTTGATCATGGGGCCGGCCCTTCGGCGGGGAACCGGTCCGGGGTGCCGGGACGAAGTCGCGGCGGGTGGACGGGGGACCCCATCGATGGTTCCCGGCGGCTCGCTGGCCCCGCTTAACTATCTTTGCTCGCTCGCGCCGGAGGTCGAGAGTTCCGAAGGGCTATGAGGCTCCCCGGAATCTATCGAGGCCTTGACGCCCGTCCGTCCGCCGCCCGACGCCGCCAGCGTGCGCGCCGCGCGGGAACAGCGGCGGACGCGGGCCCTCGAGGAGCCGCTCGACGTCCGCCTCCGTTCCCGGGAGCCGTACCCGCTCCTCGAAGTGCGGAACCCGATCCACCGGACTGTCTATCGGGTCATGCTCCCGGAGTATCCGAGCCGGTCGAGCGCCCTGTGCACCTGCACCGATTTCGCCCGTCGTGGGCTCGGCACGTGCAAGCATCTCGAGGCCGGTGCGCGATGGCTCGATGAGCACCCGGACGCCACCCCGACCGGGCCGTCCGGCCCCCGCCGGATCCGTCCCGCGGCCCTCTGGAGGCGGGTCGACGCGGCCCTCGCGGCCGAACGGCGACGGCCCGGGCTCGATGCCCGGAGGATCCGCCGGCCGGGCGCCCTGCTCTTCGCGGCGAACGAGAACTGACCCCGAGTCCGGGGGAAACGGTTGGCCCGCGGAGCGAGCTTCGCCCTACGCCGAGCTCATGCCCGGGGCGCCCTTCATGGCCCGGACCTTGTAGTACTCGGGGTCGACGATGACCTCGCCGTTGACGCCCATGGTCTCGAGCGTCTTCAGCTGGGCCCCGCCCTGCTTCTTGGCCGCCTGCCACTCGGGGATCGGGATCGAGAACTTCTTCTCGACCTCCGTCCGGTAGATCGGGCCCGAGTTGTAGGAGCAGAACGGGATGATCCGCCCGTCGGGTACCGAGTAGTGGATGTCGCAGCGCATCAGGCGCTGGATATCGTAGTCGTAGGCGTCCTGGAAGTGCATGTTGCCGATGTAGAGCGTGCGCCAGGTGAACTTGGCGAGGGCCTCCTTGTTGCCCTCGGTGAAGATCCCCGCGATCACCTTGACGCAGTTCTTCTCGCTCAGCCCCTCCGGTGCCTTCGAGAAGTCGAAGTACTTCGAGACGTCGTGGAGCAGGCGCGCCCCGGCGACCGCCGTCCGGACCCGCGAGAACCGCGCGTCGCGGTACTTCTCGATCATCGACTCGACGTTCTCGAAGAACCCGTCGACGTCCATGAACCGCGGGAGCGGCGTGATCTTCTCCCCGTCCTTCGAGATGAACGCGAAGGTCGCGCAGCCGCAGCCCGGGTGCGTGGTCAGGGTCATCTTCTCCTCGCCGTGGATGATCGAGACGAGCTCCGAGATCGGAGCGACCGACGGGACCGGGAAGAAGTCCGACCGCTCGAACGGGCCCTCCGTGCAGAGGATCCGGACGAGGTCCGACTGGGTGAACCGCATCTGGAAGCGGTCCTTGTCGGGGATCCGGGCCGTCAGAGCGACCGGCTGGAAGTTGACGCCGCGCACGACGTCGATGTTGTCGATCGCGAACTTGACCGTGGGCCAGATCTCCTTCTCGTTGAATCCGCCCACGAGCGTCGGGACGAGGACGACCGAGAGCGGCTTGTCCGGCTTGCCCGCAGCGAGCTCGGCCGACGAGGAGTGCGTCTCGCGCGCGGCCTGGATCGCCTTCTGCTTGACCTTCAGGAGCGGGACGCCCCGCACCTTCCGGTAGATCTCGTCGTCCAGCCCGTCGAACTGGAGGTAGAGCGTGTGCAGCCCCGACTCCCGGCAGGCCTGGGCGAAGCCGGGCTCGTTGGCGACGCGGATGCCGTTGGTGGCGACCTGGATCTGCTTGAACCCGAGGTCGCGGGCCATGGAGACCGCGTCCAGGAACAGCGGGGAGAGCGTGGGCTCGCCGCCCGAGAACTGGACCGCGACCGTGCCCACCGGCTTCTGCTCCCGGAGGGTCTTCAGCATAAAGTGGATCTGCTCGCGGGTCGGCTCGTAGACGTAGCCCGCGGCGTTGGCGTTCGCGAAGCAGACCGGGCACTTCAGATTGCAGCGGTTGGTGAGGTCCATCAGGGCCAGGCCCGTGTGGGACTTGTGGTGGCTGCACATCCCGCACGTGGTCGGGCAGCCGCGGAACTTGTCGTAGTACGGGTTCTCGTAGCCGACCCCATCGTGCGCGTAGACCTCCATCCGGAGGTAGAAGTCGACGTCGTTCGAGATGATGTCCCAGAAGTAGCCGTGGGTACGGCAGGTCTTCTCCATGATGACGCGGCCGTCCTTCTCGCGGACGATCGCGGGGATGACCTTGATGCACTCGGGACAGACGGACGCCGTCTTCCTGGGCAGACCCCGAGGGGCCTGGAACTCCTTCATCACACGCGCCGGCATGTACGTTCTCCGATTCCCGCCCCCTTCCTTTCGGCTGGGGGCCTAACGCTGGGCACCGTCCCCGTCCTACATAATCCATCTGTCGTACTGAGCGCTACAAAAGGGGCCACCCATGACGAGGAGTCGCACGGTCCGAATCGCGACAAACGGCCGCAGTCCCGCCGATTTCTCGGCGGGGAGTGCGGTGTGCGAGATCCGGAACGGCCGGACACGCGCACACCCGCGCGTGCGTATCCGAACGCGCGACGACCCGGCCCCGGGTCGATTCCTTAAGGCCCCGGCGCATGCCCCGGGCGCTACCCATGGCGGCCGCTAAGCGATCCAAGAAGGGTGGGCGGCCCCCCGCCTCGGCTCGCCCGCGCAAGAAGAAAGGGGGATTCGTCGGGCGGGACGCCTCGCCCGTTCTCGATCGGTATCCACCCAAAGATCCCCAGCTCTCCGTGCGCGGACCTCCGCGTCCGGGGTCGCCCGCCCCGCCCGCGCCCGCTCCCGCGCAGCCGACGGAAGCCGGGACCCCGGCCCCCCTGCCCCTCATCGCCCTCGAACGGCCGTTCGACGTCGACGAGTTCTCGACGCTGCTCGGGGAGACCGCGATCCAGGTCACCGTGCCGCGGGAGGACCTCGGCGAGGTCCTCCGCCGGGTCAGCGAGTTCATGGGCTTCGGCATCTACGTGTACCAGGTCACGGTCCGCCCGACCCCGGGGGGCCTTCTCAAGAGCTTCGTCGTCCGCCTGGAGCGCGTCGACTTCTCTCCCGAGAAGGGAGAGTGGATCCCGTTCGTGGAGAAGGGGGTCTCCTCTTCTCCGTTCGGCCCGTCAGGCGACCGTACCTAGGTACACAGGTACAGGGCCCGCAGATCCGGGCGCCCCGGGCGACCTTCCTATGTATGGCCCGGGTCTGGGCGATCGAGACGAATGACGCTACCCTCGGAGAAGGACCGGTGGGAGGTCGAGCTGCGCCAACTTCGGGAGGAACTCCACGCGCTCCGGGAGGAGCAGCGCGAGCTCGCGCGCTCGATCGATCAACTCGTTCAGGCGTTCCGGTCCATCGCGACGCACTTGGGAATCACGGCCGAGCCGTACGTCAAGAAGGAGAAGCGCGACCGCGACCTGCCCGGATTCGCCTAGTCCGAATTCGGACCGGGCGCGCGCGGCAGCACCTTCCGGGCGTACCGCCAGCGGCCTTCCATCGGATAGGTCCGGCGGAGGCGCGTCGCGACCGGGCTTCCCAGCGCGAGCGGCGAACCGGCGTGGTCCGCCACCTGCAAGGTGGCGCGGACTCCTTCGGGGAACTCGACGATCGCCACGCCATACGGGCCGTGCGCATCCACCTGCGGGTCGAACTCGGTCGGTTGTCCGCCCGGACCGATCGTGGTGAGCGCCGCGATCACCCCGGAGTCGCGGCCCAGACGCAGAGGCACGAGGCCGTCGCGGGCCCCGCAGCCACGGCACACGCGCCCCGCGGGAAACGTCACGGTCCCGCACGCAGGACATCGCTCCGCGACGAGACTCCAGTGGGCCCTCGTTGCCTCGAGGTACCGCGCCCACGGCACGTACGCGCCCTGGGCCACGGGCTGGCCCGGGACGAGCGGCGGATCGGGGGTCGACGCGCCCGCGACGGACGGGGCCGTCGAACCCGATCCGGACAGGATGCGCGCGCCGGCGATCCCGGCGGACCAACCCGAGATCTCCGCGCCCAGGGTCTCCGGTGGAGGACCGGTCGGGACGGAGACCGAGGCGCCCTCGCCGATCGCCAGGGCGAGCGCCGCATCCCCTTCCTGGCCCCCGGCCCGCAACTGCACCCCGATCACGAGCGTGAGACCTCCGGTGCCGGTGACCGATCCCGCGTGCGCCACCGCGCTCGCCAGCGTCGGCTCTCGGGGCACCACCGTGCCCGCCGGTAGGCCGAGGAACCGGGTCAGGTCTTCCAGCTCGGGCGTCCCGAACGCGCCGGCGACCACGACGGAGTCGGGCCGGGGGAGGTCCGGACGCGCCTCCTGCAGTGCTTCGGCCGCGCTGGCCGCGAGCGTGAACCCGTCCTCGTCCCACGCCGCGGCAGAACCTTCGGGGCGGTAGGCCGCCCCGGCGACCACTCCCCGCATGCCGCTAGCCCGCGGAGTACAGCGTGACGGCGGCGGTCGCCCCGGCACCGCCGACGTTGTGGGTGAGGGCCCGTTCGGCGTGCGGGATCTGGCGCGGCCCGGCCGCCTGCCGGAGCTGCAGGAACACCTCGTACGCCTGGCTGACCCCCGAGGCGCCGATCGGATGGCCCTTCGCCTTCAGGCCCCCGTCCGGGTTGACCGGGAGATCGCCGGTCCGGGCCGTCCGTCCGGCGATCGTCATCTCGGCCGCCTGCCCCGGCTCGGCGAAGCCGAGGTCCTCCAGGGCGAGCAGTTCGGCGATCGTGAAGCAGTCATGGACCTCGAGGAAGGAGATCCCCCGGCGCTCGGCCCGGGCGCTGTGGAGCGCCTCGTCGACCGCCCAGCGCGTGGCGCCGAACCGGAGCAGGTCCGCCCGCTCCTGCACCGCCAGCGAGTCCGAGCCGGCCCCGAGGCCGTCGACGTACACGGGGCTGTCCGTGTAGCGCCGGGCCTCTCCCGACGGGGCCAGGAGCAGGGCCGCCGCGCCATCGCTCACCGGGCAACAGTCGTAGAGACCGAGGGGGTCGGCGACCCGGGGGGAGGATCGCACCGTCTCGGGAGTCACGCGCTTCTGAAAGTGCGCGTTCGGGTTGAGCGCCCCGTTCTCGTGGTTCTTCACCGCGACCGCGATGAGCGCGTCCGCTCCGGCCGCGTACTGGTGAAGATAGCGGGAGGCCAGGAGCCCGTAGACGCCGGCGAACGTGAGGCCCGCCGAGCGCTCCCACTCCGTGTCGCCCGAGACCCCGAGCCAGTAGCGCCGGCGCGCGCTCGTCACGTCCGTCATCTTCTCGAGGCCGGCGACCAGCACGAGGTCGCGCTGCCCCGACTCGATCGCCCGGACCGCCGCGCGCAGCGCGAACCCGCCCGAGGCGCAGGCGTTCTCGACCCGGGTCACCGGCACACCCTCGAGCCCGGCCTCCTCGGCGAGGACCGCCGAGGAGTTGCCGATCTGCCAGCCTCCGAAGCCGAGGGTGGCGAGATACGCCTCTCCTACCGCGGAGCGGTCCGCCCCGCGATCGACGCTCGCGAACGCGCCGTCGGTCGCCGCGCGCAGGAGCGCCCGCGGACCGTCCTCGAGCACGCCGAAGCGCGTGTGACCGGCCCCGACGATCGCCGCTCGATGCCCCACGTCGTCCGCCTCGCCAACGGTCTTATCGGCCGAGTCGTTTTGGGCACATAAGGCCGGGGACGCCGTGGTGGAAGAGGCTCCGATCGTGGTGGGGGTCTCGGGCGCGAGCGGCGCGCCGATCGCCGTCCGGGTCCTCGAGGCGCTCCGGGACGCCGGGGTCCCGGTCGCCCTGGTCATCTCCCGGGGCGGACAGGTGGTGCTCCGGGAGGAGGCCGGGCTCGAACCCGATGCCCTCCGCGGGCTCGTTCGGGATCTCTACGGGGACGAGGACCTGGCGGCGCCGATCGCCAGCGGCTCCCGGGCGACGCGCGGCATGGCGATCGTCCCGTGCTCCTCCAACACGGCCGCCCGGGTCGCGCTCGGGCTCGGGGACACGCTGCTGACCCGCACGGCCCACGTCCACCTGAAGGAGCGGCGCCGCCTCGTGATCGTGCCGCGAGAGACCCCCCTCCCGACCATCCTGCTGCGCCACCTCGCGGCGCTGAGCGAGCTCGGGGTCGTCGTCCTCGACGCGGCCCCTCCGTACTACCTCCACCCGAAGACCGTCCAGGACCAGACCGACTATCTGGCGGGCAAGGTGCTCGACCACCTCGGCGTACCGCACCACCTGTACCGCGGCTGGAAGGAGGACGGGCGGTGAACCCTCGGCGGAACCTGGCGCCGTACTTCCCGGCCCCGCTCGTCGGGATCGTGCTGCTGCTGGGGCTCCTGATCGTCTTCACCCCGTTCCTCACGTCGTACGGGCAGCCGAGCGCCGGGAGCATCTTCTCCCAGGCCGAGCTCATCGTGGACGCGCTCCCCGGGAACTCGACCCTCCACTTCTACGTGCGCGGGCTCGGGACGACCGCGCGCTACGACTCGATCTCCATCGGCTTCGCGCTCGGATTCTCCTGGACCGGCGGCTGGCCCAGCGGCAACCTGAGCTGGGGGAACTGGACCAACGCCTCGAACGTCCTCGCGGTCACGGCCTCGACGGAGCGGTTGCCCGTCGCGGTCAACGTCTCCGCGCTCTACGTGGCCTCGGGGGCAAGCGCTCTCTACTCGGGCCTGTTCGCGCTGAACGTGACCTCGGGGTCGTCCGGCCCGGTCCTCTCGGTCGCGTCCAACACCCCCGGGATCGGGAGCTTCTCGACCCCCGTGGCGGACCTCCCGCTCCCGATCACGCTCGCGCTCGTGCGCACGGGGCCGGTCCCGTGAAGCCGTCGACCTGGGTCCTGGTGTTCTGGTCGGTGCTCATCGTCGTGCTGCTGCTCGTCGAGGTCGCGGAGATCTCGCACCTGTTCACCCTCCCCCTGCAGAGCTGGATCGGCGACCCGCTCGCGTTCGTGTTCGCGCTCGTGTTCACCACGATCTTCGCGCTCATCGGCGCGGTCTTCGTCGGGGTCTTCGTCTCGGCCCGCCTCCTGCGCGGCTCGGGGTTCACCCCGTTCGAGGAGGAGATGCTGCGGATGCGGGTCGACCTCCGGGAGCTCCGGAGCTCGGTCGACGAGCTCAGGGCGTCGCGGCCCCGCGCGGCCGATCCGTCGGACGACCCGCCCCGGCGGAGCCCGCCGTGAGGATCCCCGTCGTGGACAACGGCGGCCAGTGGACCCATCGCGAGTGGCGGGTGCTCCGGGACCTGGGCGCCGAGAGCGAGATCGTCCCGAACACCACGCCGCTCGAGGCGATGCGGGCGGACGGCGTGGTCCTCTCCGGGGGAGCCCTCAGCCTCGAGGGCACCGACCTCCCGCTCGGTTCCGTGGGGCGGTGGATCGACCAGGCCCAGGTCCCGGTGCTCGCGATCTGCCTCGGCCACGAGTTCCTCGCGCGCCACTTCGGTGGGGCCCTCGGTCGCGTGACGCCCGAGTTCGGTTCGGTCGACCTGGTGGTCGATCGCCCGGACCACCCGATGTTCGCCGGGCTCCCGGGCCGCTTCCGGGTCTGGGGGAGCCACAACGACTCCGTGACGCGGGCCCCGGACGGGTGGACCGTCCTCGCCCACTCGGCCGGATGTCCGGTGGAGGCGATGGCGCACGACACGCGTCCGATCTGGGGCGTGCAGTTCCACCCCGAGGTCGAGCACACGGAGGGCGGCCGGGAGATCTTCCGCCGGTTCCTCGACCTCTGCCGGCGCTAGCCCCGGGCGGGGCGCCGGAATATGTACGCCCCGTCGCTCGGTGCGTAGGGAACCTCCATGCCACGGCTCCGGAAGGGCTCCGGCGTACGGGAGCACGACCTCATCGCGCGGGCGAAAGCGCTGCGGGAGAGCGTCGATCCGCTCCTCCCGCGGCGCACCCGGGACTGCCCGCCCGAGCGCTTCGACCGCCTGAAGGCCGAGCTCGAGGAGGTCCGGGAGGAGCGCGACGACGACCGTCGCCTCGAGCGGCGGACCCGCTGGGGCGACCCGATCGCCCGGTCGTACGCGGGCCTGCTCAAGTTCTACCTCGATCCGAAGGACCTGACGGTCGCGACCCTGCCGCTGCCCGACGGGGACGCCTCCTACGCCACCCTCGCGCGGTCGACGCGAGAGGCCGAGATCGCGGTCCAGCAGTCGGACGAACCGGCGCGGCTCCTCCTCGGATACGTGGACTGGGCGAGGAAGGGCTTCCACTTCTTCGCGACCCGGCGCACGCTCTGGTGCACGGGGCGCGACCCCACGCCCCCGGACGAGTTCCGGTCGGAGCGGATCGCCGACCTCCCGTACCGCCTGATGGAGGACCCGGCGCAACACCGCTTCCTCTGCGCGCACCTGAAGGACGGGGAGCCCCGCCCGTTCCTCGGGGTCGGCTGGCCGGACGGCCGGACCGTCTTCCGGGTCTGCCGCCGCTGCGCGAAGACCGAACGGCACCTCCTGAGCAGCCTCTCCGATGGGGCCGCCGTGCCCGACCCGACGGGGGAGTTCCCGGTCACCGCCGAGTGGAACGTGCGGTGCCAGGGAGGTCCGGAGTGCGTGCACGCCCACCTCCCCGAGCTCCCGCGCGGCGTCCGGCACAGCTACGAGCTCGGCCGCCTCTCGGACGCCGGGCTGCTCGACGCCTACGCCGACGAGCTCAAGCCGCGGATCCAGGGGACGCGGCGCCCGACGTTCGTCGCGGGCGGGGTCTGCCACGGCAGCGCCCTCGACGCGTTCGTCGAGTCGCTGCAGGGCACGCCGCTCGAACGGCGGGCGGTGAAGGCGGCGCTCGAGGGCATGGGGGGCTACTTCGAGGTCGACGAGGCGGTCGCCAGCCGCGCGCTCGAGCGGCTCTGGGCGGACCACGCCGAGGAGATCGTGCGGACGATCGTCGACGACCCGGCCGAGGCCCGCCGCTGGATCGAGGAGGCGCGGGGCGCCCCCGGACGGGTCGCCGAGATCCTGAAGCGGGCCCAGCGGCGGAGCGAGGAGCGGCAGGTCCTCGGCGAGCTCCCCCGCTACCGCGACTTGGCCCGCGAAGCCGCCTGGGTCGACCGGGTCGCGCGCGAGTACCGGACGCACGGCGAGGCCGCCGCCGAGCGGGCGATCGTCCAGTCGCTCCCCGGGGAGGGGAAGGAGCGGGGCCTGGCGTTCGGGCTCCTCAGCGCCCTCGGGCGGGCGAACGCGCACGCCTGGCAGTTCTCGAAGACGGAGCAGGAGTTCGGGAGCGCCCTCGCGGACCGCGCCCGCTCGGTCCTCGCGGCCCCCGCCGAGCGCTACCACGACGCCCTGGACGCCCTGCTCCAGTCGGCCGGAGTGGCCAGCTGGGGCGTCCGCGAGAGCTGAGCGTCGGACGTCGGAAGCGCCCGCGCGGGATTGGGAAACGCGCGGCACGCAGAAATAGGAGGAACGTTCCTGTTTTGTCCATCCGGTCCCAGGTCTTCGGGAGGCCAACGGGAGCGGATCGCTCGAATGGCCGCGACAGGCGCAGCCTCGTCATCCGCCGTCGTGGTGGCCGGCGACGAGGAGACGCGCGTGCTCCTCCGCGGGCTGCTGCGACTCCACCACTTCCGGGTCGACGGCGAAGCGGAAGGCGCCACCCAGGGGCTCGAACTCGTCCGGGAGCACCGGCCGAACCTCCTGGTCGCGGACGTGAACCTCGCCGAGGGCAGCTCCACCCAGCTGGTCGCCGAGGCCCGCCGGGCCGCGCCCGAGATGCGGGTCATCCTGGTCGCGCCCGCCTCCCGCCCTCCGAGCCCGCCCGCCGACCGGGGTCAGGCGCCGGACGTGGTGCTCCTCCGCCCGTTCCGCATCCGCCAGTTCGCCGAAGCGCTGCTCGCCCCCTCCACGTCCGCCACGGGCGGCGGGTCGGCGGCCGCCCCGCGCGCTCCCTGACGCCGATCAGGGCGATCGCGGCCAGCGGAACCGTCGGATCGCCTCCGCCTCCTCGAAGTGGAGCTCGGGCGCGGGCACGACGATCGTGTGCAGCGGCGGTCCGAAGTCGACCTCGGCGAGGGTCTCGACCGGTCCGAACCAGCCCGCGGCGTCGTCGCGCCCCACGCGCGCCGCCACCGCGACCGGCGTGCCCGCGGGGAGCCAGCGGCCGTCCGGGTCGCGGACCCGCATCGCGCGGAGGGCCTCCCCGGCGGTGAGGAAGCGGCCCTCCCCGGGCCGGAGATCGAGCAGGACGACGGTGTGGAGCCCGCGCGTGCGGTTCCCGTCCATCTGCTCGAGCGGGGAGGTCGGCGCGAACCCCTCGGCCGGGAGGGGCCAGGAGACCGTCCGACCGCAGCGGTAGTGCATGAGACCGAGGTAGCCGACCGCGGCGGTGAGGACGCTCGCCGCGGGCTCGTAGCGCCACGTGTGACCGGCCCGCTCGGCCGCGATCCGGAGCTGGACGTGCGTGGTCGCCGCGAACGGATCGCCGACGACCAGGAGCGCCACCCGGGGCGAGCGCGCGAGGGCCTCGAGGATCGGCCGCTCGGATTCGAGGAGGGTCCGTTCGAGCCGCCGCACAGGGCGACCGATCGCGCGCGCGAGGCGGTCGACCGTCCCGGCGGGGGCGACGGCGGTGTACTCCTCGGCGAAGACCTCGTCGGCGCGCTCGAGCGCGTCCCGGGCGCGGTCCGAGAGGCCCCGCTCGTCCGCGAGGCCGAGCCCGACGAACCACAGCTCGCCCATGGGGGCTCTCTCAGGAGCGCAGGGCGAGCACGGGACAGGGCGCGGCGCGGAACAGTTCCTCGAGGAAGCGGCGGGTGAGCAGCACGCCGCCCTCGAGATCGCCCTCCTCGCCGACCAGCAGGAGCCCGAACCGCTCCCGCTGGGCCGCCTGGAGGATCGTCGCCGAGAGCCGTCCCCGGCGGACCGATCGGCTGACGAAGATGCGCTTGTGGGTCACCTCGATCCCGCGTGCGGTGGTCTCGGAGCGGACCTCGGGCCCGCCCGCGCCCGCCTCGGCGGGTTCGATGGTGATCGTCGTGATCGGCGCGCCGTCGTGGCGGAGCGCCACCTCCTCCGCGAGCTGCATCACCTTCGGCACGGGCGTGGAATGGAACGACGGGACCACGATCCGCGGGATCTCGCTCGCCGCGAGCGCGAGGCGGTTCACGATGAGCACGTCGGAGTGCGCGTGGTGCAGGATCCCGCTCGCGGTGTGCCCGACGAACGGGTTGCGGCTGCGCTTGTCGCCCCGCAGGGTCATCAGGATCGCCTCGACCCCGTGGCTCTCCGCGCTGTCCAGGATCTCCCCCGGCACATCCGTCGAGGCGCGGACCTCGGGATCGACGCGGACGTCGAGCGCCGCCCCGGCCTCGTGGGCCGGCACCACCAGATCCACGGACGCGCGCCACTCGCGCGTGACCTCGGGCAGCGTCGTGGCCGGGATCACGTGGAGGATCCGGATCTCGCCGTCGGGCTCGAGGAGGGTCGCGGCGAATCGCACGAGCGGCTCGACCTCGGGCGACGTGCGCACGGGAACGAGGATCGTCCGGTACACCGGCTCACCGTCCGATGTGCGGGAGCAGGTCGAGGTCGAGCTGCAGGACGTCCACGTACGCGACCCCGACGTACGGGACCGGGGGATTCGTGATGTGGGCGTTCACGAAGTCGGTCAGCCACGCGATCGAGAGGTTGGTGTTCTCCGACACGCGCATGACCTGCACGAGCACCGCCTCCGGCGTCAGGTCGGGATCGATGTCCGAGGACGACGGGGCGACGAGCCAGAACGGCAGCGTGGCGTTCACGGTGTAGGTGCCATACTTTTCCATGTAGGCAATGGTTTCGTTGAGGAGCGCGCCGAGGGCGGGATCCGAGGGACCGGGCGGCGTGTCCGCCCCGAGCGTCGTGTTGTAGTCGGTCAGGGACGGGCGCTCCCAGAACAGGTACGGCGTGTCCGTGTTCTGGGCCACGAGCGCCGAGCCCGCGACGGTGCCGTTGGGGTAGTAGACCAGCGAGCCGTTCGCCGCGTACGGGTCGATGAGCTGTGCGACGGCCGTGACGAAGAGCGGATAGGCGAACGCCGTGACGAGCAGCGTCAGCGCGATGAGGGCGAGCGCGGCCCGGGCGTGGCCGGCCGCCGAGTGGGCGGGCGGTCGGCGGGCGACCGGGGACGGCGCCGGCCGGGGCGGCGG
>JASIBA010000027.1 GCA_030041735.1 Thermoplasmata archaeon | reverse complement strand
CGCGGCCGAGATCGAGAGGCCGGTGAGGCGCTGGGCCAGGAACTCCTCGACCTTCTTGCCGTCGAGCTCCGTCGACCGGGCGTGGCGCTCGAAGTCCCGCGCGAGGATGCCGGCGACCCAGTCGACGAGCTCGACCTCGAGCCAGCCGACCTCGGACGCCGGATCGTGCGAGCCCGGCGGTACGATTTGGCCCTCGGCGTTCGTCGCCCCCGAGAGATCGACCACCTGGACGAAGCCGTCGGCGGCGCGGAGGTCGTCGAGGAACTGGTGGCCCAGGCCCTTGCCCTCGTGCGCCCCCGGCACGAGGCCGGGGACGTCGACCAGGTTCACCGGGATCCAACGTACGCCGTTCACGCACCGCGCGTTACCGGGAGTGCAGGGGACGCCCTTCTCGACGTGCGGGCACTTCGCGCGGAGGAGCCCGACCCCCCGGTTCGGGATCGTGGTCGTGAACGGGTACGGGGCCATCGGGACCTCGAGCAGGGTGAGCGCGTTGAAGAACGTCGACTTCCCGACGTTCGGCTTGCCGACGATCCCGACCTCCATCGGCGCCTCGGGGTCACGTCGAGTAGTCGGGGGCGACCTCGGGCACGCCGAGGGCGTGGTTCGCGGCGAGCGCCATCGCGAACAGGAGGTCGCTCAGCCGGTTCGACCACTGGAGCAGCTCGGCGCGCTGGGGCTCGGTGCGGTGCAGGGCCCACAGCTCGCGCTCCGCGCGCCGCGCCACCGTCCGCGCGAGATGGAACGCGACCGCGGGCCGGGATCCGCGGCAGAGCACGAAGGACGTGAGGGGGGGATGCGCGGCATCGAACCGGTCGATGTCGTGCTCGAGCCGCTCGACGTGGCGCACCTCGATCCGGGTCGCCGGGGGCGACGCGGTCGGGGACCGGGCCAGCTCGCTCTGGGCGATGAACAGCTCGTGCTCGAGGCGGCGGACCACCGACCGCGCGTCGCCGAGCGACTCGGGCAGCTCGTTCTCGACGAACCCGAGGTGGGCCCCCAGCTCGTCGAAGGTGCCGTAGGCGCGGATCCGCGCCGAGTCCTTGTCTACGCGCGCACCACCGGAGAGACCGGTCGTGCCTCGGTCGCCCGTTCGGGTGTAGAGACGCGGGATGTTCTCATCTCCGGGCGCCACGGCAGCGCATCGAGCGGGGAGCTCAGCCCGTGGACGGGGCAATACGAGATGTGCAGCACCTCATTATGCTTGGCGTCCTGACGGCACAGTCGGCAGATGAACCCGCTCCGCGCGCTCCACGCTTTCCCGATGGTCTCCATGTTGCAACCCAACCCGCTCGTGGGGACCTAGCGCCCGAGGAGTCCCCGTCCCTCGCGATCCGCCCGTCGCCGACTCTCCCGTCGCGCGGCGGAGGCGCGCGCGTGCTCGCGCAGCGCCGCCAGCCGCTCGGCGTGGATCCGCTCCATCTCGGTCAGGCCCAGGTTCACGAGCAGCGTCACCGCGCTGTCGAGGCTCTGGACGTACCCCTCTTCGATCAGGTCCTCGAGCTCGTGGCGCAGGGTGACGGGGAGCGCGACGTCCGGCGGCCGCGTTTCCGTGGCCCGCCGCACCAGCGTCCGCACCGCCTCCGAGCGGTTCGCGAGTTCGTTCTCCGACCGGAACTGTTCGAGGAGCGCCTCCTCCTCGAGCGTGAGGCGCACGCCCAAGAATCGGGTCGCCGGAGCGTCGGCCCGAGCAGTCCGCACGGCGGTGAGAGGTGTTAAACTGCTATTTATTTATTGTTTAACATTTGTGAAAAACGAAGGAGTTCGACTTCTCTCCGATCGAAGGGACGGCCACGGCCGCCCCGTCGCACGCGGTCGTCCGAGTCGGACCGACCACAGACGACGCCCCCGGCCCGGACCCCGGAGCCCGCAGCTTGGCCCCTGGAGCCCTAAAGGCCGAGCCGAACTTCGCCGGCACCGGTGCTTGAGATCGCGAACCATGACGAAGCGAGGCGCGCGGCGATCCAAGAGCGAGCTCGAGCTCCTGCGCGAGTGGACGGCGTGGGGCGCGCGAGCGCGCCGCAAGTATCTGCGCGCGCTGCTGGACCTTCCGACGGCGGATCGGGAGAAGGATCGTGGCGCCTCCTTTGGCTCGATGCACGCGATCTTCGTCCACATCCTCGACGACTTTCTCTGGTGGTTCGAGTTCGTCCCCCAGGACCGACAGACCGAGTACCGGGCGCTCGACCCGCGGGTGCTCCGCGCGTCCGAGCTCCAGCGGACGAGCCTTCGGGTCGACCGGATCACGAGCCGTCTGCTGAGGTCGCTCACACCGGGGACGCTCGGGCGTCGGTGCGTGATCGACGGAGTCGGCGGGGACGGGCAGCCGTACCACGCCGAACTGAGTCTCGCCGACATCCTCTGGCACATGCACGAAGAGGAGCTCCAGCACCTCGGGGAGCTCAACGCGCTCTTCTGGCAGATGGACGTCGACCCGCCGCCCATCGCCTGGTGGCCCGGGTAGATCCCGCCTCGGTGTCCATTGGGGCACCCGCCGGGTCACATCGCGCGCTCAGGATACCGCACGCTCCCGTCCGGAAACGAACGAGCGCCGAGCGATCCCCGGTTCCTCAGGGGGAGCGCCTCACCGACTTCGCGTACCTCCGGAGCCAGGGTCGATCCTCTCGGAAGTTGTCGGCAAAGTTCCGGCGCCACCAAGCCTCGATCTGTCGGGGAGTCTGTTCCGTGGACCTCATGTAGCACAGCACGTCGACGCGGGTCTTCCGGCCCAGCGGAGCGTACAGGAACACCAGCGTCGATCCTGCGTATCGGCCGTCGAGGTCTTCTTGGATGCGAACGGCGGGTCGAATCTCCGTCATCCGGGCCGACCTCGCTCGCCAGGACCGCCCCTCCCGCTCCTCCCACGAGAGGAGCTCGCTGACGTCCGAGAGCTTCCGGCTACGGAACTTACGAACGGAGCCCTTGTGCGCCCGGGGATGGAACGTCTGGTCTTTGGTCATGAAGTCCCAGACCACGTCGGGCGGAGCGTCGTACACGGCTCCTCGGTCCTCGAAGTACACCAGGTTCACACCGGTAGGGATCGGCCGACTGCGGACGCTCACGGTCCCGCCGCTGGCTCCGCCGCTAGGGGGCGAGGCGACGCGCGCGACGGCGTTGCCAGAGCATCAGGCCGGCTGCGGTCGCCGCGACGAGAGTTCCTCCGAGCGCGATCCCCTCGACGAAGGTCACGGTCGCGAAGGGGCCCGCCCCAGGCGCGGAGACCGGTCCAAAGGCGAACAGCGTGAGGTCGGTGAGACCCGAAACGAGGTACACGCGTCCGTTCGCCGGGTCGTAGAGGCCGAAGCCCCCGTCCCCGGCGCTGTCCCTCGGGAGGTCCACCGTCGTCTCGACGCGACCGGTCGCCCCGGACAGGAGCTCGAGGTCGTTCCCGTCGGGGTTGGTGGGGAAGGCGACGAGGCCCCCATTGGCGGAGTCGTAGATCAGATCGAAATCGTCCTGGCTCAGGCCGAACGTGGTCGTCACGCTGTTGGCGGACCCCGAGATCACGGACACGTTCGCCGGTGCGCCGGGCGCGAAGCCATAGACGACGTCGCCCGCACCGGCCGCGACCGGCTCTCCCGTGTTCAGGATGGTGGCCAGCACCGAATCCGTGAGGGTCGAGACGACCGCCGTCGAGATCAGATCGCTCGAGTCCACGCTCACGCCGATGTAGAGGTCGCCGGTCGCCGGATCCAGCAGCATGGGGTAGAGCACGGACTGCCCCGGCCCCAACCGGCTGCCCGGCAAGGGGATGGAGGACGTCACGGTGTTCGTTGCCGACGATACGACGGTCACGTTGTCGCCCACGAGCGCATAGATCTCGGTCGTGGAGGGAGCGTACACGAGGTCGCTCACGCCCTCGTCCGTCGGGATCGTCGCCACGACCGAGTTCGAAGATCCCGAGAGCACCACGATCGCCGCGGCCGTTCCCACGTAGAGGTCGCCGTTCGCAGGATCGAACGCGACCGTCTGTGGGTCCGTACCGACCGACAGGTTCGATGCCGTCGGAGCGGTCGCTCCCGAGATCACGGTGATGTTGTACCCGACGTAGTTCGGCACGTACGTGTTGCCGTTCACGGGGTCGGTGGCCGTGTCGAGCGGATCTTGCGAGGTCGCGACCGATCCGAGCACCGCGTCGGTGGTCGAAGAGACGACCACGACCAGCCCGGTGCCCGAGAAGGCGGGCGAGAGCCCGATGTACAGGTCGCCATCGACCGGGTTGAGCCCCAGGCTCCAGGGCCCGCCCACGACGTTGAGGGGGACCGTGGCGATGAGACCGAACGAGCCTTGGGAGCCGGCGCCCGATGCGGAGGTCTCCGCGGCCGAGGCGGTGACGGCGAGCGCCGCCAGGGCCAGGCCGAAGATCGCGGCCAGCGCCATTCGCCCTCGCCGGTCGTTCATATCGGGACGGCGACCGGGGCATGCCCGCGCGCGATAACTAACTTCCGTCTCCGAGGGTGAGCTTCGGCGGCGGGGGTTCCCGCGCGCGCCGGCCCACGCCGGGGACTGCGCCCCTGCGCCGTTCCTAGAGCGCCCGATCGCGCCGGACCCCCGCGCGGCCCCTCGGACCGTCCTCGCGCCGGTCCCCCGGCCGAAGACCGGGGCGATGGGCGACGGCGATAGGGCAGCCCCCGGGCCACCGAGGCGCGCCTAGGGCGAGCTGCCCGGGGGAGGAGGGGGCGCGCCGCCCGCTCCGGCGGTGTCGGTGCCGGCCGAGGTCGGCGGCTCCTTCTTCTTGCGGCGGCGGGCCGCGAGCAGGAGGAAGAGCGCCAAGAGCGCGATCACGAGGACCGCGAGCCCGATCCACAGCGTGAGCCCACCCAGGCCGGATCCGGAGCTGCCCGAGTTCGAGGCCGCGAAGGCGACCGGGACGGTCTTCGCCGCGCCACTGACCGTGAGCGTGAAGGGGCTGGTCGTCGACCAGTTCTTCCACGCGCTCGCCGCCGTGACGGAGTACCCACCGTCCAGGAGCGAGATCGTGAGGGAGGTCCCGCTCGACCCGCTCACCGTGGCGCGAAGGCTCTGGCCGGAGACGTTGACGTACCACGTCGCGCCGTTCGGAAGACCGGTTTCCTGGAACGTCACCGTGTAGGTGGGGGCGGCCGTGAAGGTAACGGCCTCGTCCACGGGCGCGCCACTCACCGTGAACGGTCCGCCGCTCGCCGTGGTCCACGCGCGGTTGCTGGTCGCCGCCGTGAACGAGTAGCTGCCGTCGGCGAGGGAGATCGACACCGTCGTGCCGCCGGAGCTCGAGACGGTGGCGCTGAGCGACGGCTCGCCGGTGATGTTCACGTACCACGTCGAGCCGGTCGGCAGCCCGGTTTCCGTGAACGTCACCAGGAAAGTACCGGGCGCGGCCGCGGTGTACGGCACCGGGATCTGGAGGGCCACGCCCTGGACCTGGAAGGTACCGCCCGGCGACGTCCAGCCGGCCTCATCGGTCGTCGCGGTGTAGGTGTACGACGCGTTGACGAGCGCCGTCTCGATCGTCGTGCCCGAGCTCCCGTCGACGATCGCCGAGAGCGGGCTCTCCCCGGTGATGTTGATGTACCACGTGGCCCCGCTCGGCAGCCCGGATTCCGTGAACGTCACGGTGAAGGAGCCCGCCGGCGCGCCGAACTGCAGCGGCACCAGCACGTTCGCGCCCGAGATGTCCGCGTACCCGCTCGTGACGTTCGGGGCGAGCCCGTCGGCGTCCGGCACGGAGAACGAGTACGTTCCGTCCGGCTCGGTGAACACGATCGAGGTCGTGAGGGAGTAGAGGGCCACGTCGTTGACGTAGGCCGTCCAGTTCGTCCCGGCGGTGAGCCCGGTCTCGGTGAACGTGAGCGAATACACCGGTTCGTCGGGGTCCGTGAACGCGATCGTCTGCTCCGCGGCCGCTCCGGTGACGTTGACCCAGCCCGCGGTCGGGTCGGGCGAGAATCCGTACTCCTCGTACGCGTCGAACTGGTAGTCTCCGTTCGGTTCGTTGGCCACGATCGTCGAGCCGTAGCTGTAGATGTACGCGTCGGCGTAGTACAGCTCCCAGAAGCTGCCGGTGGGCAGGCCGGTCTCCTCGAACGTGACGGCGAACACCTGCGTGAACAGGACGAACCCGTCGACCGGGGCGCCCTCGACGTAGAGGTACCCCTCGGTCACGTTCGGCTGAAAGCCGGTCGCCTTCGGCTCCCAGTAGTACGACCCGTTCGCCACCTGGAACGTGATCGACGGGCCGGTCGAGTACTTCGCCTCGTACGTGTCGTTCGGCAGTTCGAGCGTCACGGACCAGTTCGACCCCGTGGCGAGGCCCGTCTCCTGAACGGTCAGCGCGTAGGTCGCCGCGAGCGTGAACAGGATGTCCTGGGTGTAGTTCGCCCCGGCCACCGGGATCGACCCGCTCGCGGGCGTCGCGACGTAGGCGTAGACCGGGTCCACGTCGAACGTGTACGTCCCGTTCGGGAGCGAGAAGTAGACCGTACCGTTGGTGGTGTACCCGTAGTCGGAGTAGTCCGGTCCGCTGACGTAGACCTCCCAGCCGGTGTCCGACGGCAGACCGGTCTCGACGAACCGGACGCCGTAGACCTGGGTGTAGTTCACATAGACCGTGACGGGGCCCCCGTCGACGCCGAAGTAGATCTCGGTCGCGTGGGTGAAGCCCGGCACCCCGACGGGGAGCGCGTAGTCCGTCCCGTAGGTCGCGTTCGGAAGGGCGAGGATGTACGACGCGTCGCTGGTGAGGTTCTCCGTGTCCTCCCAGTTCGAGTACACGTACGCGCCCCACGGGGTCGGGAGCGTGAGGTTCTGCTCGACGAAGGTCACGGTGTAGAGCGGCGGGGGACGGAAGGCGATGGTGACCACCAGGCTCGTGCCCGCGATCGTCACGGTCCCACTGCCCGCGTCGGGCAGGTACAGCCCGATATCGCCGGTGATGTAGTCGAAGGATCCGTTCGAGACGTTGTAGCCGATCGGGGCGGGACTGTACACGCTGAGGTTCGAGGTCAGGGACTGCGACGAGTTGGTGAGGTCGACCCACCAATCGGTTCCGCTGGGCAGGCCGGTCTCGACGAACAGCAGCGGATACACGAACGCGTGGAAGATGATCCGGATCGTGATCGGTCCGCCGGCCACGGTGTAGGTCCCGGAGAGCGGGGCGGTCAGATATCCGGCGGGGTTTCCGACGCTGTAGCTGTAGGTCCCGTTGGCCAGCGAGAACGCGATCGCGGTTGGGCCCGAGCCCGCGGTGCCGTCCTTCGTCTTGCTGTCCGTCGTGACGTTCCAGGACGCCCCGCTCGGAAGACCCTGCTCGACAAACTTGACCGCGTAGGGCCCCTTCTTCGCGGCGACCCCGACGCTGAGGACCTGGCCGACCCACGTGAGGCAGTCGTCCCCTCCCGAGCCGGCGGCGGCGGTGGTGTTGTTGCCGCCGACCCGGACCGGCAGGTTGTTGAATGTGACGGTGTCGGAGAGGTTACCCTCGGCCCAGGTCTGGTGGCTCTCCTTCGGGTCCGAGCCGTAGAAGGCGTTGGAGTCGACCACGGTCCCGTTCCAGGAGGCCGGGTTGTCGGGGAGCTGGCCGTCGGCAACGATGAAGGTCGACTCGGCGGTCGAGGAGTTCGTGGTCGAGTAGTTGAGCTGGCTCGTCTGCGTGTCGGGCGCGGTGTTCCCGATCGGGAGCGCGCCCGTGTAGACCGTGACCTCGTGGAGGTCGGAGCCGTTCGTGAAGATCGCGATCAGCGAGGCCCCCTCGTCCAGCGGGTCGATCTCGTTGTCGACCCAGGGGCTTCCGCCGTCGGTGTTGCCCGAGGGGAAACCCGAGAGCGTGTTGTTCCCGTACACCACATCGCTGGTGACGTCGGCGATGAACGTGTAGATGTACGTGGGCGCCCAGCACGGCGACGGCGTCGCGTACGCGGTCCAGGTCCCGGTGACCGGGTGCCCGTTGAGCGTGGCGTTGTCGGGGGGGACGGAGTTGTTCAGGATGGACCAGACCATGTAGGCCGCGACGAGGTTGGCGGTCGAGCCGCCGGTCCAGGTGAGATCGATCGCGCCGTACCCCTGGTCCCGGAGCGCCGCGCCCCCGGCGACGTAGGAGTAGGGACCGGTGAGCGTGGCGTACGGCTGCATCTGGGAGTTGAACAGCGGACCGGGACCGGTGGCGCTGGGCGTCGGATCGCCCGCCGCGCGCGCGCCGTTGTCCGGGCTGGCCGAGGTTCCCTGCTGCTGGCAGGCCCCGGCGGTCGGGGTAGACGTGGGCTGCGCCGCGGCATGCGCCGCGGGAGCGGACGAGGAGGCTGACGGGGACCCCGGGGAAGCAGGGATGCCCTCGTGACCGTACGCGTAGGCGGCGCCGAGGAGGATGACCAGCACGGCGAGCGTCGCCAGCACCGGTCCTCGCTTCGTTCGGCGGTAGTGGGTCGCATCGTTCCCGGAATTCTCGTCCATGGGCGGGTTGGCCTGCCGCGGGCGGCACCGCGACCCCCGCATAAACATTAGGGCCACTTTCTCACGGGCGCCGGAAACGCCGCCGCCGGTCGCGGCGTGTGCCGAACGGGTCGGAGGGCGGGAATGCTCGCGCCAAGCCTCGGCTCCGCGCGGGAGTCCCATCCGAGCGACCGGGGGGAGACTTTACGGAGTCCGGGCGATACCCCGTGGCGCCCCGGTCCCAGGATGTACTACAGCGCCTACCGCCGTGCCCTCGTCGTCGGTTGGATCGCGTTGACCGCCGCGTTCGGCTTGGTCGGCCTCCTGGTCTCGGTGGGCCTGGCCATCGCCTTCGTCGTCGCGCTCGCCTTGACCGGCGCCCTGGTCCTCCCGCTCCAGTTCTGGCTCGTGCGCGGTCGGTTGGACGATCACGGCGGTCGGTTTCCGATGCCCGCGCTCGGACTCGGGATGTACGGCGTCGACGTCATCGACGACCGTACGCCGTCGGCCGATCACGTGCGCCCCGTCCACGTCGTCTGCCCCAACTGTCACTCGCTTCAGTCGACGCGTTCCGGAAAGTTCTGCCACGAGTGCGGGGCACCTCTGGCGTCGCCGGCTACGACCCCGGCGGCAACCGGATAGGCGCGTGTCGCGGTTTCCCGAGCGGGGTCGGGTCCGACTGAGGTCGGGGGCGACGGGCCGCCGCGCCCGTGATCGCTCCTCGGCCACCGTCGGCCCCGATGGCGGCCCGCGGTTCGCCACGCTTATTCCGCACCGGGAGTACGAAGCCTTCCGATGGCCTCCGAGCCGCTGCCTTCCCTCCTGAGGACGACCATCCGTCGGTCGTTCATCGTGGGGAGAGTCAACCTGGTCGTCGCGACCGGGGCGAGCCTGGTCTGGGGGACGCTGCTCAGCCTCACCTCGGGGGGCGCCTTCGCCTCGCTGTTCCCGCTCCTCCTGCCGGTGCTCGGCACCATCGGCACCGCCGGCCCGATGCTCGTGTTCACGAACGACCGCACGAAGGGGGTGTTCGAGTACCTGATCGCGTACGGCGTGCCCACCCACCGGATCTTCGTGAACGTCCTCGCCGCCGCGCTCACGATGGTGGGGGTCGTCGACGGGCTCACGCTCGCGGTCGCGCTCTCCCTGCGTGCGGCGCTCGGGCTCGCCGTCCCGCTCGCGTTCACGGAGGCGCTGTTGGGCTACTCGCTGCCGATGAGCTTCGGGGCCACGGCGCTGACCACGGCCGCCGGCATGTACTGGACCTCGTTGTCGAGCCCGCGCACGGGGATGAACAGCCCGCTCGGCCTGCTGCCGATGCTGGGGATCGCTCCGGGCGGGCTCGCCCTCGTGGCCGCCGAAGGGGCCGGGCCGGGGGTTCGGATCTACGTGCTGATCGGCGCCGTTGCGGTCGTGGTCGTGCTGGCCACGGTCCTCCTCCTGCTGGAAAGCCGCCTCATGCCGCGGGAGCGGCTCCTCTCGCCCGCGTAGGGGTTCGGGGCCATGTCGAGCGATCCGCTGCTCTCGCGCCCCTCGTCGGTCCGCTCGGCGACGCGCGCCGGAATCTCCTGTCGGGGCGTGAGCGCCGGCTATCTGGGGTCCCGGGTCCTCGAGGACATCTCGTTCGACATCGACGAGCCGGCCGTCTACGTGGTGCTCGGTCCGAACGGCGCCGGGAAGACGACGCTCTTCCGCACGCTCGCGGGCATCCTCCGCCCGTACGAGGGGGAGGTCCTCGTGGGCGGGGAGCGGATCGACGTCCAGGCGTCCCGCGACCACCTCCACTACCTGTCCCACATGGACGGGATCCCCGACGGGCTCACCGTCCGGGAGGCGCTCCGGTTCTACGCCCGGGTCGAGCGCGCGGAGCTCGACGACGTCGATCGGGTGCTGCGGTTGCTCGACATCGAGCCGATGGCCGGCCGGTACCTGGCGCAGCTGAGTGCAGGTCAGCGCAAGCGGGTCTCGATCGCCCGAGTGTTCCTGCACGAGCGGGAGATCTATCTCTTGGACGAGCCCACGGCCAACCTCGACCCGAAGCTCTCCCGCGAGATCCGGGAGCTCATCCTTTCGCTCAGCCACGAGAAGATCGTCCTGTACTCGTCGCACAACCTGTTCGAGGCCCGGGAGATCGGCCGCTACGTGATCGCGATCAAAGGCGGGCGCCTGGCCTTGTTCGACCGGATCGAGAACCTTCGCGGCGAGCACTACGTGATCGGCATCCGGGTGCTCGATCCCGGGACGCCCGCCGCCCTGTCGGACTTCACGCGGCAGGGCGACTACTACCTGCGAGAGCTGCCCGGTCCGGAGTCCGTCCCCGGGCTGCTCCGGGAGCTGGACGCGCAGGGCGTCCGGGTCCGCGAGGCGCGGGAGATGAGCAACCCCTTGGAAGACCTGTTCGCCTGACGGTGCCCCACCGACCCCCCGCCGGGCGCCGAGATGCGGTCGCGGGGGTTCCCTGCCTAGAGGAGTTTGCCCGCGCGAACGACCGGAACGCCGTCGACCTCGATCTCCGAACCGGCGAGGCAGATCCAGCCGGCGAAGTCGGAGGGGTTGCTCCCTCCCAGGTAGGCGTTCCGACCGACCGCCACCTGGACGCAGCCGCGCTCCCGTCCTTCCAGGTACGGGACGTTCCGGAGCCGGGGATTCAGGCCGATGGAGAGCGTGCCGGGCCGATCCTTCCCGGGGGAGGCGCGCGCGTACTTTCGGGAGAACTCGGCGCCGCCCTCGGCGAACGAGAACGACGTGAGCTTCCCGTCCGAGAACTCGAACGTGCCGCCCGAGTAGATCGCCCAGGGGAACCAGACCTCGTCGTAGCTGCGGCGGTTCGCGACGATCCGGCCTTCCGCGGTCTTGCCGTCCAGCGCGACGCGCAGCCTCCCCTCGGGGAGGTTCCCGAGGAGGTCGTACTCGCTGTAGGCGGGGTCGTGGGGATGGGGGTAGCCTTCGTACACGCGCGCCGGGAGCCCGGCCACCGCGACCTCGAGGTCGGTCCCGTTGGCGTGCGTGATCCGGACCTTCCGACCGCGGGCCAGGGTCCGCGCGAGGCGGCGACCGCTCTCGGCGATCTCCTGGGGATCCACGAGACACCCCTCGAGGAGAGCGGTCTTCCAGCGCGGCTTGCTAACCTGCCAATGCCGTACCCGAGCGTCGGTGACCCAACCGGTGGCCATCCTTCCGCCGCGCAGGCCGGTGGACTGTGCGAGCTTGTACCACCGGTCGAACCAGCCGTCGCCCCACTCGTCCACCTTCGTCGGGCCGAGCTTCTCGAGCCGCGCCGAGTCCGCCGGTCCCCAGAACTGGACGTAGACGTCGGCGGCGGCGATCGCGGCCCACTCGGGGTCGGACAGGCGACCGAGGGGCTTGGCCTCCTTGCGCCCGATGGCCCGCCACCACGCATCGTCGTCCTCGTAGGACAGGAACGCGCGCCCGCCGGCCCGGCGGACCTCGTCCACGATCGCGGACGACGTCGAGATCGTGTGGGACCAGGCTTCCACGACGACGTTCTCCCCGGGCTGGACGCGGAGGAAGCGGCGGACGAGGTTCCGCGCCGCGGCGCGCTCGAGGCTCGAGGGGGTCGTCGACGACCGGCCGGTCATGCCGGGCCCCCGGCGGTCGCCGGGACCGCGCCTCCCTGCTGGAGGAGCCGATCGATGTGGTCCCACACATCGGCGGTGCCGCCCTCGCCCCCGGACCCGCCCATCCGGTCCCGGTCCTCCCGGCTCGCGAATCGGTACCGCACGCGGACGCGCGTGAAGGGGCCGACCGGTTCGAAGGTATCGGTCTCCAGGGCGACCACCCCCGGCCAACTGCTGGCGGAGAACGTGTTGACGATACGGCGCGGGGGATCGATCTCCCGGAACTCCCCGGAGAAGCGCATCGTGACGCCGTTGGGAAATCGGACCACGGCGGAGTAGGAGCCGCCCGGACGCAGGTCCATCTTTTCCATCGTGACCCGGGACAGATCCGGCGAGAACACATACGGAAAGGTCGCGGGATCGGTGAAGAACCGGAAGACCCGCTCGGGCGAGGCGTGGAAGAGGCGGGTCACCTCGTTCTCGAGCTCGCTGACCCGGGAAAACTCGGTCTTCGTCCGTTCCCGCGCCCCGCCCCCTGCGTCGGCGTCCATCACTGGTCTCTCCCTTTCCGCGGTGGGACGGCCCCTTCCGACGTCACGAGTTCTTCGAGCCGGTCGAGACGCGCCTCGACCAGGTCCCGGTAGTCGTGGATCCAGGCATCGAGGTCCCGGAACGGCTCGCGCCGCAGGGAATAGAGGCGCCGCTGACCGTCCGCGCGCACGTGCACGAATCCCGCCCGGTGGAGGATCCGCAGGTGGCGGGAGACCCCCGGCTGGGAGATCCCGAGCGCCGAGACGAGGGCGCCGACCGAGCGCTCGCCGGGTCGGAGCTGTTCGACGATGCGGCGCCGATTGGGCTCACCGAGGACTCGGAACGCGCGGGAGGGGTTCGGCACGTGGGAGGCATAGGTGCATGTTTATATAAACTAACGCTTATCCTTCGCCCGCCATGTCCGAGGCTCGCTCGAAGCTGCAGCACGACGCCGCCCGTCAGATCGTGACCCGGTACCTCCGGGTCCGGCCGGGGGAGAACGCGGTCCTCGAGTCCTGGGACCACACGATGCCCTTCGCGGCGGTCATGGTCGACGAGATCCGACGCGCGGGGGGCCGGACCCTGCACATTCAGGAGGACGAGGGCGCGTGGTGGGCCGCGATCGACCGGAAGCAGAGCAGGCTCCTCGGGAGAGCGAGCGCGCCGGAGTGGGCCGCGCTGGTCGCCGCGAATCTCTACGTCCACTTCTGGGGGCCGGGGGACACCGATCGGATCGAACGGCTGCCCGAAAAGACGTTCGACGAAGCGATCGCCTGGTTCTCGCCCTGGTACGATGCGGCCCGGAAATCCGGGCTGCGCGGAGCACGGGTCACCCTCGGATTCGCGACCGAAGGGCGCGCCCGGCAATGGGGCCTGGACCGCACCGAATGGGAGGACCGCATCCTGCGCGCCTGTCTCACGGACCCCGGGGAGGCGGGACGGCGCGGGGCTCGCCTGTTCCGGGCGCTCGCCCGAGGCACTCGGGTCCGCATCTCGCATCCGAACGGCACGGACCTCGAGGTCGCGCTGGCGGGGACCCCGCCCCGCCTGCAGGATGGCACGCCCCATCCGCGCGACAAGCGCTACGGACCGGCCGATATGCTCGCCCAGATTCCCGCCGGGCGCATCGACGTAGCCCTCGACTCGAAGACCGCCGAAGGCCGGATCCGCGCGAACCGCCGCACCAACATCTGGTGGTACTGGAGCGACGGGGGGACGCTCGAGTTTGCGGAGGGAAGGCTCACGTCCTACTCGTTCGATCACGGGGGGGAGGAGTTCGCTCGGAGGTTCCGGAAGGGTACGCCCGGCAAGGACCGCACGGGGGCGCTCATGTTCGGGCTGAATCCGGCGGCCGAAGACGTCCCCAACCTGGAGACCATCGAGCAGGGGTGTGTCACGCTGGTCGTCGGGCGGAACGGGCACCTGCACGGCTCCAACCGGTCGAACTTCATGAACTGGGTCACGCTGGCCGGTGCGGACGTCGCGATCGATGGGACCCCGGTCCTGCGCGCCGGCAAGATCGTGTAGCGTGGCGCGCCCCCGCGGTCGGGGAGCGGCGCCGCGTCCACGATGCGTGGTTCGGGGCTCGGCCGCGCGAGTTCGGGGGCCGCACGACCGGCGACGACGCGGGCTCCGAGGTCCGAGAATCGACTGACCCTGGTGGGGGAGCGCCGCGGGTCGCCGGGCGATGGGGCAACCTGGGGTGGGCGCGCCGCCCTCACGCCCCGCCGGCGACCGCATGCAGGAACCCCGAGGCGCAGTCTCGTACCGAGGCCCACAGGGGGTGGCGGGCGGTCCGGACGTCCCTCGAGATCCGGAACAATCTCCGAACGCGGAAGTAGATCGGAGGGTGCGAGTCGAGCGAGAGCCAGCCGAGAACGCGCGCGCCGTACGATCGTCCCTCGACGTACTCCTCGTCAAACTCGCTCGCCTCGAGGGCCCGCGCGAGATCCGCGCCCTCACCGAGGACGAGCGCGCTGAGCGTATCGGCCCGAGTCTCGAGTACCTTGCCCACCGCGAACAGGAGGGCGAATGCGAGGAGCAGGTAGAACAGGCCGAGCTCGAGGAAGAGCGGCAGCCAGAGGAAGACGGCACCGAGGTAGAGCACCGCGTTGGTCCCGAACAGCACGATCGGATCGCGACCGCGCAGGTGACCGAACTCGTGCCCGATCACGGCCGCCAGCTCCCCGTCGTCCAGCTGCTCGATCGCGCCTGCCGTCACGACGACCGTCGCGTGACCCGGAGAGACGCCGGTCGCCGCGGCGTTCGAGAGCGGCTGGTCCGAAACGACCAAGCGGGGGACCGGAAGTCCGAAGCGCGCGGCGACACGCGCGACGGGGGCATAGACGTCCCGCAGCGTGATCCGAACGTCGGCCTCGGTGCACGGGATGCCCAGACGGGCGAACACTGCGGTCACGTCGGCCCCCGAGGGGGGCGCCGTCGATCCCGCCGTGAGATGCCCCAGCTCCCGGCGGAGGGCTGGCAGCGTGCGTTTGACGGATTTCCGGAGCGCGCGGCCGCCCTCCGGGGTTTCTGCCACGCCGACGACCAGCACCTGCGGGCGTTCCGGGGATGGACGCACCGGTCCCGAGGCGGCCGCGATGCGGTCGATGAACACGAGCACCGCGCCCTGCAGCCCGATCATCAGAACGAACGCGTAGATGCCCAGGAAGAACACCGCCGGGAGTGAGATCACGATGATCAGGAGGAACACGTTCGTGGAGTTCCCCGAAACGATGCGGCGGACCACCTCGTGGCTCCCGACGGTCTCGCCGACCGCGGCCCCGGTCCCCCAGGGGAGCGCCAGATAGACCGAGGAGAGCCGTTCCACCCTCAGATATCGGGTCGAAAAGGCCTGCACCTCGTCGGCCAGTCGCGCCAGAGCCTGCCGCGCGCTCGTGTCGAGCGGGCGGGCCGACCCGAATTCGATGGTCAGTCGGTCCGGCGCGATCGTGACGTGGACGGTGACCGGGCCGGTCCCGAGCGTCGGTCCCCAGGGGATCGGCGGGGTCGGGTCCTGGACCCATCGGAACTCCGTCCGCCCGGTCGTGGGATCGGTCGACGACTCTACCGCGCCGGGTGCGGACGGTGGGACCCGGACTCCGAGGTAGTGGGCGCGGAACGCCTCGGCCAGGAGTCGGGCGGCCGTGAGGGACAGGGTCTCCGGGAAGCGGAACTGCTCGGTCGCGCGCGCGACGCCGTCCACCGACGGTCGAGACGCTCCCGAGGCTTAACCGCCCTGCCCGGCGGAACTCGGCCGAGTCGAGTCCGGGAACCTCAGCCGCTGTTCTCCCAGGTGACCTTGAACGACGTCTCCTTCCCGAGGGTCCCGGTCGCGGCCAGCACGGTGCTGCCCGAGACCATGTCGATGCGCCAGAGCGGAGCGAACGAGCCGATCCCGCCGCTCGAGCCCGACACCGTCGCCGTGCACGACGAGAACTTCACCACGCCGAACGGGGCGAGCGCCGCGAGGGTATTGTCCACCTCCGGCCGCTCGGCGATGCACTCGGCGTCCGCACGCTTCGCGGAGGAGAGCGTGCCGGCCTTCGCCGACTCGACCCCCGTCGTGACGTCCTTGATCTTCATCGAAAAGGTGTGGGGCGGAGTGTAGCTCACCGAGGCGGAGAAGTGGTCCCCCGGGCTCACAGTGATCTTATCGATGACCTCCATCGGGCTGGGGTAGAGCTCCCACCAGGCCCAGTAGTACGCGACGCCTCCCACACACTCGACGGCCGTCCCGGTCTGCTCGACGGTCTGCGTGCTGGCGCCATCGATCCCGACCCAGAACGCGGCGAACGTCGTAGCCCCCGTGCAGGACACCGTGGGCTCGATCCAGGCCGCCGAGACCTTCGTGACCGTCCCCGAGCCGGGAATCGCGGCGTACCCGGCCCAGTTGCTGGCGTTGTTCCAGACGGATCCGGCCGGCACGATCATCGGGGCGGCGGCGTCACGCTCGACCGCCGACCCCGCCCGGAGCGTCAGGCCTCCGGCACCGACCATGAGCAGCACGACGGCGATCGCGAGCACACTCGGCCAGGACCGCATGCCACGCCGACACGCCGCGCGCGTATGACTCCCCGGTCCGATCCCCACTCGCCCCCCCGTCGCCCGGCCGGGTCCCCCCGCGTGCGCGAGGTCGGCTCGCCCGGCGCACGATGGGGCCACTAGGGGTCGCGTCGGGGCTTCGGCCGGCCGGCCGGCTCGGACCCCGCCGGCTCCGCGTGCGCGAACGCCCGGTTCGAGGTCGCCCCGGTCGGAGGAAGGAGCGTGGCGTCGGTCAGGAGCCGCAGGACCGCGCCGCCGCGCGAGGTCAGTCGATACTCCTCCCCTTCGTGCGCGAGCAGACCGGCGTCGACCAGCTTGCGAAGATGGAACGACATCTTCGGCGAGTCGTCGAGCCCGGCCGCCGCCATGAGCTCCCCGAACGGGGCGGGGGCGTGCGCGACACGCTCGAGCGCCTTGCGCCGGATGGGATTGGCCAGCGCTTCCATCGTACTCTGCGTCTCGTCCGCGGCGACCGCGCCGGCGACGGCCGTCGCGACGTCGGGAGCGACCCGCGCGGGATCGAATCCCACCCGGAGGGCACCGTGGCCCTCGAGCAGCGCCCGCATCGAATCGAGCGCGCCGAGGACATCGCCCAGTCGGTGGCGGGCGAGGACCGGTCCCACGTCAGCGAGGACGACGGCCGCCCGCGCGTGCTCTCCCACGAAGTCGCGCACCCGATCCACGGCCGCGGCGAGGTCCCCCGGGTCCAGGGCGGCGAAGTGGAGGTGCGCGGTGGCCCGGGGAGGATCGCTCGCCAGGTAGAGGACCTCGACGTCGCCGGGGCGTGCGAGCGCCCGCGCCTCCGCGGACGGGTCCCGCTCGGCCGCCGGAGGTGGCGCGAACGCTCGCTGCTGGGCCGCGAGCTCGAGAGTCGCGCGGAGCGCCTCGATCCGGAACGGCTTGCGCACGTAATCGAACGCGCCGGCCTTCATCGCCTCCAGGGCCGTGTCGACCGAGGCGAAGCCGGTGATCACGACGACCAGCGTCCGTGGCCAGCGGGTGCGGACCTCTCGCAGCAGCTCGAGGCCGCTGTGCCTCGGCATGCGCAGGTCGGTGAGCACGACGTCCGCTTCCTCGCGTTCCAGCCACTCCAGCGCCTTGCCGACCGAGGGAGCCGCCTCGACCTGGTGGCGCTCGTCCCGCAAGAGCTCGGCGAGCTCCTCCCGGAACACCGCGTCGTCGTCGACCACGAGGACGCGCACGGGGGGCCGCAACGAGGTGCCGGAAAATCAAGCTTTGCGGGCGGGAGAGCGCGTCCCCGGGCCCGCGCCGGCCCGGGGACGGAGGAAGGGGTTGCGCCGCGCGCCGGGTCGACCGTTCAGGGCGCGCCGGCGGGGCCGCTGCCCAGGTGGCCCGGCAGCGTGACGCCGAAGTACCAGAACGCCGCGATCCCGGCGAGCGCGACGAACACCGGGAAGAGGAGCACCAGCACCTGGGCCCAGGCCGGGACGCGGAAGGTGGTGGATCCGGTCCCGTCCTCTGCAGCGTTGGACGCCACGTCGACCGCCGGCACGACGGGCTGTACGGCCCGGGTCCCCAGCCCGGTTCCGCGGCGGTGGCTCCGACCGATCGCGAAGGCGAAGGGCACGCGACCCGCGTCGGAAGCCCCGAGGAAGTAGTCGACCACGATCGAGGCCGGCAACGCGAAGAGCCCCGCCGCGCCGAAGGCGAGGTAGAGCAGCAGGGTGTCCAGCGGGTCCTTCGTGAACGCGGGGCTCGCGGTGTATCCCGTGTATCCGTAGAACATCGTCACCGCTCCGGCGACGAACGCGATCAGACCCACGTACTGCAGCTTCGCCGAGAGGACGACCGTGGCCGCGTACGAGACCAGGACGATGCCGAGCAGCACGATCGGGTCGAAGAAGAAGATGTTGTAGCCGCCCAGCCCGTCGGACGAGAGGAACGGCCAGGTCATCTCGCCCCACAGGGCGAGCACGAGCGCCACGAGGCCGAGGCCCGCCATCGGCACCGCGGCGCCTCGGAGCACGCCCCGCAGTCCCTCGGGATCGTTGGTCCGGAGGGCCCACCAGACGCGCACGCCGGCGTAGGCGAGCACGCTCGCCACGAGCGCGAGCAGCACCTGCACGAGCGCGAGGTCGTCGACGAACGTGGTGAAGCTCATCGTCCTTCCCTCCCGTCCTCGGTCCCTCGGTCCGCGATCGATCGCTCGGTCTTCGGGCAGGTTCTCGGCTCCGTCATGGGTCTCACCGGCCGACGGATCGCGCCCCGCGCTACTTGGGCGCTCCATGAAGCCGAATTGACGGGCCGGGGGATCTCGGTCCCGGCTTCAGGCGGGGGTTCCGCCCGCCGAGACGGCCCGGCCCTCCCGGAGCGGGAGCACCACCACGAACGAGGCCCCTCCTTCGGGGAGGTTCTGACCGCGGATCGAACCGTGGTGCGATTGGACGATCCCGTGGCAGATGGCGAGGCCGAGCCCGGTGCCCTCGCCCTCGGGTTTGGTCGTGAAGAACGGCTCGAACAGATGGGTGAGCGCTTCCTCCGGGATGCCGGGCCCGTTGTCGCGGACCTCGAGCTCCGCCCACGAGCCCCGCCGATGGCCGCGTACGACGATGCGTCCCTCCCCATGCTCCGCGTCGTAGGCGTTGTTGAGCAGGTTCGTCACGACCTGGATGAGCTGGCCCCGATCGCCCCGCACCGGGAGGCCTCCGTCGGGCAGGTCCTCGAGGACCTCGACGTCCATCGACTGCTTGCCGCGGAGGAATCCCACCGACGCCCGCGCGATCTCCGCGAGGTCCACGTCGGCCACGGTCGGCTCGTCGCGGCGCGCGAAGTCGAGCAGACTGCGGACGATGCGGGCCGCGACCTCGACCTGGCCCTGGAGCGTCTCCAGCCGGTGGCGGATCTCCGGGTCGGACGACCGTCGGCGGAGGCTCTCCGCGATGAGCATCACGTTCGCCATCGGCGTGTTGATCTCGTGCGCGATCCCGGCCGCCAGCTGGCCCATGGAGGCCAGCCGCTCCATGTGCGCGGACGCCATCTCCCACTCGCGTTGCTCGGTCCGGTCGACGGCCACGCCGAGGTAATGCGTGATCTCGTCGCGGGCGTCGCGGATCGCCGTGATCGAGAGGAGAACCGGGTGCTCGCGACCGTACCGGTCGCGGTTGAGCAGCTCGCCGGACCACGCGCCCCGGCTCGGGTCCTTCAGGTCGGCCCACATCCGCTCGTACAGCTCGACCGGCGTGTACCGGCTCCGGACGAGGTTCGGCTTCCGGCCCACGCACTCGGCCCGAGAGTACCCGTAGATCCGCTCGAAGGCCGGGTTCACGTCGACCATGATCCCGCGCGCGTCGGTCAGCTGCATCGCGTTCGTCGAGCTCCGGAAGGCCAGCTGGAACACGTCGGCCCGCTCGCGTTCGGCGACCCGGTCGGTCACGTCGCGGACCATCAGCAGCGCCTCCGCGGGCGGGCGGTCCGGCCCGGGAAGGCGCCGGATGTCGACGTCGAGGTAGACCGGCGCGGCCTGGGGCCGGTAGACGGCGCGCACGTTCCGGAACGTCGCGGCGGCGCCCGCCGTGAGGGCCGCGTCGACCGCGCTGCGGATCGGAGCCGACCAGCTCCCGTCCGCCTCCAGGATGTCGTGGATGTCCTTGCCGAGCAGCTCGCGGGAGCGGCCCGTGACCTCGAAGTAGGCCGCGTTCGCCCACCGGACCACGCCCGGGGCCCGCAGCAGCGCGATCCCTACGGGGGCGCTCTCGAGGAGCGCGAGCGAGCGTTCCGGGTCCGGTTCGGTCTCGGGCACGGCGGCGGGCCGGCTACGGCGCGCGGGTCAAGTAAAGTTCACGGGCGGGCTAAATCGGCGGGGCGCGACGGCGGCCGGTATGAACGGGGCCCGGGTCCTCGTCGTGGGCGAGACCCCGAGCCTTGGGCGGGCGATCGTGGACCTGCTCGACGCCTACGGGGTCCCCACCCGGTTCGCACCGGAGGTCGACGCGGCCCAACGCGCGGGGCTCCGGGGCGTCCGCGTCATCGTGGCCGCGGCCAACAGCGGACACTGTCCGACCCTCCGGTCCTACCTGCGCGGCGAGCTCGCCGGGCCCGAGCTCGTGGTCGTGGGCTCGCGCGATCCGCTGGCCGTCGCGGGGGGTGGCGTCCATCCGGTCGGGCTCCCCCTCGTCCCCGCTCCCTTTGTGCAGCTCGTCCGATCGCTCGTCGAGTAGGCGGGGCGAGGTCGGTCCGACCCCTCCGGCGTCGGCGCCCGGACCATCGGGCTCAGGCCGCCGGGCCAGTGGAGGGCCGAGCCCGCCGCTCGAGGAACGCCTCCGGGCGGTCGGCGAGGGAGGAGAGCGCGGTCTGTCGTTCCCCCGAGATGTCCAGCGAGACCCGCACCGTGTCCTCCTCGAGCGCGACCGAGAAGGGGTACCCGGCGTCGAAACAGACCTGCAGCATGGCCGCGTTCGTCCGGAGCGCGACCGTTTCCAGGGTCCGGATGCCCTCGGACCGGGCCACGGCCGCCAGG
The DNA here is from genome assembly GCA_030041735.1 of Thermoplasmata archaeon. Classification (GTDB taxonomy): domain Archaea; phylum Thermoplasmatota; class Thermoplasmata; order Lutacidiplasmatales; family UBA184; genus Lutacidiplasma. The sequence continues at coordinate 22,871 of JASIBA010000027.1, read as the reverse complement.
TGCCAGAGGAGGAGCGTGGCGGCACCCCGACCCTGGAACGAGTCCGCGATCACGAAGGCCGCCTCGGCCACCGCGCGTCCGTCCTTCGGTCGAACGTACTCCGCGTGCCCCACGATCCGGACGGGCCCCGGCCCGACGGTCTCCATGAGCGCCGCGTATCGGCCGGTGACCCGGTCCGAGCCGAGCAGCTCCTCGACGACGCGCGCGGGCGGGAGCGGGACGAAGTACCGGAGCTCGACCGCTTCCAGCGAGAGCCGCCGCGCGAACTCCTCGACTCCTGGTCGATCGCCGGTCTGGAGCGGGCGGATCCGTACGCGGGTCCCGTCGCGCAGCGCGTCCACCTCCACGGGATCGCGGGACCCCGTCGGTTCCCCGCCCGGCTCCGGCCTCATGGCGTCCCCGATCGGGGGGAGCCGCCACGCGGCAAATGAAGGGCCCGTCAAGTGACCTTGACGCGTTCGATGCCGGGGGTCCCGGCGTCAGGACCGCGGGGCCCGGCCGATCTCGTTGATCGCGCGCGTGTCGAGGATGGGACGGGGAAAGCCGACCCGGGCGAGCTGGAGCATCGCGCGCCCCACACGATCGGTGGTGGTACCGGCGCCCAGCGCGACCGCGAGGACGACGATCGGGCTGAGCAGCGCGTACCCGATGCGGTACGCGCGGGTGCGGGAGCGGATCCCTCCTCGGGCCTGGATGAGCCCCGGTCGGAGCATGTAGGCCCCGCGGAACGGGAGCCGAAGGAGCGCGTTCTCGGTGCGGCCCTTGACGCGCGCCCACATCCGGGGACCGTGCTCGGTACTGTCCGTGCCGGCGCCGGAAACGTACACGAACGTGAGGCGACCCGGATTGGCCCGCGCGATCGTCGTCGCCGCCCCGAGGGTGAGATCGTAGGTGACCCGCGCGTACTCGGCCTCGCTCTTTCCCACGGACGTCGTGCCGAGCGGAAAGAAGCAGGCGTCGTACCCGGTCAGGCGATCGGAGATCGCCTCCAGCCGTCCGGGATCCGGCACGACAATCTCCTCGAGCTTCGCGTCCGGGACGCCGAGAGGTCGGCGCACCACGGCGGTCACGCGTTCCACGTCGGCGGCCGCGAGGCACTCGCGGAGCACGCCCTGGCCGACCATGCCGGAAGCGCCGAACAGCAGCACGCGCACGCCGGGGCCAAGTCCCCCGCGCGGAAGAGTCCCCGGGAGAGGGACCGCGTGCCCCCGCCGCCGCTCGCCCCGCCACCGCGACCTTTTTCCACGCTCGCGTCGTACGACCGGTGACCCGGGCGCGGATCCCCGGGCCGGTGGCCGGTCGGTCGATGGACGGGATGTCCCTGCGAGAGGCGCGCACGCGCGTGATCGGGCGGGGGCTCCGGGCCCGCGACGGTCTTTCCCATCTGTTCCGGACGCCCGAGGCGGGCCCGCTGCGCACGCTGAACATCGAGATGACCATCCTGTGCAACCTGCGGTGCCCGATGTGCTGGTGGTACGGCACCAACGGGGTCGCCCCCACGCTCATCCGGAACGGCGATCCGTTGTGGTCGAAGCAGCTGACGAAGGACGAGATCTTCCGGATCCTCGACGGGGTCCGCGGCGAGGTCGAGCACCTCCACCTCTCCGGAGCGGAGACCTTCGCGCGGGCGGATACGATCGAGGTGCTGGAGTACGCCTCCCGGCTCGGGATGACGTGCTCGTTCACGACGAACGGCACCCTGCTCGACTCGCGCCCGGGCTGGCTCGAGCGCATCGCCGCCGCCCGCGTCCGGACGATCGTCGTGTCGATCGATGGCCCGGAGGATGTGCACGACGCGATCCGGGGCCAGGGGATGTTCCGGAAGACCACGGAGACCATCCGCCGCCTGATCGCCCTCCGCGGGGATCGGACGACGCCGCTGTTCGCCGTGAACTCCACCGTGACCAGCGGGATCCTGGGCCGGATGAACGAGGTCGTCGAGACGGCGCGGTCGGTGGGGTTCGACGAGGTCCGCTTCCAGCACCTCTGGTTCGCCGACCCGGCGACGGCGCTGGTCCACGCGCAGGCGCTCAAGGCCGACTTCGGGATCGAGGACCACGGGGCGGACGCCCACGTGATGCCGGTGCCCGGCGCGGAGTACGGCCGTCGCGTCGCGCGGGAGCTGCGGGAGGTCCAGCGCCGGAACTTCCCCTACCGCGTCGACGTCCGCCCGAACCTCAACGAGGAACAAGCGGCGCGCTACTACTCGGACCTCAACTACAGCGTGGTCGGGCACTGCAGTCGGCCGTGGGGAAATCCGACGATCAAGGCGAGCGGCGAGGTGGTGTTCTGCCCCGACCAGTGGATCTCCTACTCGATCGGGAACGTGCGGGACGCCCCGATCGAGCAGCTCTGGAACGGGGACAAGGCGCGCACGTTCCGCGAGAAGCTCGACGCGCGAGGGCTGTATCCCGGCTGCGTCCGGTGCTGCGCCATCAACGTGGACTTCCGCGGCTGAGCGTCGCGTCGGGGGTCCTTCGATCTCCCGTCAGGCCGGGCGACGGCCCCGGGACGACGTGGTCCCGGATCCCCCCGCGGCCACGATCTCTTCGACCTCGCCGACGGTCGGAGGGCGCTCGGCCGGGTGGTCGCGGCCATACCGGCGGACGACCTCCTCGGGCGGGAGGCCCTCCCGCGCGAGCTCGAGGACGTCGCGTGTCCGCCTTCGCTGCTGGCGGCCGTGGGTGTCGTACGCGGCTCCCGTGAGCGAGCCCGCGTCGACGCCCCGGCGACCGGCCTCGGGGTCACGGCGCGGGAGGTCGCGCGTGCCTTCCCGGGGTCCGTTCTCGCTCATCGATCCCGGATCTCCCGTGGGGTAGTTGACGGTTGCCGCAGTGACCGTCGAGGGGAGAGAGCCAAGTCGTTCCGCCGGCTACGCTGCCGATCGATGGAGCCCGACGTCGACCGGCCGCGAGTCCTCCGCGACCGAGCCGAGGCGGGCGACCTGCTCGGTCGCCGGTTGATCGGTCTCCGATCGTGGAACCCCCTGGTCCTCGGGGTACCCCGAGGGGGCGTGACGGTCGCCCGGGCGATCGCCCGGGCGCTCGGGGCCGACCTCGACCTCCTGGTCGTCCGCAAGATCGGGGCGCCGGACTTCCCGGAGTATGGCCTCGGAGCGGTGGCCGAGCCCGACCTGGTCGAGCTCGACCTCGAACGCGCCCGGCGCGAGGGCTACTCCCGGGAACAGCTGGATCCGATCGTCGCGCGGGCCCGGGCCGAAGTGGACCGACGGGCCCGCGAACTGAGGAGCGGCCGCACGATCGTTCCCGTGGAGGGTCGCGTCGTGATCGTGGTGGACGATGGCGTGGCGACCGGCGGCACGATGCGCGCGGCGCTCCGGGCGCTCCGTCGCCGGCGGCCGGACCGGATCGTGGTCGCGCTCGGCGTGGCCCCGCCGGACGCGATCCCGGCCCTCCGAGCCGAGGCCGACGCCGTCGAAGTGCTTCGGACGCCCGCCCACTTGTCGGCCGTGGGGGAATGGTTCCGAGACTTCGCCCCGGTCTCCGACGAAGAGGTCCGGGCGATCCTCGCCGCGGGGCGTGCGCCGGGCAACGAGACCGGTGACCGGGACCGTGAGGAGCCCCGCTCGAAGGGATGAATACGGGGATCGGGTTCCGGGAACGGGGCCACCCATGAAATGCGAAGGATGCGGGGCCGAGCTGGCGGAAGGGGCGAAGAGCTGCAGCGCGTGCGGGCGGGCCGTCGGCTCGGTTCAGCGCGCGGGAGCCGAGACGGCTCACGTCGCGAAGGAGACCGGCGAGGCGCTCGGCAAGGCCGGTCGGGGCCTCGTGGGCGGGATCAAGGGATTCGGCCAGAGCGTGAAGAAGGGCGCGAAGGGCTCCGACGATCCGCCCCAGGAACCGACGAACTCGTGAGCGAGCGCCGGCCGCGCATCTCCGTCATCCACCCGACCCGCGGCCGGCCCGGCGCCGTGCCCCGCGGGCGGCAGCGGACCCGGCCACGGTGGACTACGGGCCGGAGCCCTTCCATGCGAAGGAGAAGCTGTTGCCGGCCTTGTTGAGGGCGGACGGCAGATCCTTGACGTACTTCAGGACCGGATCGTCGGGGAAGTAGTAGTCCACCAGGACCGCCCAGTACACGTTCGTGCCCCAGCTCCCGATCGATCCGGTGACCCCGCCGATGGAGGCCGAGGCCCCGGTGAACTTCACGGTCGAGACCGGCGTGAGCCCGAGGATCCCATCGTAGTACGGCGACTCGCTGATCCATTCGGCGCTGTCCCGATCGGCTCCGCTCACGCCGGTCTTCGGGCTGGTGAGCGTGTTCCCGGTCGTCAGGTCGGTCAGCGTGGTCTGGAACTTCAGCACGCCGGCCAGCGTGACCCCCGTGTAGGTAACCGAGGCCGAGATGGAGTCCCCCGCGGCGACGGCGAACGAAGCCGTCTTGGGAGCCCCGGGGTAGAACTCGTACCAAGCGTAGTAGTAGACGTGCCCGTAGAAGCACTCGGATTCCGTGCCGGTCTGCTCCACGGTCCCGTCGTTGAACCCGTCGATCCCGACCCAGACCGCGTTCGCCAGCCACTCCTTCTGCGCGTCCGGGCACGAAGTGCCGCCGGCGCCCGTCACGGCGGGGATCTTCCAGCTACCGGAGACCTCGCTGACCGAGCCCGCGGCGGCCGTCACGATGTAGCCGCCCCAGTTGAACGACGAAGAGCATTCGCTGGTCGGCTCAGGGCAGGCGACCGCGGTCGCCTCCGAGGTGCCGAGCGCCGTGGCCCCCGAGATCGGTTGCCCGATGTGAGGGAGCTGGGCCACCGGCACCACCGGCGGCGAGGTGTCGTCGCCCCCATGCGTGGCGATCGCGACCGAGGCCACGTAGGCGGTCGCCGACGCCGCGAGGACTCCGGCCAGGACGATCGCGAGGACGGTGCTCTTCCGCATCGGACGCAGCCTCGCGGCGCCGACCCGGTCCCCATATTTATGATTCGGTCCGAACTGGCTCGCTTCCCGGCACCGGGGGCCGTCGGACCCCGATCATCCGGCCAGAATGGGCGCGGCGGACGCGTGGCTCGTCAGCCCGGGAGCCCCCGGGATCGCATCGGAGCCGTACGCCGTCCGGACCGCGGCCTCGGCGAGCACGTCCATCGCGTCGACGGCGGCCACGCTGTAGTCGCTCGCCGGCTGCACGAGCGAGAGCTCGGTGCATCCGACGATGATGCCATCGATCCCGTCGACGCGCCGCATCCGCTCGACGATCCGCTGGACCGCGAGGCGATCGGACAGGGCGCGCCTGCCGCCCATCACGTTGAGAATGACGCGGGTGAGCTCCCCGCGCTCGGGGCCGGTCGGGTCGATCGCTACGATCCGCTCGGACAGCAGCGGTCGGGCGTACAATCCTTCGGCCAGGGAACTCTCGGAGGCGAGGACGCCGACGCGACGTCGATCGCGGTGCGCCACTTCCCGGACGGTGAGGTCGACGATGCTGAGGATCGGGATCGACACGGCCCGCCGCAGACGGGTCACGAACCGATGGGCCGTGTTGCACGGGATGACGACGAAATCGGCCCCGCCCCGCTGGAGCGCCTCGATCCCATGGACGAGCTCGTGGGCGAGGAGGCGGGGGCTCCGCACGCCCTGTTCGCTCGAGCCCTGCAGCGAGAGCGAGTAGGCGAGGATCGGCGGGTACTCTCCGTCCTGCACGGCGCCGTGCTCGCGCTGACTGAGGGTGAGGACGCGATGCAGGAACTCCACCGTGGCCACCGGGCCCATCCCGCCGAGCACCCCGATCGTCCGCATCCTCAGGCCCGTCGATGGATCCGGGCCGTCGGTACTTAGGGCCGAGGTGAAGTCGACTTGACGGCAGCCCCGCGAGGTCCGGGACCCGCGACGAACCCACGGGGAGGCGCAGATTTCCCTCGCCTCGCCCGAGGTGGGCGCGCAACGCGCGGACGAGGCCGAACGCGTTTCTATATAGTTTTCGTCCTTAACCCATTATAATCGAGATTGCCTGCGGTGGGCGGGGGTGACATTCTGCCGCAGGGCCGCGCCTCGGTGCGGGACCCTTCGTCGGGGATCGTGCCCGTTGATCGGGAGGCCCGGCGCGGGAACCTAGAGTGGGCTCCGCGTTGCGGGCGCCCGGTGTGTCGCGACGAGGATCGCCCGACCGAAGATGGTTTGAGTCGGGCCTAACTGGGCGCCCGAACCTCGATGTCGGGCTCGGTCAGCACGCCGGTCACCTCGGGTCTCGTGATCCTGGCGATCATCGTCTTCGTCATGGCCCGGCGGACCTACGCGCTCACGCAGGGCGCCCAGTATGGGCCCACGCGGATCTTCGCGTACGGCGCGTTCTCGACCGCGCTGTTCCTGTTCTTCGCGGCCTCGACCATCTACGTGGCCTACGGGCTGTGGGGACCGGTGGGGTTCGCGCTCCTGGCCCCGTACGCGGCGGTCCCGGTCGCCGCCGCCTGGATCGCGATCCCGCACGTTCGTCGAAGGGTCCGGTTCGAGAAGCGGTCCGACGGGCTGACGTACTACCGGTTGCCGATCCTCCTCCCGCTCCTATCGCTCGTCGTGTTCCTCGTCCGGGTGGGGGTCGAGATCTGGGCCTTCGGGCTCGCGAACCTGTTCTCGTTCACCTTCCCGACCACCCTCCCGCTCGGAACGCTGCTCGTGCTGATCGGGGTCGACCTGCTCTTCGGCGTCAGCATCGGCATGCTCTACGGCCGCGGCCTGGCGGTCCGGGCGGCGTTCGCCGCGCAGTCGCAGGTCGCGGACGCGCCGCTCCAGGCGTAGCTCCCGCGAGCGGGGCGAGTCGGCGCTGCGACTGCGGCGTTGCGTCCTCGGTCGCCCGGCGGCCGCGTCAACTCGGCTTGACGCCCGACCCAAGTACTGGCCGGCCGCGTGGGGTGCCGAGGTAGTGTATGCCAGCGGATCAGCCGAAGCTCAAGCGGGAAGTCGGGATGCTCGGCCTCACCTCCATCACGGTGGGCGGGATCATCGGATCGGGGATCTTCGCACTCGCCGCGACGATGGGCTCGACCGCCGGGCCGGCGGCGATCGTCGCCCTCGTGCTGCTCGGGATCGTCGTGATCCTGCTCGCCCTGCCGTACGCGGAGCTGTCCGCGGCCTACCCGATCACCGGCGGCCCGTACTCGCTGCCGCGGCGCGCCCTCGGGAACTTCGGAGGATTCCTGATCGGCTGGGGCTACTTCCTCTACGCGTTCATCGGGACGGCCGCGATCATCGACGTGTTCATCGAGTACCTCGGCACGTACGTCGGGGGTCTGACCTTCGTCAACAGCACGGGCGTGCTCACGCTGACCCTCGCCGGGGTCCTGATCGCGCTCGCCTTCCTCGTGGCCTATACGCTGCTGAACATCGCGGGGATCAAGTGGGGCTCGGCGTTCGCCATCGTCACGACCTTCTCGAAGGTGATCCCGCTCCTCCTCTTCGGCCTGATCGGGCTGCTGTTCCTTCGGGTGGGGAACTTCACGATGTTCGGGTTCTCCCCGTTCGGCTGGACGGGCGTGATGTTCGCGATGAGCCTCGGCTTCTTCGCGTTCACGGGGTTCGAGGCGGCCTCGATCCCGGCGGAGGAGGTGCGGGACCCCAAGCGGACCCTGCCCCGCGCGACGATCCTCAGCGTCGGGATCGTGACGGCGATCTACGCGCTCGTGGCGGTCTCGTTCCTCGGCGGCATCCGCTGGTTCGCGGTGGGGGTCGCCCCGGGCGACTGGGGCGGCACCGGCTCGCTGCTCCTCAACAACATCGCGGACGGCTGGGGCCTCGCGCTGCTCGGAACGATCGTGGTCGTGGGCGCGATCCTGTCGACCCTCGGCGCCGGCGGCGACTGGGTCCTGCTGCAGGGCCGGATGCCGTACGCGATGGCGAAGGACAATCTCTTCTTCAAGTCCATGGCGCGGATCCATCCGAAGTTCGGCACGCCGGCGGTGGCGCTGATCTTCGCGAGCGTGCTCACCGGGGTCGTGCTCATCGCGCTGCCGAGCTTCCCCGAGGTGGCGCTGGTCGCCTCGATCACCACGCTCCTGCCGTACGGGGCCGCGTCCCTCGCGCTGCTGGTCCTCCGCCGCACGGACCCGCACGCCGAGCGCCCGTACCGGCTGCCCGGCGCGTGGCTGCTGACCCCGATCGCGTTCGTGTTCGCGACCGTGCTGATCTACTGGGCGTCCTGGCCGTGGACCCTCGTCGGGGTGTTCCTGATGCTGATCGGGGTGCCGCTCTACTTCCTGTTCACGGCGCCCGCCCTCCGCACCCTGAAGAGCGCGATCACGGTCGCGAGCATCGTGACCGTCCTCGTGGTCGCGTCGCTGCTCCTGATCTACGTGGTGCCGCCCGGCGGCCCGCTGCTGGGCGTCGCGGCGATGCCCCTGCTGGGAACGGTCCTCCTGTTCGTCGGGCTGCCCGCGTACTTTCTGACGTTCCTGGCCCGCCGGAGCGCGATCGCGGAATCGAAAGGGATCCTGTGGATCGTGACCTACATCGCCGGGATCGGGATCATCTCGTACATCGGCGACCCGTTCTTCGTGTACGAGAACTTCCTCACGCCGCCCACGTACCCGATCACCCTGCAGCCGATGGGGATCCTGAACCTGCCGTGGGACCTGGTGGCCCTCACGGTCTTCGGCCTGCTGATGTTCGTCTGGGGCTACCGTTCCGCGCTGCGGACCTTCCTCGGGGCGTCGACGGCCCACCCGGGACCGGCCGCCGAGCCGCCCCCGGCGGTGCCCGCGGCGGAGTGACGCCGTCGGCCGGAGGGGAGCGATGCGGAATCGGGCGCACGCGGAGTGGGACCGGCTGCGGGAGGTGCTGATCCATCGTCCCGGCATCGAGATGTTCTTCGGCCTCACCGAGCCGTACTCCTTCCTCTACGAGCGCGCCTTCAGCATCGACGAGGCCGTCCACGAGCACGCCGAGCTCGAGCACGCCCTCGAGGAAGAGGGGATCACCGTCCGGCGCCTGAAGCGGCTCGGGGTCGAGGTCGCCGCGCGCGACCCCGCGCTCGTCGAGCGCGTGCGCCGCTTCGCCCTCGCGACGATCCAGTACTCGGGCCCGAAGGTCATGGTCGAGCGGTCGCGAGCCGCGCTGAAGCGCAACCTCGACCGCTTCGACTCGGAGACCCTGTTCAACATCCTGCTCCTCCGACCCTCGGTCCGTCTCGAGCGGCACGCCGGCGCGCGCGTGATCCTCCCGAAGGTCGTGCTCGACACGCCGCTCGCGAACCTGTACTTCATGCGGGACCAGCAGGCGCTGACGCCCGGGGGCTTCGTCCTGGGCCGGATGTCGAAGCCGCAACGCGCCCAGGAGCCCGCCCTGACCGGCAGCCTCCTCCGGGCCTGGGGCGCTCGGATCGCCGGGGAGGTCCGCAGCCCGGGCACGTTCGAGGGCGGCGATTTCATGCCGCTCGGCGAGTTCGCGCTCCTCGGCACCGGGGACCGGACCAACGCGAGCGGGGTCCGCCAGGTGCTCGCGGCACCGCTCGGGGTCGACGAGGTCGGCGTCGTCCACCAGCCCGCGCATCCGGCGATCCCGGGGGACGACCCGGATCCGATGATCGACATGCACCTCGACACGTACCTCAACGTCCCGGGCGAACGGCTCGTGGTCGGCTGCGAGGCCCTGCTGCGCGTGGCCCGCGTGGACGTGTACCGGCGGACCGGCGGGGGGCCCCTGCGTCGGGTGCCGGGCGCACGGACGCTCCTCGACTTCCTGGCCGAAAAGAGGTTTGAGGTGCTGCCCCTCTCGACGCTGGAGCAGATGAGCTACGCCTCGAACTTCCTGTGCCTCCGGGACCACCGCATCCTCGCGGTGGAGGTGGAGCAGGAGATCGACCGGGTCCTCGCCGGCCTCGCGACGGCGGCGCGCGCGGACCCGCACCGGTACCGGGCCCTGCTCGCTCTCGTCCGGAAGGAGCGCGAGGAGCTCCGCGAGGGCCGGGGGTACTTCCCGCACACGGCCGATCTCCGGGACCGCGGGATCGACGTGGTGCCGCTCAACCTGCGCGAGATCACGGGCGGCTACGGCGGGGCCCACTGCATGACGTGCGTCATCGAGCGGGCAGGGCGCTGAGGACCGTTCGATGGCGTCCGCCGCTCCCCCCGCGTACCCCCCCCACCGCGACCTGCTCTCCATCGCCGACCTGGCTCCCGACCTTCCGCGCCTCCTCGCGCGGGCCGAGGAGCTGAAGGGGCTGCGGCGCGCCGGGCAGTTCCCCCGCCCGCTGAAGGATCGCGACGTCGCGATGATCTTCGAGAAGCCGTCGACTCGGACCCGGAGCTCCTTCGAGGTCGGGATCGAGGACCTCGGCGGGCACCCGGTCTACCTTTCGTCGTCCGAGATGCAGCTGGGCCGGGGGGAGACGATCGCGGACACCGCCCGCGTGCTGTCGCGCTACTACGACGCGCTGGTCTACCGGGCGTTCCGTTGGCAGAACGAGGAGGAGCTCGCGCGGTGGGCGTCGATCCCGGTGATCAACGCCCTGGACGACCGGGAACATCCCTGCCAGGCGGCGGCCGACTTCCTCACGCTCCGCGAGCGCTGGGCCGGCCAGTTCCGGGGCCATCGGCTCGCGTTCATCGGGGACGGGAACAACGTGCTCCGCTCGCTGATGCTCGGGAGCGCGATCCTGGGGATCGACTTCGCGGCGGCGATCCCAGCCGGTTACCGTCCGGACGCCGACTTCCTCGCCCGGGTCGCGACGTTCACGCGCGCGAGCGGCGCGACCAGCGAGATCGTGGGCGATCCGAAGCAGGCGGCTCGCGGGTCGGATGCGATCTACACGGATGTCTGGGTGTCGATGGGCGAGGAGGCCGAGGCTGCGAAGAGGACCCACGACTTCCAGGGGTTCACCGTCGACGACGCGCTCCTCGACCTCGGCCGGCCCGGCGCCTTCGCGATGCACGACCTTCCCGCCCACCGCGGCCTCGAGATAACCGACGCGGTCCTCGACGGGACCCGGCAGGCGATCTGGGACCAGGCCGAGAACCGTCTCCACGCCCAGAAAGCGATCCTCGAGCTGCTGATCCCGCCGCGCGCGCCCTGACGCCCCCGGGGGAGAACGGATCCGGTGGCGCGCGTCCTGGTCGCGCTGGGCGGCAACGCGATCCAGCGCGCCCACGACGCGGGGACCTGGGCGGACGCGACCCGCCAGATGCGCCGGACCGCCCCCGTCCTCGCCGCGATCGTCGCGCGGGGCCACGAGCTCGTCGTCACGCACGGGAACGGTCCGCAGGTCGGGGACCTCCTCCGCGAGGCGGAGCTGGGGGCGCGGGAGGTGCCGCCCCCGCCGATGCACGTGCTCGACGCCGAGTCGGAGGGCCAGATCGGCTACCTGATCGCCCAGGAGCTGAGCGCGGCACTCCGGACCGCGCGGGTCCCGCGCGTCGTCGTCCCGATCGTGAGCCGCACGGAGGTCGCGCGGCGGGACCCGGCGTTCCGCCACCCAACGAAGCCGGTCGGCCGGTTCTACTCGGCCGCGGAGGCCGCTCGCCTGCGTCGGACGGCCGGATGGACCCTCCGCGAGGACGCGGCGCGGGGAGGATGGCGGCGGGTCGTCCCGTCCCCCCGGCCCCGGCGGTGGCTCGAGGGCGACGCGGTCCGGGCCGCGCTCGACGGACGGCTGGGGCGGAGCTGTGTGTTCGTCGTCACCGGGGGAGGGGGGATCCCGGTGGTGCGGGGTGGGGGCGGGCGCTACGAGGGCGTGGAGGCCGTCATCGACAAGGACCGAGCGGCCGCCGTGGTCGCGGCGCAGATCGGGGCGGCCACCCTCGCGATCGTGACCGACGTTCCGGGAGCGGCCGTGGGGTACGGCACGCCGCGCCAGCGCTGGCTGGGCCGCGTCGACGCGGCGGAGCTGCGCCGGTACCGGCGCGCGGGCGAGTTCGCCGAGGGGAGCATGGGGCCGAAGGTGACGGCCGGGCTGGAGTTTCTCGCGGCCGGCGGCCGGTACCTCGTGATCACCGACATCCCCTCCCTGGCCCGCGGGCTCGCCGGGCGCGCGGGCACGCGCGTCGGCGAGCCGCCGTGACGGCCCCGCTCGAGGGAACGGCTCTTATCTTCGCGACGGCAGCGCGCGCCCTCGGGAGGGGGTCGCGACGTCCGATCGGTCGCCGGTACTCATCGCCGACGAGCTCGGCTTCGCCTACACGGCGGACCGGTTCGCGATCCGGGGCCTCTCGTTCGACGTGCGACCGGGCGAGGTGTTCGGACTGCTCGGCCGCAACGGGGCCGGCAAGACGACGACCGTCCGCGTCCTCACGACGCTCCTGCCGCCGACCGAGGGACGCGGATACCTGTTCGGCACCGAGCTGCGGCACGCCGGCCGCGAGCAGCGCCGCCGTCTCGGCGTGGTCCTCCAGTCCGAGTCGCTCGATTTCGTCTCGGTGGAGACGAACCTCACGCTCTATGCGTTCCTGTGGGGGGTGCCCCGCGAGGTCGCGAAGAGTCGCGCCGAGGAGATGCTCGAGCTGTTCGAGCTCGGGCCGATGCGCAAGCGCAAGCCCTGGGGGCTCTCGGGCGGCGAGCGGCGTCGCTTCCAGGTCGCGCGCGAGCTCATGCACGACATGGAGCTCCTCTTCCTGGACGAGCCGACGGTCGGACTCGACGCGCTGACGCGGCGCCGCATCCTGGACTACCTCGCGATGCGGGCCCGGGGCGGCCTCGCGATCGTGTTCACCACCCACATCCTCCAGGAGGCCGACCAGCTCTGCGACCGGATCGGCGTGCTGCAGGCCGGACGGCTGCGGGCGGTGGGGCCCCCGTCGGAGATCAAGCGCCGGTACCGGGGCGCGCGCGCGGTGGAGGCCGAGTTCGAGCGCCCGCTCTCGGAGGCGGAGCGCCGGGCGGTCGGGGCCCTGCTCGCGGCCCGCGGGGAGTCGCTGGCGATCCTGTCGGATGCGCGCGGGGTGCTGACGTTCCGCGCTGCCAACGCCGAGGACCTGGTCGCCGAGCTGTCCCGATGGGCCCACGGGGCGGACCTGGACCTCGTGCGCATCTCGGTCCGGGAGACGACGCTCGAGGAAGCGTTCGTGACCCTCGTGTCGGAGGACGCGACCGAGGGTCCCGGCACGCCGGGGGCGCCCTGAAGCTGCCGCCGGTGCTCCGGCTCGTGGCCCGGAACTTCGTCGCGACGCTCGACCCGATCACGCTGCTCGTCATGTTCGGCCAGCCGGCGTTCCTGATCGTGATCCTGGGCACGATGTTCTCGCAGCTGATCCCGTCGGTCGGCGCCTCGGGATCCTACGTGGCCTACCTCGTCCCGGGCATGATCGCGTCGCAGATGATCACCGGCGCCGTGCTCGCAGGTCGGATCTTCTGGCTCGACCGCCGCTGGGCGATGGTCGAGCAGATCTTCTCGGGTCCGTTCCTCCGCGCCGAGTATCTCGCCGCGCTCCTGCTGACGGCGCTGCTGTTCTCCCTCGTCGGCGTGGGGATCATGGTGCTGGTGGCGCTCCCGCTCATCGGGCTCACCCCGCTCTCCCCGTTCGAGGGGTTCGTCATCCTCGGCACGATCGCGCTCGGCAGCCTGTGCTTCGGGGGTCTCCTCATCGCGATCGGCGGCCGGATCCGGTCCGCGAACCTCTACTTCACGATCCAGTCGCTGCTGCAGTACTTCCTGATCTTCATCTCGACGGTCTACTATCCGGTGACCGCCAAGACTCCCGTGGTGCTCCGCGCGATCGTGTACGCGAACCCGCTGACCTATGCCGCGAACACCGTCCGGGACGGCTTCACGCACTCGTTCGGGCCGTCCGACCTCATCGGCGCCTCGATCCTCGCCGGTCTGGCCGCCATCACCTTCGGGCTCGCCGTGCTCTCGTTCCGATCGCTCGAGATGGGACCGGTGCAGTAGGGGCCGTCCGCGCCGACCCCGGCCGTTCGGGTCGGTCACTCCTTCCAGTCGGCCTCGGGCAGGGTCGGCGGTCCCGGCCCCTCGGCCGGCGCTCCCGTGCTCGTCGGACCGGCGGCGGGGGCGGCGACCGGAGCTCCGGACCCGGCGGTCGGAGGGGCGCGCCGGCGGCCGCGCGAGAGCGCGACGACGACGAGCGCGATAGCGAGGACCCCGATCACGGCGAGCAGGCCCCAGAAGAGCGGGCTGCTCGTCGCCGACGAGGGCGAGGTGGCGTTCGCGACGAACCCGACGAAGATCGCGACCCCGGTGCCGGCGATCGTCAGGGAGCCGGCGCCGTTTTCGAGCGAATAGCCGGTGACGTTGGCCACGGCGAAGGCGACGCTGCCGTTGGCGACCGCGAACGAGATCGTCGCCGACGTGGACGACCGGGTCGCGCTGCCCAGGGTCACGCTCCAGTTCGTCCCCGCCGGGAGTCCGCGCTCGGTGACGGAGATGGGATAGAGGACCGGGACGAACGTGAGGTTGAGCGACGCCGGGCCTCCGCGCACGACGAGATCTCCCGACATCGGCGAGCCGACGTAGCCCGCGACCGGCAGCACGGAGAACGGGTACGTCCCGTCCGCCAGCGGTAGCTCCAGGGTCTCCATGATGCTGGTGTACGACGTCCCGTTCAACGAGATCGTCCACGGATTGCCCGCCGGGAGCCCGGTGGCGTTGATCGTCGCCGGGTAGAGGTCCGGAAGGAAGTCGATCGTGACCGTCTGCGGGCGGCCGTCCGTGACGACGAGGCCGACCGAGGGCTCGGTGCGCCAGCCGCTCGGAGCCGTCACGTAGTAGTCGAACGGGAACCCGAACGCGGCGACGTTCATCGGGAACGACATCCACGTTCCGACCGTCGTCTGGTTGGTGCCGTTGAAGTTGACGGTCCAGGCATCTCCGGCGGGCAGCCCGGTCTCGTTGAAGGTGACGCTGAGGACCGAGAGCGAGATGGGGAAGGTCAGCGGATAGGGGTCCTCGATCGAGCCGTTGATGAGGAGCGGCTGGTCGACGATGCCGTCCGGCCCCGACAGGTTCTGGTACGGGCCGTGCTGAGTGTCGGGACTCGTCCAGTTGCTCCAGTAGTTGCCGCCGCCCGGGTACCCGTCCGCGAAGCGGACCGAGGCGTTCGAGGCCCCGTCCGCCTGGACGGACCAGCCGTGCCCGTCGATGAAATTGTTCCAGTAGATCGCGACGTCGAACAGGTGGTCGGCGGCGAACGCGAAGTCCTCCGTGTCGTTGTAGAAGGTGTTCCCCAGGATCTGGTCCGCCCCGATCAGCGATCCGGCGGTGAAACCGGCACCGCTGTCGGAGAAGTTCCCGTTCTCCACGAGCAGCCCGAACGTCCCGTTGAGCGCGAGGGCGGCGTCGGTCGCCGCCGAGACGTTGACCGCGTCGAAGGTCGAGTTCAGCGTGATGTTGGCCCAGACGCCGTAGTCGACGTCGCTCACCGAGAGGTTCTCGAGCAGGTCGGACGTCCCGTTGACGTCCTCGACGCCGTAGGTCGCCGGCGTCGAGGCGGCCCCGCGCACCGAGGAGTTCGCGAGCGTCACCTCGTCGGTGAACTCGAGGTCGAATCCGGCGGACCCCAGCTCCGGTACTTCCGCGACCGGATCGACCACCGACGTACCCGCGACCGAATCGTCGGTGGACCCGACGAGCGTCACGCCGAAGGAGTCGTGGAACGCGGACAGGCCGTCCAGCGCGATGCCCCGGTCGTTGACGAACGCGAATCCCTCGAAGTCGTGGCTCGCGTTCGCCGCGGTCACCGCGACGCCGCTGGAGCCCGCGTCGAGCAGGCCCACGAGCTCCCCGTCGTCGGAGTCGCCGGTGACCGAGACGTTCGACGAGTGGGACACGAGGGTCCCGTTCGCCGCGGGCGCGGTCTCATCGTCGAAGTGATCGTCGACGCTCGCGACCCCCGAGGAGTTGGCGATCCGCAGTCCCGTGTACCGGTCCGCCGACGCGAACGAGTCCTCGAGCGTGACCTGCGCGGAGTCCTGGACGTCGATCCCGTCGCCCCCCGTCGAATTCGCGAGGTCGCCCACGAGCTCGGCGCCCGAGCTCTGGTTCAGCTCGACGCCGACGTCCGCAGCGCCGGAGAGATTCGAGTCGCTCAGCTCGAGGCCGTCCGCGAGGAGCGCGTTGAGGCCGTCGTCCGTCGCGTCGCTGAAGTTCGAGTCGGCCACCGCAAGGTCATCGGTCTGACGGGCGAAGATCCCGTACTCCGAGTCCGTGGAGTTCACGGCCCGGACGTGGAGGCCCGAGCTGAGGACCGCGTAGATCCCGACCTCCGCACCGTTGAGCTCGTCCCCCGCGAGGGTGACGTTCGTGCTGCCGACCGCGACCACGGCCGCAGGGTTCGCGTCGCCGTTCGAGCTCGTGAGCGCGACGGCGGAGGATCCCTCGATCGCGAAGCCTGTGCTGCCGCCCTCCGCGTACGAGGCGGCGATCCTCCCGCCGCTCACGACGCCGAAGAACACGCCGTACCCCGTCGTGCCGTTCGCGCCGACCCGGTCCACGACGACGCCCGAGTCGTCGACCGCGTAGACCCCGGATCCTACCCCGGCGGCGACGCTGACGTTCTCCACGAGCGCATCGGACGTGTTCAGGACCGCCACGCCGTAGACCGGATCCCCGGCGACCGTGAGGTTCTCGACGGTGACATTCGCGGTGGTGTTGAGACTCACTCCGAAGAGGAGCGCGGCGGAGGAAGTGATCGTGGCGCCGTCCCCGTTGAGGAAGCTTCCGGCGCACTCGTCGAGCACCGAGCCGGCGTAGTCACCGGTGAGCGTGAACACCCCCCCCGATCGTGCGAGCGGCGCCCCCGGGGACACCGTGCAGTTCGGGTAGATGGTGGCCGGACCGGCAGCCGCGTCGTGCACGCCGGGCCGCGGGCCGGAGGCGCGGCTCGCGATCGCGGGACTCGCGTGGGCGCGCGCGGTCAGGTCGCCGGCGAGGGCCCCCGCGGGAATCGCTCCGCCGACCGCCGTCAGCGAGGCGAGGAGAAAGGCCACGACGACTGGGCCGGCCCGCATTGACCCGGATTCGCAGGCACTCCACATCTACCCTTCGCGCGAGGGCGCGGGTCTCCCCGGGACGCCCCGCGCCTCCCCGTCCCGAACCCATCAACGGGATTCATATCCGAAGAGCCGGTGGGGGCGAACCGGGAGCGGACCGACGTTGGTCGAGCGCGAGGCCCATCGGCGAAGCGAGGCGGACCGCGACTTCCGGACCTTCCTGAAGGACGACTGGGCCCATTGGATGGAAGAGGCGCCCGAGGTCGCCACCGCGACCGGGTACCCGGGCCAGGACGACCGGTGGACGGACGATTCCCCGGCGGGGATCGCGACGCGCCGACGGCACCTCGAGGCGACGGCGGTCGGTCTCCGGCGGATCGATCCGAATCGCCTGTCGCCTCCCGAGCAGCTGAACCATCGCCTCTACGACCGGCTCGTCACGCTCGCCGAGGTCGGGGTGGGGTACGGCGACGACGCGATCCCGTTCCACTTCGGGTGGGCGCACAATCTGCGGATGCCGCTCAGCCAGATGGACGGGATCCACCTCACGGCGGGCCAGCTGCTGCCGGTCCAGCCCCGGGAGCACGCGCGCGACGTCGCCGCGATCGTCGCCCGGATCCGGGCGCTCCCGACGGCGCTCGATCAGAACCTGGCGCTCCTGCGCGAAGGCGTCCGACAGGGATTCCTGCCGCCCCGCGTGGCGATCGCGGGTCTGCCGGCGCAGGTCGAGGGGCTCGCGCCCGAGGACCCGGACCAGAGCGCCCTCCTCGACGCGTTCAAGGAGCTCCCCCGGTCGATCCCCGAGGCGGATCGGGTGCGGCTGACCGACGAGGCCCGCGCCGCGTACCGGGCGGACGTGCGACCGGCGGTGCTCCGCCTCCACCGTTACCTCGTCGACGAATATCTTCCGGCGGCGCGGTCGACCATCGCGTTCTCCGATCTTCCCGGCGGTCGGCCGATGTACGACCACCACGTCCGCTGGACGACCACGCTCGACCTCTCGGCCGAGCAGATCCACGAGATCGGGCTCTCCGAGGTCCGCCGGATCCAGGAGGAGATGGGGGCGCTGCTCCACGCCACCGGCTTCGGAGGGGACCTCCCCGAGTTCTACCGCTTCCTGCGGAGCGACGCGCAGTTCCGGTACCGCACGCCCGAGGAGATGATCGAGAGCGTGCGCGCCCTCGCGAAGCGGATCGATCCCGAGCTCCCTCGGAGGTTCGGGCGGCTGCCGCGCCTGCCGTACGGGGTGCAGGCGGTGCCCGACTACGCCGCACCGAGCAGCCCCGGGGCCTACTACATGTCGGGCTCGCCCGAGACCGGCCGGCCCGGGATCTACTTCGCGAACACCTACGACCTCACCGCACGCCCGCGCTGGCGGATGGAGGCGCTCACCCTTCACGAGGCGGTGCCCGGCCACCATCTCCAGATCGCGCTGGCCGAGGAGCTCGAGGACGTCCCCGACTTCCGCAAGCACAGCGGCGAGACCGCCTTCGTGGAGGGGTGGGGGCTCTATGCCGAGAGCCTCGGTGAGGAGCTCGGCCTCTACAAGGACCCGTACTCGAAGTTCGGGTCGCTGGACTTCGAGATGTGGCGGTCGATCCGCCTGGTCGTGGACACGGGCATGCACGCCCTCGGGTGGAGCCGAGACCGGGCGATCGCGTTCTTCCGCGAGCACACCGGGATGAGCGACCTCGATATCCAGGTCGAGGTCGACCGGTACATCGTCGTGCCTGGCCAGGCCCTCGCGTACAAGATCGGGCAGCTCAAGTTCCGTGAACTGCGGACGTACGCGGAGCGCGCGCTGGGCGACCGGTTCGACGTCCGCGCGTTCCACGACGTCGTCCTGGGCGAGGGAGGCCTCCCCCTGGGGGAGGTCGAGGCCCGCGTCCGCGCGTGGGTCGAACAGGCCGGCGCGCCGCGCGC
Source organism: Thermoplasmata archaeon (assembly GCA_030041735.1). Taxonomy (GTDB): domain Archaea; phylum Thermoplasmatota; class Thermoplasmata; order Lutacidiplasmatales; family UBA184; genus Lutacidiplasma. The sequence continues at coordinate 4,068 of JASIBA010000027.1, read as the reverse complement.
GGCCCGCTAGGTCGACCGCATCGGGCGCTGGCAGTACGCGCAGGTCTTCGCGCGGCTCGAGTTCGCGTAGCCGCAGGCCGGGCAGTCGACGGTGGGCTCGGGCGCGCCGGACTTCTTGATGAGTACGGGCACCGGCGTCTTCGCGGACGCCTGCACGGGCGCGCTGAGCGGAGGCGCGGTGTACGCGCGCGGCGGGGTCGGCGCGGCGGCGACGCGGACCGTGGGCGCGTAGACCGGCGGCGTCCCGGTCTCGTGACGGGCGCTGGTCGCGAACGCACGTTCGGTGTACGGGGAGGGGCGGGGAGCGCGCGCCCGCACGAGCAGGACGAGCACGCACGAGACCGCCAAGAGGAGCACCCCGCCGACGAGCGCTCCGTACCACCCCGCACCGGCGCCCCAGGTGGCCGTCGCGCCTCCGCCGGCGGCGGATCCCCAGAACGAGCTCGCGGGGGAGGGCCCCCCGGAGTGGGTCCCCAGGAAGGTCACCCCGCTTCCGAACGCTCCGGGCTGGCTCGAGACGACCCACGCGCCCAACCCGAGCAGCGTCGCCCCGGAGACCACGCCCAGCAGCGGGCCCACGAACCCGAGCATCCGGGGACCGCGGCCGAAGATGAAGAGCAGGCCGAACAGCGTGGCGACCCCCGCGACCGCCACCGCCGCGATGAGCCCGACTTCCAGGCCCCCGTAGATCGACGCGATCGAGCCCCCCCAGGAACTGTACGAGGACGCGCCGGAGACGAAGCCGCCGCACCCCGAGCCGGAGCAGCTGACCGAGTAGGTGGCGCCGGGATCGAAGAGGACGGAGTCGGACGTGCCGCCGCCCGAGTAGCTGTACGCCCACCACGCCGTGCCGAGCGACACGACACTGAGGACGAAGCCCACGAGCAGCGAGAGCGAAAGCGCGAGGCGTCGGACCCGAGGGTCCGAGAGGCGCTGGGCGAGCCGGCCCCTCGAACGGGGAGGGGACGGTCCGGGACCGACCGGGGGCGTCGGAGGCGGCGGCGGAGGTGGAGGCGGTGGGGGAGGGGGCGCGGACCGCGGGCTATCTTCGACCCACGACATCCGCTAGACGCCTCTCCCCCCGGCCCGAACGACAACGGCGGCCGACCGCCCGATCGGGGGACGGAAGGTCACACCGAATTGAGGTGGGCCTCCCCCTCTTAAGGGTAGGGACGCGCGTACCGTTCCGGGCGCGTCGCCGGCGACGCGCCCTAGTCGTCCGAACCGGGAGGTGTCCCGGAGGTGGACGCGTGCCGGGCGAGGTAGCGCCGACCCAGTGCCCATCCGATCACACCGAACAGGATGCCGCCCACGATCGCGGCGACCACCAGGTACTCAATCGCGCGCACGAGGTCGCTGAGCCCCAGGAACCCGAGCTGCTGCGCCAGCAGCACGCCGACGATCCCCAGGACGATGCCAGCGGCGACCCCTGAGGTGGTGGCGCTCACGAGCCTCCCTCACTCGGCGGGGTCGGCGACTCGGTCGGCGAGGGTTCGGCGGATTCCGGGGCGGCCGGAGGAGTGCTCGGGGTCTCCTCGCCCGCGGGCGGGGTGGGCGGGGCCTTCGAGGCGCCGAGCGTCGCGTACTTGCCGACGGTGGCGACGTTGTAGAGCTCCCAGATGAGCAGGAGGATCAGGACGATCGGAAGCACAGCCCCGACGTAGAACGGAGCGGCGACGTACACCCAGAACGCCTGGCTCCACACGGTGGTCCCGTTGGTCGCGATGAGGCTCGCCACGAGCTTGTAGCTGCCCTCGAGCACGTACTCGAGCGCGCCCGTCGACCAGTTCATCGAGAACGAGCCGCTCGTCGCGGGGGCCGCGGCCGAGTTGATCACATCCCGGGTCGCGAGCGCGAACCCGAAGTAGAAGATCTGGAGCCGCGAATCGTTGATCGTGTACAGGGGCGCGCCGACCCCGGCGACGCCGCCGAGCGACGACCAGTTGTAGTAGACGTTCGCGACGCCGTTGAAGCCGATGTGGGCGGCCGACGTCGCGGACGGATAGTTTCGGATGTTCGCGCCGTTCCAGGTCGCCTGGGCGTACAGGCCGTTGGAGGCGGCCGGTGCGAGGCTGGTGCGGACGGACGCCGCCGTCGGCGACGCCAGCGACGCCGCCGGGAGAGCGAACAGCACCACGGCGAGCATCCCGACCGCCGCGAGCGGGACCCAGCGACGGGTCCCGAAGGTTCCCGGACGGCCGCTCGCCATTCTCGGGCGCACCCGTCTTCGGGGTTATCTATCTTCCGAGAGAGCTCGTGACCCGAGGGCGGTCAACCGGTCGTGCCCGTCGGACCGAACGTCGCGACAAAGCGCTCCAGTTCGGCCGGCGAGAGGAGCTTGGGGTTCAGGTGCAGCCAGACACGGGCCGAGTGAGCCCGCGCGAGCTCGTCGAACACGGTGAGCTGGGCGATCATGCGGTCGAGCCCGTGCAGCCGGATGAGGTACTCGATCCCTTCCAGGAAGAACACCGTCGCGCGGCCCTGCGAGACCGAGTGCGCGAGGAACGCGGCGAACCCCTCCAGGTCCGTCGGCTTGAGGGTCGCGCCGCGTCCGATGTTCGTGAGCCAGCGGATCTCGACCGGGCGTGGGCCCGCGTAGGCGCGCACCCGCTCGGGAGAGTCGCGGACGACGCAGACTCCGAGATGTCCGGCGGCCGTCGCATCCAGGAAGCGCTCCAGTCCGGGCAGGTAGCTGGTCCCCAGGTCGAGTTCGATCCCCCCGGTGGGAGCCGGCGCCGGATCGGCGAGCTCGGGAACCGCCGTCGGAGTGGGACCGAGAGGCGGCGCCGCCTCGACCGGGCGCTCCGGTCCTTCGGGAGCCAGGGGCGCTTCGGCGGGTGCGGGCGCCGGCCCCAACGGAGACGCGGGGGCTTCGGGGACCTGAGCCGGTAGGGGGGAGTCGAGATCTCCGGTCGTCGGCGGCCGAGGCTCCGCAAGAGGCGGCGACTCGGGGGATCCCGTGACCGACGCGGCCGGCTCCGGACCCTCTGCGGCCGCGGGGGGAGGCTCAGGGATCGCTTCTGGCGGCGGTGGCTGTTCGGTCGGGGCTGGCGAGAGCTCGGCCTCCGACGCCACGGGAGTCTCGCTCGGCTCGGGCCCACCGCTCGCGAGGTCTCGGGGCGATTCGATCGAGGCGGGCGTCGATTCCGGGGGATCCAACACGGGGGCTCCTCCGGGCGCCGCGGCGCCGGGCTCGGCGAGCGCGGGTATCGGTGGCGGTGAAGGAAGCGCTTCCAGAGTGACCTCCGGCGGCGGGAGTGCGACCTCGGGCTGGGGCGCCGGGAGCGCAGGCTCCGGACCCGTGATCTCCGTCGGTGCTACTTGCGGTGGACCTCCCTCGTCGGCCGTCACCGGGACTTCGGGCTCCGCCGGAGTATCGACCGGGTGGGTGGACTCTCCTCCGGGCTCGGGGGGAACGTAGGGAGCCGGAGTATCCGGCGACGACGACTCCGCGGCCAGATCGGGCGAGGGGGAGGCGCCCTCCCCTCGATCGAAGTCGACCGGCGCGGGTTCTGCCTCCACCGAGGCGGATCGGGTCGGGGCATCGCCGACCTCCTCTGGGGGAGGGGCTGGCGGCGGAACGGGGACCGCGATCGGCGGGGCCGGGGGCGGTTCCGGGGCCACCGGCGCGGCGACGAACGGGGCGGGAGACGGCGCCACGAGCGGCCGAGGAAGCGGAGGCAAGCGCGGCGCGGAGTTCGCCGGAGCGGTGGCGACCAGCGCTGGGAGTTCCGACGGGGGGACCAGGGGCTCCGGCCCGGCGGGAGCGTGGCCGCCGTTCTCGCCCGGAGCGATGAGCCGGATGCGGGGAACGCGGGGTGGGGGCGGGGGGACCACTCCGCCGAGCTTCTCTACCAACGCCGTCGCGACCGGAGGTCCGAACCCCGGGATCGCGACCAGCGTGGACCATTCCGCGGTACGGAAGTCCTCCACGCTCCGCAGCCCGGCCTCCCATGCGAGCCCGATCTTCGAGGGTCCGATGAGGGGGCGGCCGAGCAGGTCGTCGAGCTCGTCGCCGAGCGCGCGCACCGCGGCGTGATGCGCCACCTGCGCATCCTCGGCGTAGTT
>JASIBA010000156.1 GCA_030041735.1 Thermoplasmata archaeon | reverse complement strand
GAGGGCGGCGGTCACGACCAGCCCGACCGCGAAGATCGAGCCGGTGGTCTCGAGGACCAGCCAGATCAGGGCGACGTCGAAGACCCAGTCGCCGGACTGCGAGACGAACTGGGACAGCCAGAGCCAGCGGAAGGCCGGGCTCCGCAGCGCCCTCGAAAAGCTGGGCGCCGCGGCCGGACCGGTCGGCGCGGGTCCGTCGGGATCCCCGGAGATTTCCGCGGCGGACATGGGTCCCTTCGCTCGGCCCGAGGCCGTACGTGCGCGAAGGACCTTGCTCACTACCGGAGGTCTCTAGTCTAGAGTCCCACCCGCTCGCGCAGGTAGTCGAAGGCGGCCTTGCCCCTCGCCGTGTGCGTCGTCACCGTGACCCCGGCCGAGGACGGAGCGCCTTTCCCCCGCGCGCGCAACGCTGCGGACAGTCGGGCATAGGTCGTTTCGACCGTCACATCCGGATGCGAGGGAGGCGGCTCGACGACCGACGTCGCGCCCTGCGCGTCCACGAGGAGCGCGGCCGCGCCGACGTCCGTTCGGAACTCCCACACCTGCGGCAAGTACGCGCGGACGAACGCCCCGAGGAAGCCCTTCAGCCGACGCTGGATCTCCGGCTCGAGCTCGCGGCCCGCGGTTCCGAGCAGGTCCGTGAGCTCGCTCACGCGCCCCCGTATCCGCCCTCGGTTATACCGAGGAGGAACCGGAAGCGCCGGTCCCGAAGGCCGCGATCCGAGTCAGCTCCCCCGCGTCGGTCCGGGTCGACTCCGGTGGTTCGGAGTAAATGGAGCGTAAATTCACCGATCCCTTTTACGCCGCATCCCCCATGTCCGCCCCCCGATGATGCGTCGGACGGAACGGGCCGCCGTGCGATGGGTCGTCGTCGCCGCGCTGATCGTGGTGATCTCCGCGATCGGGGTCTCGACGGTCCGGGCCCCCTCGGTCGTCTCGGCCCCGACGCTCCGCGCCTCGTCCGCGGCCGGATCCGTCGCTCCCTCGTCCCTCGGCGCCTCCGTCTCGCCGGACCGGACGACCGGGTGTGCGAGCGGGTCGTGCCCGTCGACGAGCCTGGGCCACTCCGAGGGGGCGACCTCCACGGCCTTCTGGACCAACATCGGCTCCCAACCGAGCCCGGTGTGGACGTACGACGCGGCGATGACGTACGATCCCGCCACGCAGTCCGACCTGCTGTTCGGCGTGAACGCGTCCGGTGGGACGCAGGGGAACGGCACCTGGTCGTTCGCGGCCGGTCGATGGACGGACCTCACGGGTACGGTGGGCCCGGCGCCGCCGTACCAGACGGGACCGGCGATGGTCTACGACGCGCACGACGGCTACGTCCTGCTGTTCGGGTGCACCATCGACGGGGAGGGCGGCGAGGGAAGCACGCCGTGCAACGACACCTGGGAATTCTCCGCCGGCGCGTGGCACTGGATCGACGCGGTCGATCCGCCCACGTACGGGAACGTCACTTCCCCGGAGGGCCAGGCGTATCCGTTGAGCCTCGCCTACGACGCGGCCGGCTCGAACGTCCTGCTGACCGACGGGTTCGACACGTGGAACTACAGCGACGGAATCTGGACGCCCGTGTGCGTCCTCGCGGGATGCGCCACCGGCTTCGTGCCGGGGCCCGACCTCGACGGGCGGGCGACGTACGACGCCGCCGACGGGTACGTCGTGTTCGTCGGGGATCGGTTCAATGCGTCCGCGGACACGTACTCCGGGAGCTGGACGTGGAAATTCTCCGCCGGCGCGTGGACCAACATCAGCGCCGACGTGGGGACCCAGCCGCCGGCCTTGGTGAACGCGGCGCTCGCGTACGATTCCACCACGTCGGCGGCGATCCTCTTCGGCGGCGTGGGCACTTCCGACGCCTACCAGAACCAGACCTGGTCCTTCTCCGAAGGCGAGTGGTCGAACCTCTCCGGGACGTCCGCACCCTCCCCTCGCGCGTACGCGGCGCTCGCGGACGACCCCGCGGACGCCTCGCTGGTACTGTTCAGCGGACTCTCGCCGGCCGGGCCCGAAAACGAGACCTGGGTCTGGTCGACCAGCCCGCCCATCGGCAGCCTGACGATCTCGGTCGCGCCGGCGTCGCCCACGCCGGGACAACTCGCGGACCTGAAGAGCACGGTCACGGGCGGCGTCGGCCCCTTCGGCTACGCGTGGAACTTCGGAGACGGGTCGTGGAGTTCGGCCGCCGATCCGACGCACGCCTGGGCCCAGGACGGGACGTACTCGATCGAACTGTGGGTGAACGACAGCGTGGACCACACGTCCTACGCGTCCACCCGCGTGGTCGTCTACGCCCCGCTCGCACTCGAGAGCCTCGTCGCGGCGCCCGACCCCGCGGTGCTCGGCCAGCCCGTGACCTTCACGGCGGTCGCGTCGAACGGCACCCCGCCGTACACCTTCGCGTGGAGCTTCGGCGACGGCGGTACGGGAGGGAACCTCTCTTCGATCACGCACGTGTATACGACCGACGGTCCGTTCGAGGCGGAAGTGACGGTGAGCGACGCGGTGCCGTCCCAGGTGGACGGCTTCGTCAACGTCTCCATTCAGCTCGAGGCCCTCGCCGGATCGTCCAGCACCTCGGGCGCGTCGCCGCTCGCCGTCGAGTTCGTCGGCCAGGCCCAGGGCGGGACCCCTCCCTACGCGTACAACTGGACGTTCGGGGATGGGGGGACGTCCTCGCTCCAGAATCCGCAACACACCTACCTCGATCCCGGCCGCTACTCGGTGGTCCTCACCGTGCGGGACAGCCGGGGGAACCGCTCCACGAGCTCGCTGACAGTGGAGGTCACCGGGCCGACGACCGGGGGGCCCTCGGTGTCGGGGTGGTTCGACGCCTTCCTCGCGGCCCTCGCGGCGACCCTGGTCCTCGCGTCGATCTGGGCGGCCACGTGGGTGCACCGCCGCCGCGAGCGGCGCGAGGCCGACGAATGGATGGACGAACTCATGGGGCCGCCCGGTGGCCCGGGACAACCGCCCGACGGCGCGCCGTGACGAGGCAGCTCGCGGGGCCCGGCGTCGACGGCCGGGGGCGGCGCATCTGATACGGCGGGGATCCCGGTGACGTGGCTGCTGGGATTGGAACTCGCCGGAGCGGTCGGAGGGGGCGCCGCGGCGGGTTGGCTGTTGCGCGCACGGTGGGCCTCTCGATCCGTGGAGTCCGCCGGGGGACCGGCACCGGATCCTCCGCCTGAGCCCGCCGCACCGCCCGGTTCGGCCACGCCGGGAGGGCCTCCGCTACCTCGCACTCGGCCGACCCGGGACGCCACGACGGCCGGGCGCGTGATCCTGCATCTCGCCTCGATCGGACGCATCGGCCCGGACGACCTCGGCTTGCCCGGCCACACGCAGCGCGGGATGTCGGAGGCGCTCGGGGTGCGGCAGGGAAATCTCACCAAGATCCTGTCTCGTCTCGAGAGCGCGGAGCTCGTGGAGGTCCATCGCCGACATGTCCGGGGCGAGCCTCGGCGGCTCAAGGTGTACCGTCTGACGGGCCTCGGGGAGTCGGTGGCCCGGGACCTCCGCCACCGGACGGCGGCCGGGAGCCCCCGCCCCGCGGCCCCCGGACCCCCCCGCGGGCCGGAGGTCCCCGCCGACAAGCCTTAACGCGTCGCACCGGTCTTCCGCGACGGCGGCCACGGTGTCGACGCTCCGCGAGCACCACGACGAGATCGCGTCGACCCAGAGCCGCGCGATCGAGCTGGCCCGGGCCGGCGCGCCCGAAGGGACCCGGGTCGTCGCCACGACGCAGACCGCGGGCTACGGGCGGCTCGGGCACCGCTGGGAGTCTCCGCCGGGAGGGCTGTACCTCTCGGTGCTGCTCCGGCCGCCGCGGACTTCCGACGCCCTGCTGCCGCTCGCGGTCGGGGCCCACGTCGCCGACGCGCTCGGGCAGATGTGGGGGATTCGCCCCCGACTGAAGTGGCCGAACGACCTCCTCGTGGCCCGGGAGTCCTCGCCGGCGCGGAAACTGGCCGGCGTCCTGCTCGATGCGGTCGCGCTGGCCGGTCCCGAGGCGAAGGTGGTCGCGGGGATCGGCATCAACGTCCGGATCCCACCGGGCGGCCTGCCTTCGGGGCTCTCCCGGCCGGCCGTAGCGCTGGAGGAGCTGGTCACGCCGTGCCCGACCGTCCGCGAGGTCGAGGAGGTCGTGGTCTCCGCCGCGCTCGACGCGAGCCGTTCGCTCGCGGAACCTTCGGGCGCCGGACGGGAGGTCGAGCGGTGCCAGCAGCTGCTGTTCGGCGTCGGCGCGCGCGCTTGGGTCGACGGCGCGCCGGCGGGCCGGATCCGCCGGATCGCGTCCGACGGGGCGCTCGTGGTGGAGCAGAACGGGGAACCCATGACGATAAGGGCGGGGGACCTCCGGGTGGAGGACCCATGAGCGACGCGTTCGACCGCTGGACGGTCCTGAAACGACGGGCGCGCGAGGGCGGGGGATCGGAGCGCGTCGAGAAGCACCGCGCCGCCGGGAAGCTCAGCGCCCGAGAGCGTCTCGAGGCGTTCTTCGACCCCGGCACCTTCACCGAGATCGACCCGTTCGTCACGCACCGGGTCGAGAAGTTCGGACTCGCGGACCGGCGCCCTCCGGGGGACGGCGTGGTCACGGGTTGGGGCGAGGTCGACGGCCGGCCCGTCTCCGCCTTCGCTCAGGACGCGACGGTCTTCGGCGGGGCGCTCGGCGAGGCGCACGCGATGAAGATCGTGAAGATCATGGAGACGGCCCGCAAGGCGGGCGTCCCCATCGTCGGTCTCGACGACTCCGGCGGCGCCCGCATCCAGGAGGGTGTGATGAGCCTCGGCGGATACGGCGAGGTGTTCTTCCGGAACGTCACCCTCTCGGGCGTCGTACCCCAGCTCTCCCTGATCCTCGGCCCGTGCGCCGGGGGCGCGGTCTACTCGCCGGCGATCACGGACTTCGTGATCATGGCCCGGGGGACCGGCGAGATGTTCATCACCGGTCCCGACGTCGTCCGGGCCGTGACCGGCGAGGAGGTCACGATGGAGGCGCTCGGGGGAGCCGAGGCGCACGCGACGCTGAGCGGGGTCTCGCACTTCACGGCGGGGTCCGACCGGGACGCCATCGCGCTGGCCCGCCGCCTGCTCGCCTATCTGCCCCTCAACAACCTCGAGGACCCCCCGATCGCCCCGAGCGCGGCGCCGTCGGACGGCGCGGCGAGGGACCTCGTCACGATCGTGCCCGAGGACGCGAACGCCCCGTACGACGTCCATCGGGTCCTGGAGCGCGTGCTGGACGTGAGGTCGTTCCTCGAGGTCCAGGCGGACTGGGCGACGAACCTCACGGTCGGGTTCGCGCGCCTCGAGGGCCACGCGATCGGGGTCGTGGCGAACAACCCGGCGTCCCTCGCCGGCACGCTGGACATCAACGCGTCGACCAAGGGCGCCCGCTTCGTCCGGTTCTGCGACGCGTTCAACCTGCCGCTCGTGACATTCGTGGACGTCCCGGGGTTCCTTCCCGGCACCGCCCAGGAGCACGGCGGGATCATCCGGCACGGGGCGAAGCTGCTCTACGCGTACGCGGAGGCGACCGTCCCGCTCCTGACCGTGATCCTGCGGAAGGCCTACGGCGGGGCCTACGACGTCATGTGCTCGAAGCATCTGGGCGGGGACCTGAACCTCGCCTGGCCGACGGCGGAGATCGCGGTCATGGGCGCCGACGGCGCGGTCAACATCCTCTACCGGCGGGAGCTCGACCGCGCGCCCGCCGGCGAGCGCGACGCGCTCCGGGCGCGACTCGCGGACGACTATCGCCGCGAGTTCCTGAACCCGTACCTGGCCGCCGAGCGGGGCTACATCGACGATGTGATCGACCCGGCCGAGACGCGCGCCCGGCTCGTGGCCGGATTGAAGATGCTCCACTCGAAGCGCGACGACCGACCGGCCCGCAAGCACGGGAACATCCCGCTGTAGGCCGGGGGGCGTCGGATGGTCGGCATCACCGAGACGGTCCTGCGCGACGGGCATCAGTCCCTCATCGCGACGCGGATGCGCACGCGGGACATGCTGCCGGCGGCCGAGCGGCTCGACGCGATCGGCTACCGCAGCCTCGAGGTCTGGGGCGGGGCGACGTTCGACGTCTGCCTGCGCTTCCTCCGGGAGGATCCGTGGGAGCGACTCCGCCAGCTGAAGCGCGCGATGCCGCGCACGCCGCTCCAGATGCTGTTGCGCGGCCAGAACCTGGTCGGATACCGCCACTACGCGGACGACCTCGTCCGCGCGTTCGTGGCCCAGGCCGCGGCCGAGGGGATCGGGATCTTCCGCGTGTTCGATGCGCTCAACGACCCCCGGAACATGGAGGTCGCGATCCAGGCGGTGCGGCGGGCCGGCGCCGTCGCGCAGGGGACGGTCTGCTACACGGAATCCCCGGTGCACACCCTGGAGTCCTTCGTGGCGCTCGGCCACCGCCTCGCCGAGATGGGCGCGACCGAGCTCTGCGTCAAGGACATGGGGGGATTCATGCCCCCCGGTCGCGGCGCGGAACTGGTCCGGGCGCTGGTCCGCGACGTCGGCCTCCCCGTGGTTGTGCACACGCACTCGTCGAGCGGCATGTCGGCGATGACCTGCCTCGCCGTCGTCGAGGCCGGCGCGACGGCGATCGACGGCGCCCTCAGCCCGTTCTCCGGGGGCGCGAGCCAGCCGCCCACCGAGACGCTGGTCGGGGTGCTGAAGGGGACGCCGTACGACCCCAAGATCGATCTGGAGGCGCTCGCGGAGCTCGCCGCGTACTTCCAGAAGGTGATGGAGCGCTACCGACCGCTCCTGAACCTCCGATCGCTGCAGACGGACCCCCAGGTGCTGATCCACCAGGTGCCCGGCGGCATGCTCTCGAACCTCCTCTCCCAGCTCCACGAGCAGGACGCGCTCGACCGGCTCCCGGAGGTGCTCGCCGAGGTGCCGCGCGTGCGCGCCGACCTGGGGTACCCGCCGCTCGTGACGCCGACGAGCCAGATCGTGGGCGTGCAGGCCGTGGTCAACGTGCTCACGGGCGGACGCTACGCCCAGATCACGAAGGAGGTCCAGGACTACGTCCGGGGCCTCTACGGGACTCCGCCCGCGCCGATCGACCCCGCGCTCCGGGCGAAGGTCGAGTCGGGCGCGGCTCCGGTCCACGGCCGGCCCGCGGACACTCTCGCCCCGGAGTACGACCGCGCGCTCGCGGAGGTGCGCTCCCTCGCGCCGGGCGCGGGCCCGCCGGACGCGCTCTCGTTCGCGCTCTTCCCCGAAGTGTACCGATCGTACCGCGCGGCGATCGACGGCGGGCTCACGAGCGACGTGCTCGCCGACGCGGCGCTCGGGGTCGTGGCCCGGTTGCGGACCCCGGCGCCGGTGTCCGTCCCTTCGACACCGGGGGCACGGACGGGGTCGGATTCGTGGGCCCACGAGGGCCGCGTCCGACAGCAGTCCCAACGGAGGTGGGTGGATGCGAATCGTCGTCGAACGGGATGGTAGAAGGACCACGGTCGAGGTCGCGGCTGACGCCGCGACCGTGACCATCGCGGGCCGCACGTACCCCGTCACGGTCGTGCGGCGCACCGCCACGATCGTGGAGCTCGAGATCGCGGGCGAGCGCGTCACCGTGGACAACTGGCCGGAGCATTTCGCCGACCCCCCGGGACCGGTCGACGTGAACGGGGAGCGAGCGCCCGTGCGGATCGAACGGGGCGAGGGCGAGGCGGCCGCCCCGGAGCCGTCGCGCGCTCCGCCCGTCCCGGCGGGGTCGCCGGGCCCCGCGCCGGCCGGCCCCGTGCCGACGGGCGGCCACGCGGTCGTGCCCCCCATGCCGGGGAAGGTGATCGAGCTCCGCGTCGCCGAGGGTCAGAAGGTCCACCGCGGTGACGTCCTCCTCGTCCTCGAGGCGATGAAGATGCGGAACGAGCTGGCGAGTCCCATCGACGGGACGGTGCGGCAAGTTCGCACCGCGGCCGGGGCCAGCGCCCGGGCCAAGGAGCCGCTCCTGTTCGTGGTGCCCGAGTGACCGGCGATCAGGGCGCGCCGGGTCCGGGTCCTTCCGCCGGCGCGTCCGGAGGTAGGGCGGCGGAAGGCTCCGCCGCCGGGGGCTCCTGCGCGATGCGATCCGCTTCTTCGACCGGATCGATGAACTCCTCTTCGGGCAGGTCCGAGGCCGGCGGGGACTCCGTCCGCGTTCCCCACGGCACGTAGGGGAGCTTCCGGTACTCCAGCAGGAACGCCACGGCGAGCGCCCCCGGGATGAAGAGCAGGAGCAGCGACCGGGCCCCCAGGCCGGCGATGAGGCCGAGCACCTCGACCCCGAGCGCGAGGACCGCGATCACGACGGTCATCACCGGGAGCGGGATTCGGATCAGGATGCCGTCGGCCACGCGGCCCCCCTCAGGCGAGGTGCGGCAGCACGTGCTTGCATGACGGGCACCGCGCGGTCCCCGGTTCGATCGGGGCGGCGCAGTAGATGCAGAACCCGAACACGCTCGCGTGGGCCGGGACCGACGTCGACGCGAGCGGCGCATCGTCCGCGCCCGTCCCGTTCGGGCCCGGGCCGGCCGCCGGCCCGGGCCGTCGGGCGCCCGGGCGATACAGGAGGACGAGGCTCGCGATCATCCAGCCGACCAGGCCGTAGAAGGCGATCGGCGCGTACGCCGGCAGGAGCTCGAGCACGAGGATCGCCACGACGAAGGCGGCGAGATTGACGACCGTGAGCCAGGCACGGAACTGCATCGGTCCGCCCTCCGGCAGCGAAAGGACGCCGACGGCGTATCTCCTTTCGCCCCGGCCGGCGCGTTCTCGATGCGTCTATTATAGCACGGGCGGATGGGCGCGGGCCATGCCGGCGACTCCGCAGCTCGTCCGCCGGGACGAGTTCACCTTCGAGATCCCCCGCGACGAGTCCGCGGGCATGCGGGTCCCCGGGCTCCTGTTCTCCGACGACGCGCTCCTCGGGGGCGTCGCGGGCGATCCGTCGCTCGGGCAGCTCGCGAACGTGGCGACCCTGCCCGGCATCCAGGCCCCGGCGCTCGCGATGCCGGACATCCACTTCGGCTACGGTTTCCCGGTGGGCGGGGTGGCGGCGTTCGATCTCGCGGAGGGCGTGGTGTCCCCGGGCGGCATCGGCTACGACATCAACTGCGGGGTCCGCCTCCTGCGGTCCTCGCTGACGGCCGAGGAGGTCCGGCCCCGGCTCGCCGCGCTGGTCGACCGGCTCTATCACGAGGTGCCGAGCGGGGTCGGGGCCCGGGGCGGGCGGGGGCTGAGCCGGACCGAGGTCGACGAGGTGCTCGTCGGAGGGGCCCGCTGGGCCGTGGAGCACGGGCTGGGACGGGCGGCCGACCTGCCGGTCCAGGAGGAGGAGGGATGCCTCGCCGGCGCGGACCCGGCGGCGGTCTCCGACGGCGCCCGCCAGCGCGGCTTGAAGCAGCTCGGCACGCTGGGTTCGGGGAACCACTTCCTCGAGGTGCAGGCCGTCGACCAGGTCTTCGATCCGGAATACGCGGACGCGCTCGGGCTCGTCCCGGGGCGGACCGTCGTCATGCTCCACACCGGCTCTCGGGGGCTCGGTCACCAGGTCGCGACCGACTACATCCAGGCGATGGACCGCGATCTCGCCGGCCAGGGCGTGACCCTGGTCGACCGGCAGCTCTCCTGCGCGCCGGTGGGGTCGGAGTCCGGGCAGCGGTACCTCGCGGCGATGGCCGCCGGAGCGAACTTCGCCTGGGCGAACCGGCAGGCGATCACGCACGGGGTGCGCCGCGCCTTCGCGGCGGTCTTCGATCGTCCGGCGGAGGAGCTCGACCTGGCGGTCGTCTACGACGTGGCCCACAACATCGCGAAGGTCGAGGAGCACGCGGTGGACGGGGGTCGCCGCAAGGTCCTCGTGCACCGCAAGGGCGCCACCCGGGCATTCCCCGCGGGCCGGGAGGAGGTCCCCGCGCCCTACCGTCGGTTCGGTCAGCCGGTCCTGATCCCGGGCGACATGGGCACGGCGAGCTACGTGCTCGCCGGGCTGCCCACCTCGATGACCCGGTCGTTCGGCTCGTCGTGCCACGGCGCCGGCCGGCGGCTCTCGCGCCACGCCGCCGAGCGCGCGTTCCGCTACGAGGAGGTGACGCGCGGGCTCGCCGGGCGCGGCATCGTCGTGCGCTCGAGCTCGCGCGAGGGTGTCACTCAGGAGGCGCCCGGCGCGTACAAGGACGTCGAGGAGGTCGTGCGCGTCGCCGAGGGGGCGGGGCTCACCCGGCGCGTCGCGCGGCTCGTGCCGCTCGGGGTCGTCAAGGGGTAGCCGGCGGGCGCCTCCGGGCGACGGCGATCACGACCGCCACCACGGCGGCGATCGCTCCTCCGAGGAGAGCGGCCTCGACCCACGGCGAGATCCCGCCGGACCCGTGCGAGGTCGGGGGCGGCGCGGGCGTGACGTTGACCGTGAAATTCCGCTGCAGCTCCTCCCCGATCGCGTCCGCGATGCGGATCGTGGCGACATAGGAACCGGCGCGGGCGTAGGTGTGGCTCACGTTCCCGACGCTGGAGTTCGTCCCGTCGCCGAA
>JASIBA010000026.1 GCA_030041735.1 Thermoplasmata archaeon | reverse complement strand
GCTCATCGGGACGATCCTCTCGCAGCGCACGCGCGACGAGGCGACGGACGTCGCGAGCGCCCGGCTCTTCGCCCGCTACCCGGACGCTCGGACCCTCGCGGCGGCCGACCCGCGCGTCCTCGCGCCGCTGATCCGGGAGGTCAACTTCTACCCCACCAAGGCCCGGGCGATCCGGGACTGCGCGGCCGAGATCGTCGGCCGGTTCAGCGGCGAGGTCCCCCGGACGATGGAGGAGCTTCTCTCCCTGCCCCACGTCGGCCCGAAGACCGCGAACTGCGTGCTGGTCTTCGGGTACGGGGTGCCGGCGATCCCCGTCGACACCCACGTGCACCGCATCGCGAACCGGCTCGGCCTCGTGCGGACCCGCACCCCCGAGGAGACGGAGGTCCGCCTGCGGAAGGTCGTGCCCGAGCGCTATTGGATCCCGTTGAACCCGCTCCTGGTCCAGCACGGCCAGAACCTGTGCCGTCCGCTGGGGCCGCGCTGTCCGGAGTGTCCGATCGCCGACGACTGCGCGACGGGGCGCGCCCTCAGCTCGGGTCGCGCGCCGCCGCGTCCGGCGGACCGTCCGCGACGGCGCGCGTCGGGCGGAGCGCGACGAGCGCGAGGAGGAAGGCCACGGTCACGGCCGCGAGGAACTCCCAGGCGATCGCGTAGCCCTTCAGCCCGAGGACCCAGCCGAAGAGCGACGCGACGATCGCGCCGCCGGTGAGCTGGATCGAGTTGAACAGCCCGATCGCGAGCGGCACCTCGGCCGACGTGAGGTCGCGCCAAAAGTGCGGAAGTACGTACATCACCGCGTAGACGAAGCCGTAGGAGAAGGAGAACAGGATCCCGATGCCGATCGCGGCGGCGAGGCCGGCCCAGGGCAGCACGGCCAGGACCGCGGCCCCCGCGAGCACGGCGACGGTGAACTGCGTGCGGTGGTTGGCGTGGCGCTCGGCGATCGCGCCCCCGACCGGGCCCCCGAACACGCTCGGGAACACGAACGTCATCCCGACCGCGCCGGCGAGCAGGATCGACCAGCCCCGGATCGACTCTCCCCACGGTACGATGAACTGGCCCGTCGCGAACGAGGCTCCCTCGAGCCCGACGAACGCCACGCCGATCACCCAGACCGGCGGGTAGCGGAGCGCCGCGGGGATCCCGCGGGAGGGCCGACGTACCGGCGGCGCGCCCGCCCGCCGGGGGATCAGCGCCAACGCCACGAGCGCCAGCACGCCCAGCGGCACGCCGCCGACGAGCAGGGCGACCCGCCAGCCGACCACGGGGAGCAGCGCGGAGCTCCCGACGAGGCCGAGCGCCGCTCCGGCGCTGAACGCGGAGCTGAACGTGCCGACCGGGAGCCCGCGGTGCCCGGTCGGGTAGAGGCTCGCCACGAGTCCGATGGCCGGAGAGAAGAACAGGCCCGCGCCGGCGCCCGCCGCGACCCGGAGCCCGACCAGCGCCCCGAACGTGGGCGCGAACGCGCTCGCGGCACCGGCGACCGCGAGCAGCCCGACCCCGGCGAGCGACACCGCCCGGGCCCCGTAGCGCAGCGAGAGAAGCCCGGCCGGTACCTGGAGCAGACCCGCGCCCACGAGGAACGCGGCGACGAGGATCCCGAGTTGCACCGCGCCGACCGAGAACGTCGCTCCGATGGCGGGCAGCGCCGGTCCGGTGTCGAACCAATTGTAGGCGTACCCGATGCGGAGCGCGATCAGGAGGATCGTCGCGCGGCGAGCCGTCCGCGGATCGACCGGAGGCGCGCCGTTCGCCGCCGTCGCCAGACCGATCGCACTCCAGGGGCGCCGCCCGCCGGGACGCGTCGCCCGGCGGTCGAACCGCCCGAACCGCTTAAGGTCCGGGGAACCTCGGCCGCCGGCGATGGACGCGTCGGAGTACGATCTCGCGTACTTCCATCGCGCCGGATTCCATCGTCGGACCTGCGTCGTCTGCCACGCGGCGTTCTGGACCCTGGGGGACCACGACCGCTGCCAGGAGGCCCCGTGCCGGGACTACGGATTCCTCGGGCATCCGGGCTTCGCGCGCCCGTACGATCCGGACGCGATGCGCGAGGCGTTCCTCGGGTTCTTCGAGGCCCGGGGCCACACGCGCATCCGGCGGTACCCGACGGTCGCGCGCTGGCGGAACGACGTCTTCTTCACGCAGGCGTCGATCTACGACTTCCAGCCGTGGGTGACGAGCGGCGCGATCCCGCCGCCGGCGAATCCGCTCGTGATCAGCCAACCCGCGGTCCGGTTCATCGACATCGAGGAGGTCGGGCGCAGCGGCCGCCACATGACGCTCTTCGAGATGATGGCGCACCACGCGTTCAACCGGCCGGACCACGAGGTCTACTTCAAGGACCGGACGGCCGAGCTCTGCCAGGAGTTCCTGACCAGCACGCTCGGGGCCGACCCGGCCGCGATCACGTACAAGGAGGAGGAGTGGGAGGGCGGCGGGAACCTGGGCCCGTCGCTGAGCGTCGGACTCCTCGGGCTCGAGCTCGCGACGCTCGTCTTCATGGAGTATCTGCGGGACGGCACGACCCTTCGGCCGATGCCGCTCACCGTCGTCGACACCGGCTATGGGCTCGAGCGGTTCGTCTGGATGAGCCAGGGAACGAAGACGGCCTACGAGGCCTGCTTCGGCCGCCCGTACGAGGACCTGCGCGCGACGTTCTCGGCCCGCGAGGCGGCGATCCTGGTCGACCACGCGCGCGCGCTCAACTACCTGCTCACCGACGGGGTCGTTCCGTCGAACAGCAAGGAGGGGTACTTCGCGCGCCTCCTGATCCGGCGCGCGGTCCGGATCCTCCAGACCCGACCGGAGGCGCCCACGCTCAACGTCGTGCTCGACGAGGTCGCGCGCGACATCGCGCGCGTCGCGCCCGAGGTCGGGGCCCACCGCGACGACCTCCACCGCGTCGTCGAGGCGGAGGTCGAGAGGTTCGGCGAGGCGATCGCCCGGGCCCGCGTTACCATCCGCCGCACCGAGGAGCGCGCCCGGGCCGCGGGCGCGCCCATCACCGAGGAGGACCTGCTGGACTGGTACGACTCGCTCGGCGTCCCGCCCGAGATCGCGGTGGAGGAGCTCCGGCACCCGCCCAAGGTCCCCGAGGACTTCTACGCCCGGGTCGCGGCCCGGCACGAGGGGGAGCGACCCGTCAACGAGTACACGGACAAGGGCGCCGAGCTCCCGACGCCGCCGGAGGACACGCCCGCGACCCAGGCGGAGTACTACCTCGACCCGTACACCATCGCGTTCGACGCGCACGTGGTCTGGGCGAGCGGGCCGTTCGTCGCCCTCGACCGGACCTACTTCTACCCGACCAGCGGGGGTCAGGTCCACGATCTCGGCCAGCTCGGCGACCAGGACGTGGTGGACGTCGAGCGGAAGGGACGGTGGATCCTGCACCGCCTCGAGGGGCCGGCCCGGATGGGCCCAGGCGATCGGGTCCACGGACGGATCGACGCCGCGCGCCGGACGCAGCTGATGCAGCACCACACCGCGACCCACCTCATGAACGGGGCGCTCCGCGAGCTCCTCGGCCC
>JASIBA010000155.1 GCA_030041735.1 Thermoplasmata archaeon | reverse complement strand
CCGTCGATGGCCGCGGTGGGTGCCTTCTCCGCTCCGTAGCGCTTCGGCCGGGTCCTCGGGCAGCTCCTCGACGGGGGGGGGAACCCGAGCCGCGCGCCCCGCCGCGACCGAGCAGCTCGACGCGTCCGAGCCGAGTACCCTCGGCTCCAAGTCGGGCCGACCGCCCCGTGAGCCCGCCGAGGTCGTGACGGCCCCGGGCGTTGCGAACCGATATATAGTAGGCCCATGTCCGCCCGACCGCCGGAGGGGGGCCCGGCGATGATGGAGGAGTTCATCTGCAGCGTCGAGTTTCTTCGAGGACCGGCCGACCTTTTGGCCCGCGTCTCGAGCGAGGCCGGGGGGGTACGGGAGTACCATGCCCAGGATGCCGGTAGTGTGATCGATCAGGTCGTCAACGACCTGCAAGAGGAGTTCGAGTCCGCCCCGGCGTCGTAGTGCGCCCGGGAGTCGGCATCCGCAGCGTTCGCGAGAGGTCCCCTACGATGGACAAGCCCTCCGCTCCGAAGGCCCCCGTCAGCCGCGCCGTCGAGACCGCCTTCACGAAGGTCTGGGGCGACGAGCACGTCGCCGCCCTGATCGCCCTCAAGGTCGAGACGGCCGAGGCCGACAACGTGGCGACCGAGGTCGCCCGGTTCCCCGAGGTCGAGGACGTCTTCCTCGTGACGGGGGACACCGACATCTTCCTCAAGGTCCGCTTCCCCCACTACGAGGAGCTGAAGGAGTTCGTCCTGCACCGGCTGCCGGCGGTGAAGGGGATCCGCGAGTCGAAGACCCTCCTGGTCGTCACCGCCTACAAGGAAGGCGGGGAGACCCACGCCGTATGACCGGCTCCGGGCTGGCCTCCGCCGAGGGAGCCCCGCGGCTCCCGCCGACCGACGGCGTGGACGGCGGGGTCGATCGCGCCGTGCGGAGCCTCGTGGAGCTCGCCGACGACGCGAGCGTGCCGCGCAACGTCCGTCGGGGGGCGCTGGCGGCGAAGGCCCAGCTGTCGAAGCCGGCGGTCCCGCTGGACGTGCGGATCGCGAGCGCCGTCTACGCGCTGGACGACCTCGCCAACGACCCGAACCTCCCGACGCACGGCCGGACGGCGATCTGGTCGATCATCTCGAGCCTGGAGAGCCTGCAGTGAACCCGCGGGCCGGACCCTCGGCAGATAGCCTGATGTACCGTGCGCGAGTGCTCCCGTGGCGGAGCAGGATCGGGCCCGTAGCTCAGTTCGGTCGGTCGGCCGGTCGTCCCGGCGGCCCGGCACAGAGCATCTGGCTTTTAACCAGATGGTCGGGGGTTCGAACGAGCCGGTCCGCGCACGGCGCGCGGCCGGTCCGAACATCCCCCCGGGCCCGCGCCGCTCCCCGGAGGAACCCCTGACGCCGTCCGCCCGTCCGCGAGCGAGGTCGTCCCGGGCCTCGGCGCCGCCGCGCCCCCCGCGGCCGTTCGTCGCCCACCACCTCGCCCCTCCCCACGAGATCCTCTCCGAGGCGGAGAGCGGCAAGGTCCTCCAGGAGGTCGCGACGCCCGTGGAGCGCCTCCCGAAGATCCTCGTGAGCGATCCGGGCCTGCAGACCGACCCGAAGTACACCGCGCTCAAGGAATCCGGCGAGCGCCTCGTCGGCCGGCTCGTCCGCATCCGGCGGCCGAGCGCGACCGCCGGCGAGTCGATCGCCTACCGCGTGATCGTCCTGCCCGGCCGGGAGGAGTGAGCCGATGCGCGAGATCGTCGACGCGTTCTTCCGGGAGCGATCGATCGTCAACCACCACCTCGCCAGCTTCAACGACTTCCTGCCGACCCGCGACAACCCGAACTCGAGGATGCAGCGGATCGTCGACGAGGCCCGCGTCAGCGAGGACTCGACCGAGCGCGGGGTGATCCGGCTCGACGTCCAGAAGACCAAGAGCTCGATCTCCGTCCGCGTCGGCCGCCGCCGGGACGCGCGCGGCGTCGTGCCGCCGTCGGCCGAGCCGACGATCTTCATCGGGGCGCCGTTCGTCAAGGAGCCGGTCGGCTCCAAGCCGACCCTCACGCCGATGGAGGCCCGGCTGAGGAACCTCACCTACCAGGCCCCGATCTACCTCAAGGTCACCGTCGTCGAGAACGGCGTCGAGCGGGCCCCGGAGGACGTGCACATCGGCGACCTGCCGATCATGGTCAAGAGCCGCCCGTGCAACCTCAACCGCTACAAGATCACCGAGGACGACCAGATCTGGCTCTCCGACGAGGAGTACCGGGCGAAGCTCGTCGAGTACGGTGAGGACCCGCTCGACCCCGGCGGCTACTTCGTCATCGGCGGGACCGAGCGGGTGATCATCAGCCTGGAGGACCTCGCCCCGAACCGCATCTTCGCCGAGTTCAACGAGCGCTACGGCACCCCGATCGAGAGCGCGAAGGTCTTCAGCCAGCGCGGCGGCTACCGCTCCCTCACCGTCGTCGAGAAGAAGAAGGACGGGGTCCTGCAGGTCAGCGTCCCGACGGCGAGCGGGCAGATCCCGCTCGTGATCCTGATGAAGGCCCTCGGGATGAAGAACGACGAGGAGATCTTCCAGGCGGTCCTCGGGGAGCTCCTGCCGCTGGACGAGCCGTTCGTCCAGACGATGAAGCACCTGCTCAACGTCAACCTCGAGGAGTGCGTCTCCAAGCGGCTGTACCCTCCCGAGGGGATCCTCACCACGGAGGACGCGCTCCTGTTCCTGGAGAAGAAGTTCGCCACGGGCCAGGCCAAGGAGTACCGCCAGCGCAAGGTCGACGGGATCCTCGACCGCTCCCTGCTGCCGCACCTCGGCGACACCCGCGCGGACCGCCTGAAGAAGGCGCTCTACCTCGCCCGGATGGCGCGGACGGTCCTCGAGCTCCACCTCAAGGTCCGCGGCGAGGACGACAAGGACCACTACGCGAACAAGCGCCTCAAGCTCGCCGGCGACCTCATGGAGGACCTGTTCCGGGTCGCCTTCTCCCTGCTGCTCAAGGACCTCAAGTACCAGCTCGAGCGGTCGTTCGCCCGCAAGAAGGACCTCCGCATCGCGAGCGCGATCCGCCCCGACCTGCTCACCCAGCGGCTGGTCCACGCCCTCGCGACGGGGAACTGGGTAGGGGGCCGGGCGGGCGTGAGCCAGGTGCTCGACCGCACCAGCCACATGTCGACGATCAGCCACCTACGGCGCGTCACGAGCCCGCTGACGCGCAGCCAGCCGCACTTCGAAGCGCGCGACCTGCACCCGACGCAGTGGGGCCGGCTCTGCCCGAACGAGACGCCCGAGGGCCAGAACTGCGGCCTCGTCAAGAACTACGCCCTCTGCGTCGACGTGTCGGAAGGCTGCGACGAGGAGGAGGTCACGCTGATCCTCCGCGACAACAACACGCGCGAGATCGGCCCGGACGTGCTCCAGGAGGCCGCCGCGCCCCGCGCCAAGCGCGCCGCGCGCGTCTACGTCAACGGGAACCTGATCGGGCTCCACTCCCAGCCGCTCGAGCTCGTGCGCGATCTCCGCGAGCGCCGGCGGACGCGCACGCTCTCCTCGACGCTCGAGGACAAGACCTACGAGATCAACGTCCGCTACGACGCCGAGATGAACGAGGTCATCGTGCACTGCGACCCCGGCCGCCTCCGGCGCCCGCTGGTCGTGGTCCGCAACGGCGTCCCGCGCGTCACGCGCACGGACCTCGACGAGCTCGCCCGCGGCACCCGCTCCTTCACCGACCTCATCCGCGAGGGCAAGATCGAGTGGCTCGACGCGGAGGAGGAGGAGGACTCCTTCATCGCGGTCGATCCGTTCGTCTCGCCCGACCGGTGCCCCAAGTGCGAACGGGCGCTGAGCCGCAGCGACATCCGCTGGCTCTCGATGGGCGAGAAGCGCGACGAGGCGATCGTCGAGTGCGGGTTCTGCAAGTCGGAGTTCCCGACGACGAGCCTGCTCACCGAGCGCCACACGCACCTCGAGATCGACCCGAACCTGATGCTCGGCGTCTGCACGGGCCTGATCCCGTACCCCGAGCACAACAGCGCGCCCCGGAACACGATGGGCTCGGGGATGGCGAAGCAGGCGCTGGGGGTCGAGTCGGTCAACTACCGCCGGCGGCCGGACACCCGCGGCCACCTGCTGCACTACCCGCAGGCGCCGCTCCTCCAGACGCAGACGATGCGCTACGTCCACTTCACCGAGCGGCCGGCGGGCCAGAACTTCGTGGTCGCCGTCCTCTCGTACGAAGGGTACAACATGCAGGACGCCCTCGTCTTCTCGAAGGGCGCGATCGACCGCGGCCTCGGACGCTCCTCGTTCTTCCGGACGTACCGCGGTGAGGAGCGGAAGTACCCCGGCGGCCAGGAGGACCGGTTCGAGATCCCCCGGCCGGACGTCGCGGGGGCCCGCGTCGACACGGCCTACCGGAACCTCGGCGAGGACGGCCTGATCTTCCCCGAGCTCGAGGTCTCCGAGGGCGACGTCCTCGTCGGGAAGACGAGCCCGCCCCGCTTCCTCGAGGAGAAGACCGATCTCCTGACGCCGCAGAAGCGCCGGGAGACGAGCGTGACCGTCCGCTTCGGCGAGTCCGGCTGGGTCGACAACGTGATCCTGACCGAGGGCGAGAACATCTCGAAGCTCGTCAAGGTCAAGGTCCGCAACCAGCGCATCCCCGAGCTCGGCGACAAGTTCGCGAGCCGGCACGGGCAGAAGGGCGTCATCGGGCTCATCGCGCCGCAGGAGAACCTCCCGTTCACGCGGGACGGCGTCACGCCGGACCTGCTGATCAATCCGCACGCGATCCCGTCGCGCATGACCGTCGCCCACGTCCTCGAGATGCTGGGCGGCAAGGTCGGCTCGCTCGAGGGCCGCACGGTCGACGGCACCGCCTTCAGCGGCGCCCGCGAGGAGGCGCTCCGGGAGGGCCTCAAGGCGGCCGGCTTCCACCCCTCCGGCCGCGAGACGCTCTACGACGGGCTCACCGGCCGCAAGTTCGAGGCGGAGATCTTCGTCGGCGTGATCTACTACCAGAAGCTCCACCACATGGTCGCCGGCAAGATGCACATGCGCTCGCGCGGCCCGGTCCAGATCCTCACGCGCCAGCCGACGGAGGGCCGCTCCCGCCAGGGCGGGCTCCGGTTCGGGGAGATGGAGCGCGACTGCCTGATCGGCCACGGGGTCGCGATGGTGATCAAGGACCGCCTGCTCGACGAGTCGGACGGGACCATCCAGTACGTCTGCGGGAACCCCGACTGCGGGCACATCGCGATCCCCGACACGCGCGCCGGATCGCTGCGGTGCCCGAGCTGCGGGAACACCTCGTCGATCTACCCGGTCGAGATGAGCTACTCGTTCAAGCTGCTCCTGGAGGAGCTGATCAGCCTCGGCGTGATCATGCGGCTCCAGCTCGAGGAGATGCGCTAGGAGGTCGGACGATGGCGCAGGGACTCTCGAAGCGGATCAAGGCGCTGCAGTTCGCGTTCCTCTCCCCGGACGAGATCCGGCGGATGAGCGCGGTGAAGATCATCACCGCGGACACCTACGACGACGACGGGTACCCGATCGAGATGGGGCTCATGGACCTCCACCTCGGGGTCATCGAGCCGAACCTGCGCTGCCGCACCTGCGGCGGCCGGGTCAACGAGTGCCCGGGCCATTTCGGCATCATCGAGCTCGCCATGCCGGTGATCCACGTCGGCTACGCGAAGGAGATCCGCCGCCTCCTCCAGTCGACCTGCCGCGCCTGCGGCCGGATGCTGCCCGACGCGCCGAGCCCGCGCGCGGAGGTCGCGGTGGACGACGACGCGCCGACCCCCGTGGTGCGCACGCGCGAGCCGAAGGAGGAGCGGACCTGCCCGTTCTGCCACGAGGTCCAGCAGCGGATCGTGCTCGACAAGCCGACCACCTTCCGCGAGAACAGCCACAAGATCACCCCGAAGGAGGTCCGCGCCCGGCTCGAGCGGATCCCCGACGAGGACGTCCGCGCGCTCGCCCTGAACCCGAAGTTCGGGCGGCCGGAGTGGATGGTGCTCACCGTGCTCCCGGTACCGCCGGTCCAGGTCCGCCCCTCGATCACGCTCGAGAGCGGGGAGCGGAGCGAGGACGACCTGACCCACAAGCTCGTCGACGTGCTGCGGATCAACCAGCGGCTCCGCGAGAACCGCGACATGGGCGCCCCCCAGCTCGTGGTCGAGGACCTGTGGGAGCTCCTGCAGTACCACGTCACGACGTACTTCGACAACCAGACGAGCGGCATCCCGCCGGCGCGGCACCGCTCGGGCCGCCCGCTCAAGACCCTCGCCCAGCGCCTGAAGGGGAAGGACGGCCGCTTCCGCTCGAACCTGTCGGGGAAGCGGGTCAACTTCTCGGCGCGGACGGTCATCAGCCCCGACCCGCTGCTCTCGATCAACGAGGTCGGGATCCCGGCGGAGGTCGCCCGCGGGCTCACCGTGCCCCTCGAGGTCACGCTCCACAACCAGGAGGTCGCGAAGGAGCTCGTCAAGCGGGGCCCGAGTCCGCCGGCGGACGCCGACGGCCGGTACCGCTGCGGGGTCAACTACCTCGTCCGCGAGGACGGCCAGCGGATCAAGGTCATGGAGAAGAACGCCGAGGCGTGCGCGGAGCTCGTCACGCCCGGCTCGATCGTCGAGCGGCAGCTCATCGACGGCGACATCGTGCTGTTCAACCGGCAGCCGAGCCTGCACCGCATGAGCATGATGGCCCATTTCGTCCGGATCCTGCCGCACAAGACGTTCCGCTTCAACCTCTGCGACTGCCCGCCCTACAACGCCGACTTCGATGGCGACGAGATGAACCTGCATGTCCTCCAGAGCCAGGAGGCGCGGGCCGAGGCGAAGGTCCTGATGAAGGTCGAGGAGCACATCCTCTCGCCCCGGTACGGCGGCCCGATCATCGGGATGCTGCACGATCACATCACCGCCGCGTTCCTGCTCACCTACATGGACCCGCACTTCTCGCGGGCCGAGGTCACCTACCTGCTCTCGAAGCTGAACTACCCGGTCCCGCCGCCGGCGGGGAAGGACAAGGACGGGATCGCGTTCTGGTCGGGCAAGCAGCTATTCAGCCTGACGCTCCCGAAGGACCTCACGCTCGAGTTCCGCTCGAACATCTGGGCCGGCTGCAACGACCCGCCCCTCAACTGCAAGCACGACGCCTGGGTCGTGATCGAGAACGGCGTGCTCAAGGCCGGGACGATCGACAAGAAGGCGATCGCCTTCGAGAAGGGCGCGGTCCTTGACGCGATCGCGCGGAACGACGGGATGCCGCGCGCGCGGCAGTTCCTGGACGAGATGAGCCGCCTCGCGATCACGGCGATGGGTCTCAAGGGCCTCTCGACCGGGATCGACGACGAGGACGTGCCCGAGCCGGCGCTCAAGGAGATCACGGAGTCGCTCGACGCGGCCCGCGAGAAGGTCGACGAGCTCGTCGAGCAGTACCGGAAGGGCAAGCTCGAGCAGATGCCCGGACGCTCGATCGAGGAGACGCTCGAGGTGATGGTCCGGCGCGAGCTCGGGCAGGCGCGGGACAAGGCCGGCGAGATCGCGGGCCGCTTCCTCGGGCTCGAGAACCCGGCCGTGATCCTCGCGAAGTCGGGGGCACGCGGCTCGATGCTCAACCTGACGCAGATGGCCGGCGCGGTCGGCCAGCAGTCGGTCCGCGGCGAGCGCCTGATGCGCGGCTACTTCAACCGAACCCTGCCGCACTTCGAGCGGGGCGATCTCGGGAGCGCGGCGCGCGGGTTCGTGAGCTCGAGCTACAAGCGCGGGCTCTCGCCCACGGAGTACTTCTTCCACTCGATGGGCGGTCGGGAGTCGCTGGTCGACACGGCCGTCCGGACGAGCCGGTCCGGCTACATGCAGCGCCGGCTCATCAACGCCCTCGAGGACCTGAAGGTCGCGGAGGACCGGACCGTGCGAAACACCGCCGGCACCGTGATCGAGTTCGACTACGGGGAGGACGGCATCGACCCCACCCGCTCCTACCAGGGCGCCGCGGTCTCGCTCGACGAGGTCGTGAGCCAGGTCCTGGGCCGCCGCGTGCGGTCCTCGGACGAGCGCCGGCCGGACGGGCCGGCGGGCACGCCGCCGGTCTCGGAGGAGGAGATGGACCTCCAGGCCGAGGCGCAGCTCGAGGAAGAGGGCGAGGAAGAGGAGACCGAGGAGTTCGGGGCGCCCGAGGAGGGCCCCGAGTTCGGAGGCGAGTGAGCATGCCCGACGAGAAGAAGCCGGTCCCGGGCGACGCGGTCAAGCGCATCCAGGAGATCGCGCGGAAGGAGGGCGTGCACCTCCCGCCGCTCGTCGCCGAGGAGCTCCGCACGAAGCTCCACAACCTGAAGCTCTCGCCGGGCGAGGCCCAGCGGATCGTCCGCGAGGTCGCGCGGCGCTACCGCCGCGCCGAGGTCGACGCGCACGAGTCGGTCGGCATCCTCGCCGCGCAGTCGATCGGCGAGCCGGGAACGCAGATGACGCTCCGGACGTTCCACTACGCGGGCGTCGCCGAGATGAACGTCACGCTTGGCCTGCCGCGCCTGATCGAGCTGGTCGACGCGCGCCGCGTCCCGTCGACGCCGATGATGACGGTCCACGTCGACAGGAAGCTGCGGGCCGACCGGGACGCGGTGCAGAACATCGCGCTCCAGATCGAGGTCACGACGGTGCCCGACGTCGCGTCGATCGGGACGGTCGTCGAGGACCTGACGGTCGTCATCACGCCGATCGCCGCCCGCCTCTCCGAGCGCGGGATCCGCCGGGCGGAGCTGCTCGCGGCGCTCGGCGAGAACCTCGACCTCCGCCTGTTCGAGATCGGCGACGGCCCGGGCGGCGGCGAGACCCGCGCGATCGAGATCCACCTCAAGGAGTCGGCTCCCGGCGCCTCCAAGACGAAGAAGGAGGAGATGGTCGAGGAGATGCCGTTCAAGAAGCTCCTCATCGCCTCCGAGGAAGCGAAGGCGATCCGGATCAAGGGCGTCACCGGGATCCGGCGCGCGCTCATCCGGAAGGAGAAGGATGAGTACGTGATCTACACGGAGGGCTCGAACCTGGAGTCGGTCCTCGAGATCCCGGGTGTCGATCCCGTCCGGACCACCACGAACTCGGTCTTCGAGATCTACCGCGTGTACGGCGTCGAGGCGGCGCGCGCCGCCCTCATCCACGAGGCGAACCGCACGCTCGCCGAGCAGGGCCTCGGCGTCGACATCCGGCACCTGATGCTGGTCGCGGACGTCATGACCAACGAGGGCGACATCCGCGCGATCGGCCGCCACGGCATCTCGGGCAAGAAGACCAGCGTCCTCGCCCGGGCCGCGTTCGAGATCACCGCCGCGCACCTGCTCCGTGCCGCGATCACGGGTGAGGTCGACGAGCTCAAGGGGGTCGCCGAGAACATCATCGTCGGCCAGCCGATCACGCTCGGCACGGGCGCGGTCAACCTGGTCTACAAGCCGCTCGGCTCGCCGGGGCCGTCGATCCCCGCCCCGCCGCCGCCCCCGAAGGCCGAGTCGACCGCGCTGCCCCCCGCCGACGCGGCGGCGGAGGAGGCGTAGATGGATCTCGCGCACGCGCTCAAGGTCGCCCTGGAGACGGGGAAGGTGCGGCTCGGGGTCACCGAGACGCTCGCGGCCGCCGAGGCGAAGAAGGCACGCCTCGTGATCGTCTCGTCCACGTGCCCGGATGCGAAGCTCAAAGGCGAGCGGGCGATCGGGAAGATCCCCGTCTACCACTTCGAGGGCACCGCGGTCGACCTGGGCCAGGCGTGCGGGAAGCCGTTCCCGATCAGCGCGATGGCCGTCCTCGACCCGGGCTCGAGCGCAATCCTGACCCTCCAGACCTGAGGGCCCTCCGCGCCGAACCCCTTCCGGGACGATGACCGAGATCACCCTCGACACCGAGGCCCTCGGCTACATCCGGTTGTTCGAGGAGCGGACGGGAGCGCGGGTCAAGGACTGCCTCTCCGCCGAGGACAAGCTCGTCTTCCTCGTGATGCCGGGCGAGGTCCACAAGGCGGTCGGCCCGGGCGGCGTGCTCGTCGACCGGCTCAAGGGGATGCTCAAGAAGGAGATCCAGGTCGTCGAGTGGTCGGATGATCCCGAGACGCTCGCCCGCAACATCTTCTACTGGTACTCGCCGAAGAAGGTCGAGCTCGTCCCGAAGGGCCCGGGGCGTCACGCGACCGTGACGGTCGACCCCGCCTGGAAGGCGCGCGCGATCGGGAAGGCCGGGAAGAACCTGAAGGTCGCCCGCGCGATCCTCGTCCGCCACACGGACATCCAGAGCGTGAGCGTCGCCTGAACCGCGCGGCCCGCACGGGGGACCGTTTAAGGGCGCGGGTCCGTGCCTCGCCCATGCCGACGCCCTCGCTGGGTCCGGAGCGGGTCTATCGGTTCACCATCGATCTCGCCGCGCCGATCGAGTTCGTCTTCCGCTGGGCGACCGACTATCGGGCGAACGACGCCTCGCGCTCCCACCAGGGCTTCGAGCGACGGGTCCTCGAACGGGACCAGAGCCGCGTCGTGTTCGAGGATCTGGAGCGGCAGCCGGGCGGCTGGGTCTGGCGCCGCAGCGCGGTCGTGCTCCGGCCCCCGGACCGGTGGCACTCGCACTCCCAGGGGAGCCACCGATTCGCGGAGGTCGACTACCGGCTCGCCCGGCTCGGCCCCGAGCGGACCCGGCTCACCATCACTATGCACCGACGGGCGACCGCGGCCCATCCCAAACATCCGACCGCCGCCGCGTTCGAGGCGGACCTCCGGCACGCCTGGACCGGCTACGGGCGCGCGCTCGCGCGCGACTACCGCGCCGCGCAGGGGCGCCGGCGACGATCCCGCTGACGGGGAGGCGTTTCGCCGCCTCTCGCCGGGGCGAGTATCCTCACGGCTGTGGTGGGGGTCGCAGGGACCCCTATGGCGGATGCGGAATCGAGCCGGGCGCTCTTCATCGCGGGATTCGGGCCGATCGTGCGCGACGCGGACGCGAGCCGCGCCCTCTACCGCGACTTCCTCGCGATCCCGTTCGAGGACTCGGACGGCTACCTGCACACGAACCGGCTCAAGGGCGCGAAGTCGTTCGGCCTCTGGCCGCTCGCCCACGCGGCCGAGTCGTGCTTCGGGCGGACGGAGTGGCCGAAGGAGGTCCCGACACCGCAGGCGTGGATCGAGTTCGACGTGGCGGACGTCGCCGCCGCGACGCGCGCGCTCGAGGCGCGCGGGTACCGCCTGCTGGTCTCGGCCCGCACCGAGCCCTGGGGGCAGACCGTGACCCGCCTCCTCGGCCCCGAGGGGCTGCTCGTCGGCCTCACGTACACCCCGTGGATGCGCCCGAAGCCGCGCCGGGCCCGTCATCGTAAAGCCCGCTGACCGCTCGATACCGGCGTGCCCCGCGACGCGCCCACGATCCGCGCCGTCCTCTTCGACCTCGGCGGCACGCTCGTCGACTACCACGACTTCGGCCACTGGACCGAGCTCGCGCACCGCTGCTTCGTCCCGGCGGACGAGGAGCGGATGGCCCACGGCTTCTTCGAGGTCGAGCGCGAGACCGACAACCGCGAGCGGATCGGCCAGTGCGAGTTCTGGCGCCGCACGCTCGAGCGGGCCAGCGAGCGCCCGGTCGACCTTCCGACCGCCGAGCGGTTCACGGCGCTGCTCAAGGAGCGGCCCGGCTTCTTCCGGCTGTACTCGGACACCCGCCGCTGCCTCGACCATCTCCGCTCCGACGGGCGGCGCCTCGCGGTGGTCTCGAACAGCTCGAGCGAGGCCCACACCCGCTCGATCCTGCACACCACCGGCATCTTACCGTACTTCGAGCGGGTTGTCTCCTCGGGCACGGAGGGCGTCGAGAAGCCGGACCCCGAGATCTTCCGTCGCACGCTCGAGCGGATGCGGCTCCCTGCCGGGGATGCGTTCTACGTCGGGAACCTCGCCTTCACCGACGCGATCGCCGCTAAGGAGGCCGGTCTCCATTCTGTGTGGCTGAACCGGGCGGGCACCGGGCTCGGGCACGAACCGCCCGAGATCACCTCCCTGCTCGAGGTCCCGCTCTGGGTGCACCAGATCGAGTCCCGGGCGTAGCCCGCCCGGCGCCCGGGGTCGGTGCCCGCGCTACGCGACCTCTCGGAGGTCGCAGACCGGCGCGGGCCTCCTCGGGGACGATCTCCCCGGCGCCGTCGCGCCCGCGACGCGGGCGCGCACACACGTTCGTTAAATACCGCCCCCGGCTCCGTTTCGAGGTCGGCCCCGCTCCCTCGGGAGCGCGGATCGACGACGCCGCCACGGCGGGCCGGGGACCTGTGAACCGGTCTCTTCCAGGGCAGCGCCACAGATGGCCCGATGGGGCGTGGAGCCCCGAGATCCCCTCCCTGGCAACGGGGAGTGACCTCTCGGGACCGACAGAGGAGAGAGTACGCGAAGTACGCAATAGCTCAAAGGTAAGCAAACGAGCAATTCCGCCAGTCAGCGAGGATCGGTTTCGACACGTTCATTCCCC